>CAYYDM010000022.1:9493-33041 GCA_964470635.1 uncultured Clostridia bacterium | reverse complement strand
GATCTCGGGATATCTATCCCTTACATTGTCGTATATTTCTTCAGGACTTAAATGCCTTCCATGGTTCTCCAAAATAACATCTAGTATAACTCTTCGTTGTGTTGTAAGCTTATATCCTTTATCTTTAAGCTTTATTTTTAGTTCTTCAATGAAATTATCCATCGCTCCACCTGCTTAATTGCTTTCTAATATATAGTCTATTATTATAAAATGTAAAAGTCAACAGATATGTAAATATTTATTGCCAATTCATTAGCATTTAGCTTTATTATGTTAAAATTTTCTACAATATTTCATCTACAATGGCTTCATAGACTGCTACTGCATTCTCAAACTCTTCTTCGTCTTCTATATTGACTAACATAAGATCCCCATTTTCGTCATATTCCATTCTCAATATATAAGCTCCCTCATCTGATTCATCTTTTGATAATGGAAATAGTACTGCATATTCATCTTCTTCAATATCAAATGTAGCCATTACTTCAAATTTCTGTTCTTTACCATTCTCATCAATTAGAGAAACAATATTATCATCGTTTGGCATTTTCTCATTCTCCTTTTTTATTTTTTTCTAAATAAGAATTTAATATATAAGTTGCTGCTACTTTATCAATAACATCTTTTCTTTTTTTTCTGCTTACATCTGCATCTATTAATAACCTTTCTGCAGATACTGTAGTTAGTCTTTCATCCTGTAATATGACTTTTAAATTGAATTTCTTGTTAAACTTTTCTACAAATTGCAATACCTTTTCTCCTTGTGGTCCAATAGTATTATTCATGTTCTTTGGTAACCCAATTACTACTTCTTCAACATCATATTCAGAGACTAACTTTTCCAACTCCAAGAAATCACTATTGATACCTTTTCGCCTTATAGTTGTAATACCCTGGGCTGTAATACCTAAAGGATCGCTTATTGCTACACCAATAGTTTTATCCCCCACATCTAACCCCATTATTCTTTTCATAGATTCCTCCAAACTAAATAACTTTTATGCAAAACTCTGGACATTTCCTTGCACAGTAACCACAAAGAACGCACTTTTCCATAATCGGAACTGCCTTATTGTTTATTAATTGAATACCACCGTTTTTACAGGTTTCTACACATGACCCGCAACCTATGCACCAATCTGAAATATGAAGCTTTCTTTCCTTCTTCTTTATTCTTTGCTTAATATCGTCAGGTATATACCCATTATTAATTAAATTTATGTTTGCATCTACTTCGTCTTCGCTTTGCATTCCCATGGCAAATGAATGTAAATAAGGTATTTTTCTGACAAAATCTACTGCTTCCTCTACACTTTTTATTAAGTGTCCCCCCCCCAAAGGTTTCATACCATAAATGCCTTTTCCACAATCGTAGGATATTTTCAGTGCATCTATCATTTCATTTACACTTCCATCCTGTATTCCTATGCCTAATTTATTGATTATAGGATGTATAACTTCAATTTCACTATATTGATTTGCCGCTAAAACAGCTTCTATTCTATGGGTTGATATGCCAAAAGCTCTTATGATTCCCTTTTCTTTAGCTCTTAAAAAGTATTCGATAGCTTCATAATGGCCACGAATTGTGTGTTTGCTTTCCTGTTCATGTAATAAAAAAACATCTATATAATCAGTATCTAATTCATTTAGAGCCTTTGTTAAGCTCTTTTCAGCAGTTTCTTTAGAGTAAGAATATGATTTTGTGGCTATAGTAATATCCTTTCTGTTTACTGTCTTCAACGCCTCTTTGATATGTTGATAATTATTGTAAATCTCTGCTGTGTCTATAAAATTTATACCTTTACTAAAGGCATAGCTAATAATTTGAGCGCCTTCTAAAATATCTAAATTTACTTGTAAAGGACCAATAGTCAATGACCCAAAGCACAATTCAGATACTTTAATTCCTGTATTACATAATATTGTATTTTCCACTATTACACTTCCTTATATTCCTTCATTAACTCCAATATATAATACATCAAAATAATTACTAAATAAGTATTTGATATAGCCGCTAGAAGAACTCCTGAATCATTAACTAACAATCCTAAAATACTTCCTATAAGTAGGCTAATAAACCCAATAGAAACATACCTACTATTTTGAATAATATCATTAAGCTGTTTCTTACACACTAATAAAATATAAACTTCTGCTAAAACAGTTATTAATAATACCTTTGACCATATGGAGCTTCTCATGAGCTTTATATTCATCTGAACCTTTCTCAATGCAACGCTTACAATTGACATTGGCCCACTTTTAGCAACTTCCATAAGCATTCTGCCTAAATGAGTAGGATTAGGATTTATATAAATATCGATTATACCCATAACTAAAATAAATAACAAAACTATAATACCAATAATAATTATTTTTTTCAAATCAATTCTTACATCAAAAATATATAACAAGAAAATTAGTGATGTAAACAATATGGAAATAGTTCCCCCTACATTTGCCCCTAAATTAGGATGAGAAACGCACAAAACCGTAAGGGGCAATATTATCAAAAATATTTTTCTCCCTTTTGTCTTTTCCATGTAAATAGCAGTAAGTAAACTCATTGTAGCCAAAATAATACCTACAAGTTCATTACCAACACCAAAAAATCTAGCGCCAATAATTGGGTCATAACTTAGTATTGAATACTTTAATAGATTACCACCTAAAAATAAGTCTATCACTAATATTAAGTAAGTTATAGTAAATAAAAAAACAACTTTTGTTTTGCAATTAATAAAGTGCAAAATAAAAAATATACCTATTGTTAGTAAAAAAGCAATTATTAAAAAAGCAGTAGAATTCACTATATCAAAGAGAGCAATTAATAGAAAAACCATTGGTAAAACCAACAATAACAATAATAAAAACTTAATAATTTGCGTAGTCTTTCTTAAATAGGCCCCTTTTGCAAACATGACAAGTGTCCCCAATATAAAAGTGATAATAATTAAATAGCTATAGAAACTTAAATATGGTGCCCTGAGCCTTGATACCATGTTAGTTCTACTGTTAAGATGTTTAATAAAGCTTAACTTATCATTATTATTTACAGTAGTTATCACATGTCCAACATAATAATTATTATCAGCATCTAAGTAATTTGAAATAGTTGGAGCTATGTCAATATTTGCAACTATACCGTTCCTTCTAGTAGTTCCAGATGTAAGTACTCCTTTATGCTCTCCACCATCCCAGATAACAAGTGGTGAAAGCTTACTGCTATCTATCCTACCTTCAGGAGAATTTGGACTAGCTATAATTAACATAGACTTGTTACCAATAACTTCTTTTAATAAGTTTCCAATAAATGCATCAATATTTCTCAGTATTTTTTCTCTTTGCTTAAAAATCATCTCCTCAGAGAGATTACTGCTGTATTGACTAAGCCTGTCAAGATCTCCTGTTTCAATTACAAAAAATGAAGCATCTGAATTTATATTTTTTACCTCAATTAGCATTTTACTAAAGTCTGTTTTTATGCCGAAAGGGTAACTGCTATCTTTAACAAGAATATCATCAATATTTCCATAATCTATTAAACCATTACTATCTATCGCAATAAGACAGTTGGTTCTAATAAAACTATCAGCAGTATCTGAATTACCAAATACTGCTGTTTTATAGCCACTATTGTGTAAATTGTCTCCTAAAGCACCTATTACAGAGTTATAGGTGCTTTTATTGTTAATATTATTAAGCTTATTAATTTCAATATTTGCAATATTATATCCCTTAACAGTATTTCCTGTTCTTCTCTCGTAAATAGCTTGGACTTCCCTGTCCAAGTTAAAGGTGTTTGCGGTCTCATAGGTTGAATAAGCCTTAGATGAAGCATTAATAGTAATGTACCCTTCAGCCCCATTATTATTAGTAATGCCTCTAGTGTTCATTAAACCTATACTACCATCTTCAATTATTGATTTTAGATTACTCATATAATCAAGGTCTGCCAAAGATAATCTATTAACTATAACCATAAAAACTTTATTGTTATTAATATTAGTTTCTTCATTATTATTAGTTTCTTCAGCATATGCAACTGATGAAAAAATCATAAATAGCAATAAGATAAAAAATATCATACTTTTCTTTTGTAAGTTATTCAGCAATTAGACCTCTCCTATTACTTTTTTCCTAAATATTTTTTAAATACCTCTTCTAGAAGTTCATCTCTTTCCAGTTTTCTTATTAACGTCCTTGCGTTTTTATGACTAGTTATATAAGTAGGATCTCCGGACAATATGTATCCTATTATTTGGTTTATTGGATTGTATCCTTTTTCTTCTAATGCTTCATAAACTGAAAACAATATTTCTTCAGCTTGGCTTTTATTATCCTTTGAAACACTGAACTTCATTGTTTGATTAATATTGTTCATGAAAACACCCCCTTATATATTTATATCATATATTCTTAATTGTATACACCTATTTATTATAATTCTACCTAGTAGAATAAAATTTAAACCTACTAGGTAGATTTTTATTAAAAAACTACTTAAGCTGTGATATTACAATATCTTTTACTATACTTAAAGCTTCATCTATTTTTGATGGATCCTTGCCTCCTGCTTGAGCCATGTCTGGACGTCCACCACCGCCACCACCAGTTACCTTAGCAACTTCTCTTATAATGTTTCCTGCATGTATTCCTCTGCTTACTAAATCTTTTGTTGCCATAGTCACTAATGAAACCTTATCTTCTAATACAGAGCCAAAAACAATTAAAACAGAGCTCATTGAATCTTTTGTTTTATCTCCTAATTGTCTAAGATTATTCATATCCATTCCATCAATTCTCTTAGCTATAACTTTAACTCCATTTACATCGAAGCTTTCATTAATAATATCATCTAATTTAGACATAGCCAAATCTGATTTCAGTTTTTCAATCTCTTTTTCCAAAAGCTTTGTTTCATCAGCTACTTGTTGTGCTTTATTTGTTATATCTTTTCTATTTGATTTTAGAATATCAGTCATTTTAGATATTTGAGTATCCATCTCCACAAAATACTCATAAGCTTTTTTTCCTGTAATAGCTTCTATTCTTCTCACTCCAGAAGCTATACCTGACTCACTTAGTATCTTAAAGACACCTATTTGGCTCGAATTTGAAACATGGGTACCACCACATAATTCTTTACTGTAGTTTCCAATTTTAACTAATCTAACTACATCCCCATACTTTTCATCGAATAATGCTGCAGCTCCTTGTTTTCTAGCTTCCTCTAGAGTTGTCTCAACAGCATTTACTTCTAATCCCTCAAATATTTTATCATTTACAATTTCTTCTATTCTCTCAATTTCTTCTTTTTTTAGTGCTTCAAAGTGAGTAAAGTCAAATCTCAACCTATCTGTCATTACCATAGAACCTGCTTGATTTACGTGTTCACCAAGGACCTCTTTTAAAGCTTTATGAAGCAAGTGTGTTACAGAGTGATTTCTAGCAGTAGATAGTCTTTGTAGTTTATCAATTTCTGAGTGAACTTCAGTTCCATTAGTAAGTGTACCTTCTGTCACTTCCACAAAATGCAAGATTTGTCCGCTGCTATTTTTCTTTGTATCATTTACTCTTGCTACAAATCCATTTCCTCTTAATAATCCAATATCACCAACTTGACCTCCACCTTCTGGATAGAAAGGAGTTCTATCTAGTAATACTATACCCTTTTCATTTGAATTTAATAATTTTGTTGAATCCCCATCTTTTAAAACTTCAACAATTTTTGAGTTAAATTCTAATTCAGTATATCCAACAAATTCAGTTTTTATTGCGCTATCTATTGATAATAGGCTGTCTTTGCCCCAAGCTTGATTGTCGCCTTCTTCTCTTGCTTTCCTTGCTCTCTCTCTTTGCTTTTCCATTTCAGAATTAAACTCGGCTTCATCAACGGATAAACTATGTTCTTCTAATATTTCTTTAGTTAAGTCAAGAGGAAAACCATAGGTATCGTATAATTTAAAAGCCATTCCACCATTTAATACTTTTTCATTATTTTTTACCATATTGTCTATATATTCATTTAGTATGTTTATTCCTTGATCTATGGTTTCTTGAAACTTTTCTTCCTCAATCTTTATTATTTTCTGAACTTGAGGTAATTTTTCTACTAAATCTGGATATGCCTCTCCCCACAATTCAACTACTGTTTCTGATAGAGTATTTAAAAAGTCATTTTCTATACCTAATAACTTTCCATGTCTTGCTGCTCTTCTTATTAATCTTCTTAGAACATATCCTCTTCCTTCATTGCTTGGTATAACCCCATCAGCAACTAAGAAAGTCATAGCTCTAATATGATCAGTTATAACCCTTATAGACATGTCTTTCTTTTCATTTTCTCCGTAAGTTGCCCCGCTCTTTTCTTCAACTTTTCTTAACAAAAGTTTTACAACATCTGTGTAAAATATATTTTCTGCATTTTGCATTACAGCTGCAATTCTTTCAAGTCCCATGCCTGTATCTATATTTGGATGTGGTACTGGGTTATAGTTACCAGCCTCATCTTTATCAAACTGTGAGAAAACAAGGTTCCATACTTCTACATATCTATCACAGTCGCACCCTGGCTTACAGTTTTCGCTGCCGCATCCATACTTTTCCCCTCTATCTACATATATTTCAGAACAAGGGCCACATGGTCCTACTTCAAGTTCCCAAAAGTTATCCTCTTTTCCTAGTTTAACAATTCTATCAGACTTAATTCCGATATGCTTATTCCATATTTCATAAGCCTCATCATCTTCTACATAAACTGATACCCATAGTTTTTCTACTGGTATTTCCATTCTTTCAGTCATAAATTCCCATGCCCATTCGATAGCTTCTTTTTTAAAGTAATCTCCAAAAGAAAAGTTACCTAACATCTCGAAAAAAGTAGCATGTCTTGCTGTTTTACCTACGTTTTCAATATCACCTGTTCTAACACATTTTTGACAAGTTGCCATCCTTCTTCTAGGTGGCTCTTGTGCCCCAGTAAAGTATGGCTTCAGTGGTGCCATCCCTGCATTTATTAATAGTAAGCTCTTGTCATTTCTAGGCACTAACGAAAAACTAGGAACTACTAAATGCTCTTTTTCTTTAAAAAAATCTAAAAATTCTTTTCTAATATCATTTAATCCTGTTTTTTTCATAGTCTTGTCTCCCTTCCAAACATTTTAACAACAAAAAAAACTCGCCCCTATATCCTATACTTAGGGACGAGTTTACCCGCGGTACCACCCTACTTACTAAAAACTAGTCTCTCTAAAAGATAACGGATAAACCGAGAACCTCTACAAATTTTCAAGGCTCCAACTCTAGGGTTGCTTCAATATCCTCTCCTAAATACCTTCCAGCCTAGGGCATTCTCTCTATAAGGTTTGTAATATTTACTAATCCCTTTCATAGTTGTTAAATATTATATTTTGCATTAATATTCAATAAATAGGTTGTTCTATAGATAGGATTATATTTTAAAACCTGTATTTTGTCAATATAAGTTATATGCGAGAAATTTTATCAATTATAAAACCCGAAGCTATCTTCAAAACTATTGCTACTGGAATTGCGAAAAGCATACCAATGATTCCAAAGTAACTACCACCTATTAATAATGCAAGCATCACAATTACTGGATGAATCCCAATGCTGTCTCCAACAATTTTAGGTTCAACCACATTACACTCTATTTGCTGTATAATGGTAAAAGAAATAAGAACCCAAATTACTTTTATGTGACCCTTTAATATGGCAAACACCAATGCGGGAAAAATGCCTATTATAGGTCCAAAATATGGTATTATATCTGCTATTCCAGCAACTAAACCGATAATTATAGCAAAGTCCACACCAATTAATAGTAGTGCAATTGAAGTTGAAACTCCAACATATACACAAACTAGTAACTGTCCCCTGACAAACTTTCCCAAGACTATATCTACTTCTCTAGCGATTTGCAAAATATCATTTCTTTGATTTTTAGGAATCATAAGGATTATTTTTTTCTTAAAATAATCTTTATCTTTCAAAAAATAAAAAGCCAAAATAGGCACAATAATAAAACTTATCATTTTTGAAAATAAGCTAATTACTGAATTAGTAATATTTCTTAAATAATTGAGAAGTGTTGCTTGAATTTCCTTTAAGTTTTCTAATAAAATTCCTCTAATTTCTCTAAACCCTGGAGGTAATTTGTCTATATGTTTTGAATACTTTTCAAAAGTGTTATTAAAGTAATCATATATTCTATTAAAATAACTCGGTAATAGTCTAACTAAGTTTTCAAACTCACTAGATACTTTTGGAACAAGAGACAGAGATACTATAACAATGAAAGCTATTAAAAGTAAATAGACTAGTAAAATGCTAAAGGATCTTTTAATTCCTCTTTTTTCTATTAAATTCACTAGTGGATTAAGTACGTATGAAAAAACTATAGAATAAAATACTAGCAAAAATATCTCCGTTATTTTGCTAGGTCCCTTGAAAAGGTTATAAAAAATGACTAGTAAAATAACTATAATAGAAGTAAAAATAATTTTCCTACGTGAGAACTGAAGTTTTTTTTCGGGTTTTACGTATTTGTTGCCAATATTTATTAGGAAATAAATAATTAACCCAAGTAGTACCGTAATAAATATACTTCGTAAATAGTCACTTAATTTTAGAAGATTATCCATAATGTGGCTCCCTCGATGTGAATTAAAGGCAGCTAAGCTGCCTTATTAAAATAATCCCATATTACTTATTACACTTGTCATCATTCTTCTGCTTGCTTTCATCATCCTTCTTCTCTGCCTTGGGCTCATCCTAGTTATAGCATACATTCCTGCTGTAGCACCTATTAAGCTACCCGCTACAACTCCTGATACAAATCTTCCTTTCATATTTTCACCCCACTTATAAAATCTTTATATTTAGTTTGATACAAATCCCTAAAGTAATTCTAGAAGTTTTTTGTAATCTTCCTTATATCTGTCAAATGTTTTTTTTGTCTCACTATTAATAATAATTGAACTCCCTCCGAAAGTTATCCCTGTTGAATATGGTAAAACACTTCTTCCTTCTTTTAGATCTTGAATTAAGCCATCGGTTAATATAAAACCAATGATTTTCCCTTTTTCTCCATCAATTAGAATATCTCTAACATGACCTATACTCTCACCATCTTCAGTTAATATTTCTTCTTCAATTAATTTTTTTTCATTAATTAATTGATTTATTTCTGGTAGCATACTGCGTTTTTCTATTACAGCTTTATTTTTTACAATTAAAGCATCTTTGCCAATAGAAACAATATTATTAAATTGAATTATTTTAGCTTCCCTAAAAATATTCCCTTCACTCACTAAGAAACCCATTACTCTATATTTTTTTTTTGAATATATTACTTCTTTTACTGTTGCAATTTTACTTCCATTTTTTTTGCTTACTATTGGAAGTCCAATTAATTCACTTGCTTTTCTCAATTATATTACTCCTTTGAAACAATTCTCATTATTAGTATCTCACATTGTAAGCAAATATAATTTGTGCTTTTTTTCCAGATAAAAAAAGCTACTGAATTACAGTAGCTTAAAAAATAATTATATATGGTCGTGATCATCTTCATTGTGATCGTGAGCGTCTTCATCAGGATTAAAATCTTCTAATCCTTTTATTACTATATTGTTTTTCTTAGAGTAATCATATAAAGCTGATTTAATAGCTTGTTCAGCTAATACTGAGCAATGCATTTTTACTGGAGGTAAACCATCTAAAGCCTGAGCTACAGCTTTATTTGTAAGCTGCATTGCTTCATCGATAGTCTTTCCCATTATCATTTCAGTAGCCATACTTGAAGAAGCTATTGCAGATCCGCATCCAAAGGTCTTAAACTTTACATCTACAATAGTATTATTTTCTATTTTTAAGTACATCTTCATTATATCCCCACACTTTGCATTTCCAACTTGACCTACTCCATCTGCATTTTCAATTTCTCCTACATTTCTTGGGTTCATAAAATGTTCCATAACTTTTTCTGAGTACATAGGTTTACCCCCTTATTTTTTCTTTACATTTTCATATAGTGGTGACATTTGTCTTAATCTATCAACTATCTTAACTAGATTTTCTACTACATAGTCTATTTCTTCTTCAGTATTAAAATCTCCTAATGTTAGCCTTAAAGAACCATGAGCAATTTCATGAGGAAGTCCGATGGCTAGTAAAACATGTGATGGATCTAGTGAACCTGATGTGCAAGCAGAGCCACTAGATGCTGCTATTCCCACCATATCTAGGCTCAATAACAGTGCCTCACCTTCAATAAATTCAAATGAAAAATTCACATTGCCAGGAAGCCTTTTTTCAGGATGTCCATTTAATTTGACATAATCAATATTTTCATATATATCTTTTATAAATTTGTCTCTCAATTTTATAAGCTTTTGATTATGCTCATCAATAGTTTCATAAGCTAATTCTACAGCCCTTCCAAATCCTACAATGCCAGGAATGTTTTCTGTTCCAGCCCTTCTGTTTTTCTCTTGAGCACCACCATGTATATATGGGTGAATCTTTACTCCCTGTCTTATATAAAGAGCACCTACGCCTTTCGGCCCATAAAGCTTATGTGCAGACATAGAGAGTAAATCAATGTTTAAGTCTTCTACGTCAATATCTATATTACCAATTGCTTGGACAGCATCTGTATGAAAGTAGATATTTTTTTCTTTAGCAATATTGCCAATCTCTTTTATTGGTTGTATTGTACCAATCTCATTATTAGCAAACATTATTGAAATTAATATAGTTTTAGCTGTTATAGAATTTTTTAGCTGTTCAATATCCACCAATCCATTTTCATCTACATCTAAGTAAGTAACATTAAAGCCAATTTTTTCTAAATATTTACATGTATGAAGAACTGCATGATGTTCTATTTTTGAAGTAATAATATGGTTACCCTTATCTCTATTTGCTAATGCAACTCCTTTTATTGCCCAATTGTCAGCTTCTGAGCCACCAGCTGTAAAAAAAATCTCTCTTGATTTTGCATTTATTACTTTGGCCACTTTCTCTCTAGCTTCATCTATAGCAGCCCTAGTTTCTTGTCCAAGTCTATAAATACTAGATGGATTCCCATACTTTTCTGTAAAATAAGGAATCATTACTTCGAGAATTTCTTTCTTAACAGGAGTAGTTGCCGCATTATCTAGATAAACTTGTCTCATCATTTTCATCCTCCCAACCAAAATTACATTTAAGTACAATTCTAAATATAGTACATGTATCCTTTCTTGCCATTTGTTTTAATAAAATCATCAACCATATCTTGTAAAGTAATTGAATCAATTACTTCGTTTATGCTATTTTTAATTTTAATCCAAACATTTTTGGTAACACAGAAATCCTCTTTTATACACTTGCCTATGTTTTCATCTAATACACAGTCCGCCGGTGCAATATCTCCTTCTAAAGCTCTTATAACATCTCCTACGGTAATGTTTTTAGGACTATTATTTAATAAGTATCCGCCTTGAGCTCCTCTTACACTAGATGTCAGTCCATTCTTTCTTAATACTGCAATTAGCTGTTCTAAATAGTGTTCAGATATGCCTTGACTTTCAGCTATATTTTTCAAAGGCACGGGACCTTCTCCATAATGAAGAGCTAGCTCAAACATAGCCTTAAGCCCATATCTCCCCTTTGTTGAAAGCTTCATTGAACCACCTCTTTATAATTCCAAGTATATTACTAGGCTTTCTTTTCTAAGTATATTATACCCTACTATTTCTGTCAACATTCACTTAATAAAAATTTTTTTTACTATATCCAAAATTTACACATGATTTTTTTGTCGTTTTTTGTAAAAACTTATGTTAAAATGTTAAACAAGGAGTTAGGAAAAGACTAAAAAACTTTTAAGGAGTTGATAATTATGAAACAAAGTAGAAAAATCTTAGGAATGGTGGTTGGAACTCTAGTATTTTTAGGCTCAAGTGCAACAGTAAAGGCTGATGTGTTAATCAATAACTGTAATGCAAATAACTCCTGCAACTACAAAATTCTCAGTTATAAAACATGCACAGATAATCAGTCAACAAATTGCAAGAATACACAAGGATGTAACACATTACCTAATATGATCTTCAAGTTTTTCAATGGTAAGACAGATTCAAATGTAGTTACTATTCCCAAATGTAATACTTGCAACACTAACTTAGGAACTGGTACATCATGCAAAAATGGTGGCACTTGTACAGGAACTAACACTTCTTGCAGCAATGGTAGTACTTGTACAGGAGCTAATACTTCATGTAGCAATGGTAGCACATGTGTAGGAGCTAACACTTCATGCAAAAACGGTAGCACTTGTACAGGAACTGCTACTAAACCAAGTAACCCAGGAAATACAGGTACTGAATCTACTACTAAACCAAGCAACTCAGGAAGCACTACTACTGGAACTACACAGCAAAACAATAAAGGGATTAGTGCTGAAGAAAAAAAATTATTTGATTTAATAAACCAAGAAAGGCAAAAAGCTGGAGTAACACCTCTTCAAATAGACGAAAAAGTATTTAAGGCTGCTAGAATAAAATCTCAAGATATGAATGACAAATCTTATTTCTCACATACTTCTCCTACCTTTGGAAGTTCTACTACTTTGCTAAAAAATGAAGGTGTTTCCTATAGATATTTCGGAGAAAATATAGCAAAGAATTATAATGTTGAAAGTGCACATAATAGCTTAATGAATTCAGATGGACACAGAAAAAATATTTTGAATCCTAATTACACTCATGTTGGTATAGGGATTGTAAATGGATACTATACAGAAATATTTATCGGAAAATAGATTTGCAAAAAAATATTAAAGGCCACTAACTCAGTTAGTAGCCTAAGAGGAGCGAAAGCTCCTCATTTTTTAATCATCTGGAAATAAGTCTTCAAATTGTGGTGGGAAGAAATCTGGGAATGGTTCATAATCAAAATTATCGCATATACCTAATGGACTGAATTCTTCACACTCAGGTGGCTCTGGACAGAAACCGAATGCTGGAATAAGTAATTGCACTCTACCTACAACTTTTACAATTATGAATACTCCGACAGCAAATGATAGCACACAACCACTTTGAGTTGGTTCTCCTAAAACTCTTGAAGCAGTCTCTACTACTATTCTAAAATCGAATTCATCTCTGGCATTTGGAATAAATAATATTATGTCTTTTAAAATATCTGGTAAAAATCCGTTAATAATACTACCATCAGTAGTTATTACCTCAAATGGTACTCTCAAAGTAAATCTTACTCTTCTGAAATTTGGTCTATTTTGTATGTCTGTTACTACTAAAGTGTTCTCTACAATAAATCCCGGTCTAAACCTAATGCTTGCAAAATTCTTTTCTCCTAAATCAACATCTACTCTAGGGAAGCACTCTCTTTGTTGACAATGAGCATATACCTTGTCAGTAATTATACATACTGTTTCAGTAATATAACTTAGATCATCTGGCATGAACGGGTCACCAGGACTTGGATCAAATCCGTTTACCATAGCTTTTCACTCCTTTACACAAATATAATTTAATAAAATCATCTTTACTTTCATATTATGAATTATAGGAAGAATTGTGATTGTTTTTTAATATGTTTGAAAGGGTGATATTTTAATGAATACTTATTACATTAATAACTACATAATTAAAAATTCAACAGGAGAAATACTAAAATTTTATTTAGACAAAAATAATAGAATCAATTATGACTTATATGATAATAATTGTACTTTGATTGATCAATACTTAGTTTCAGATGATGTAGCCACTAACTTTTCATTAGATATTGATATCAAGGACAGGATACACTTGATTTATCTTACAAGTGAAGGAAAAGTAATTTATAATCTTCATTCTAATAAAAAATGGGCGAAAAAGATTTTAACTCAATTTGATATGAGATCGAACAGCTATGGCAATTTAACTTTAAGGGTTTGTAAGGATAATATTCATATATTATTTTCTTTTTCTAATCTTATAAATTCTAAAGTATGGACTATTCAGCACCTTATTGGAACTAAAGGAAATTGGGAAAAGATAAATGTAATAAGCTTTACCTCAGGCAAAACAATTCCACTTTACTTAATCGATTTCGATAAGTTTGACAATATTCACTTGACTTATACTTCAGTTGAAGAAGGTACCCAAAAAATAAATTATACATTCTACAATTCTTCCTCTAAAAAGTGGAACTTGATTCCTAAACTACTGTCATCCCAGCAAAGCAATAGCCATTGTCCAAATATTTTAGTCGATAAAGTTGATAATATTCATGTTTTGTGGTTATCTCAAGAAAAAAATAGCTATGAAGTAAACTATAATTATTTCCCTCAAGTAGGAGCTAATAGGAATACATGGAAAGAAGAAATACTTCCGCTTATAAGTAGTGAATATACTTATCCAATAATTTTCGAAGAAAAAGACGTTTTGAAAATTTATCTAAAGGAAAAAAGTGTAATTCATTCTTTAGTTTCCTATAACCATGGATTTAATTGGAATTTAGATGGTGCTATTGTTATTCCTCCTGAAATTAAAATTCGCATAGCTAAATATCTAACGAATTTCCCTACAGAGACAAGTAATCAAAAAATGTCTCAAGTCTTCTTTCATTTAGATAATACTAAAATTTATATCAAACAAAACTTAACTGATTATTTCAATAAACATTCTTTGATAAATGATAATAGTAATAAAGAAAATCATGTTGAAATTGAAAAATTGGAGAAAGCAATAAATACCGTCAGTGATTGTAGTTCTTTATCTATCAACAAAGAAGGAAACGTTAAAAATGTAAATGAGTGTTTTGATATGGCAAATGATATAAAATCTATACTACATACCCTATCAGATATATCAATAGATATTGCCAGCTTAGAAGATATTTCTACTGACTTTGTTTCTCAGTTTATTAATATAGACAATACTCTTTTAGCACTTAAAGAATCTATTGATACTAACAATCAATGCTTTATCGACATAGATAAAAAAATAGATGAATTAAGTAAAAAAAATTCAAAAAAGGGATTTTGGTCTAGACTTTTTAGACATACTTAGATGTGCCTTTATAATTTTACAGCATCATAAACTGTACCACCATCTTTTTTTTCTACATAATAAACGCCAGATATTTCTTGATCAAAATCCTGTGAATATTGTTTTAAATAATTTATATCATTAAGTCTATAAAATTTAATAGAATAGCTACACCCTCCTCTCAACTGACAAGGTGTAGATATTAGTTGAAATATGCCATAACCTGCCTTTTCTAATTTATAATACAATTGGACAGCATAGTTTTTTGATTTGAATACTGCTAAGTAATGTTTTCCTCTACTAATTGACTTAATGTCCATATTATCACTTCCTTTAAGTTATATGATATAAATATGTTTTTAATAGTTAATATTGTTACAAAAATTTTCGGCTTCATAGGAGGAAATATGCAAAAAGACAGACTATCAAAAAATAAGCTATCGAGGGCAAATATCGGAAAGTTGCCTAATTATAGAGTTAAACTTAAATTGAAAACCAATAAATATTCTATTAAACATACCCATTCAGAAGCAGATATAAAAGTCTCTGTTATTACTTGTACAAATAGACCAAAGTATATGAGAAATGTTTTTGAAAACTTCAATAGACAATTATTTGCTGATAAAGAATTAATAGTTATATTAAATAATAACAAAATGAATATAAAGAAATGGATTTTAGAATCAAGAAAACATGATAATGTCTCAGTTTTTCAAATAGACGAAAATAAATCCTTAGGATATTGTTTAAACTATGGAATCGAAAAATCTAAATACAACATCATAGCTAAGCTAGATGATGACGATTACTATGGACCAGAATATCTTTCCCAAGCAATTAAAGCATTAAAATATGCTGATGTAGTTGGAAAATATACCACTTATGTTTACTTTGAAGATAGTAAAACCTTAGCTATTAGAAATCCCAAAAGAGATAACAGATACGTGTATAGAGTAGAAGGACCGACTCTTGTATTTAGAAAAGAAGTTTTTGATAAGATAAAATTTCATGATAAATCATTAGGAGAAGATATTCAATTTTGCAAGGACTGTACAAAAAATGGAATTAAAATATATGCCACAGATAAGTATAACTATGTATATATAAGACATGGTTCTTCAGATAAGCATGCCTGGAATATTAAAGATGAGCTATTCAAGAAACTATGTAGAATTATTGGTGAAGTAGATGATTACAAGGAATATTCAGATATAATAAATAAAAAGCTTTAAATACAGCTAAATTGAAATATGATAGCCTTCAATTTAGCTGTTTTTTCTTGTTTTTTTCTGGTAAATAATTTAACTGCAATATGGATATATTAATCACCTTTACCTCTTCAAAAAATTTATCACAAAGATTATTTTTTACGCATAATAAAATCAATAAAATTATCAGTCTTCATAATTAATTCACAGCCTTTCATATAGTCTTTATTATCAATTTTATAAGTATGATGCGATTTTTCTCCATATCTTATATAAACAAAATTAAATCTATCTGTAGAAAATGTTTGTATACCTTTTTTTATACAATCCATTATAAATCTATCATCTTCTCCTAATGATATATCTGCAAACTTTACTTTCTCAAATATTTTTTTCTTAAAAACTAGTGTTGCCCCGGTTAAAAAGAATGCTCCACATGTATTTTCCTTATCAACTCTTTTTAGTGCTAGTATCTCGTTTTCCTTAAAATAAACAAAAAATGTAGCTTTACCAATAACACCTATTTTGTTATTTCTTTTGAAGACTTTCATTGAATCTGATAAATACTCTGGTGAATAGTAATCATCATCGTCAAACTTAGCTATATATGAATAATTTGATTTTTCTACTGCATAATTCAAACACTTGCCTAAAGAATAAGATTCGCTAAGTTTATAAACCTTTATATTATTATTATAGTTTTTGGCTTTCTCTTTCCACTCTTCTAAATTCAAACTGTCATCATTTAGCACTATTATTAATTCTTTGGGTTTGTACTTTTGTCTATTATAATTTGCAAATAAGTTGTCAATAAAACCAGCTCTACAAGTACAGGCAATAACTGAAACCCCATAGTTAGAAAGTGACCTAGAATTATTATTTTGTTTTTTATATTTATCTAAAGAACTATTTTTATTCTTAATTTTAACGTTATGGGTTTGCATTTTAGACAGCCCCTTTATTTAATCAAAGTTTTAATAAAAATTGATATAACCTTATGAATAAATTGAATTATCCCTAATGCATTAATATGTTTCTTTATAATTATTGTTACTGTAATAAGCTATGATTAACTAAAATTAGTTAGAATATCCTAACACACAAGTGTCAAACGCACTAGATAAATGTACATTGCATATATTAGTATTAGGTTTATGCCAAAAATTTCTGCCATCTCTATCATAAAATTTCAATTAGCAGAGATTGTGGTCTTATATGAAAATAGTTTAAAAGGATGAGACTTAATGAGCGATATAAAGAAAATTAAAATTCTTAGAGATTCAAAATTCTCTAATATTAAAGCAAAAACACAAGAATACTCTCCAAAAAATATGACGAAAAAGACAAGCTCTGTTAATTATAAAAATGGAATAATTGAACGAGTATCAACAAATAAAAAAGCTATATCATTGACCTTTGACGATGGTCCACATCCGGTATTTACGCCAATGATATTAAATTTATTAAAAGAAAATAACTCTAAGTCCACTTTTTTTGTATTAGGTAAAAATGCAGAAATTTATCCCGAAATCATAAGACAAATAAATGATGATGGCCATCAAATTGGTAATCACACCTATAGTCATTTTGATTTAACAAAAGTCTCTACAAAAACAATAAGAAAAGAATTTGAAAAAACGCAGAAAATAATCTTTGAAATAACAGGGAAGAAGCCAAGCGTTTTTAGGCCACCCTATGGATATTACAATGATGAAGTCATAAAAGTATCAAAAGAAAGCGGGTATAAAACCATCTTATGGTCACCTAAACAAGATCCTTGGGACTGGAACCACCCAGGAGTAGAGAAGATAATAAAAAAAGTTTTATCTAACGCTAAAAGAGGAGATATAGTATTACTTCATGACTGCGTTGAAGGGAAAAGTGAGACCTATGAAGCATTAAAAATAATAATACCAAATCTAAAAAAACAAGGATATGAACTTGTAACTGTATCTGAGCTGCTAAAATTAAAATAAAAGGAAATAAGATATAGCATTAAAAAATGGAGACTATGGTTTTTGGATGAAATCTTTTTTATAAAATTCTTATATGAGGTGAAAACAATGTATGGAACGAAAAAAGTTGCGAAAATATTAAATAGCGATTTTGTCGACTTAAAAATACGCGAAATATCTTATGTTGATGAAGGAGATAATAGCGAGGTTTACCTTGTTAATGATTTATATATGTTTAGGCTGCCTAAACACGAGTGGGCATCAACTTCCTTAAAGAAAGAAATTAAGATTCTTCCCAAAATTAAAAACAGCTTAAACTTATCAATACCTGATTTCACATTTATAGGAAAACCTTCAGAGATATTTCCTATGTACTATGTTGGTTATAAAAAAATAGAAGGAAAGGCTTTAACGAAAAAAATATTTGACAATTTATCTACACAAGAAAAAGATAAAACGGCTCAACAAATTGCAGTATTTTTGAAAAAGCTGCATTCTTTTCCCATCGATGACCGTGCAAAAGATTATTTAAAGATTAAGAATTTTAAAACTAAGTGTAAAAGTGATTATCTTAGAGCTAAGGAAAAAATATATCCTATTTTAACTTCTGCAGAAAGAAAGTCATTAGATAAGATTTTCAGAGAATATCTTAATAATAGTTATAACTTTAAATATAAACCTACCTTAATACACAACGATTTAAGTTATGATCACATTTTTTTTGATACAAAAGAAAATAGGATTTGCGGGATTATTGATTTTGGTAACATAACCATAGGTGATCCTGATTACGACTTTACGCTTATAGCGTATTATTACGGAGAAAAATTTATAAAACAGATAATAAAATATTATGAACATCAAAATGAAAAAAGGTTAATTGAAAAGTTGAAATTTTTTCAAATATGTAAATCCACTAGAAGAATTATAGATGGGTTGAAATATAAAAATGAGAAAAAATACAACGATAACATGAGGTTTTTAAAATCTCAGCTTGGAAATAGGTAGAATTTCCTTTTATATAAACTAGTATGAAAGCAAAGATATTTTATTGTTTCTAATTTTTGTATTATTTCAAAAGTATAAGAGCATTTATTATATATGAATTCAGTATTTGATACCTGTGTCAATATCCTTTTTTCAACATATAATAGAGCACAATAAATCTGAGATGTAATTAAAATAGTGTTGGTATCAAAATACCAAAAGGAGTTTGAAGTTCCCATGTCAATAGAAAAAAAGCTCTCTAAACCAAATTATCCAGCAAACAAAACTTTAAAGAAAAAAATTACCAAACAAAGCAAACACAAAATGGAAAAGCAAGGTGTTTCCATAATAACTGCTACTAACAATGAATCCTTCATTGTTAATATTTTTGATAACTTTGACAGACAAACATATAAGAATAAGGAGTTAATTATTATAGTAAACAAAAACGGTTTGAATATAGATAAATATGAGTCTAAAGCAAAAGCCTATGATAATGTGAGTGTTTATAGAATAGACGAAAGTATATCATTAGGCCATTGTCTCAATTATGCTGTGAGTATTTCTAAATACCCAATAATCGCAAAATTTGATGACGATGATTATTATGGTCCTAAATATCTATCACATTCAGTAAAAGCTTTTAAGCATACAGAAGCTTCTGTTGTTGGTAAATGTTCTCACTTAGTTTATTTCCAACAATTAGGCTTGTTGGCAATTAGAAATCCAAAAAATGAAAATAAATATGTCAAATTTGTTAATGGTTCTACCCTTTTATTCAAAAAAAGCATATTTGATAAGGTGCAATTCCCGGATATTTCTATTGGGGAAGATACTAGGTTTTGTGGCCGCTGTATAAAAAATGGGATTAAAATTTATTCTACAGATAGATATGATCATGTCTATATTAGACAAAAATCAAAAGCAACACATACTTGGAAGATAACTGACAAGGTATTATTAGGCAACTTCTGTAAGCCTATTATGCATACAAAGGATTATAAATCATATGCAGATAAAATTAAGAATAGAGCAGATTTATCCCAAATATAGCTGTCATATGACAATTATCGTTGGAAACTAAGAAACCATTAATAGATGGCCTACTATATATGAAAATAACATGTCCTTTGAAAGTAAGGTTTAGAGATGGAGTAGGCCCCTATTTTTTTCAAAATGTGACAAAAACGGTTGAAGATATACCATATAGTAAAAGAATATATCTTAAATCTTACAGTTATTGTCAATACATAGTCCCTATCTAGGGTATAATCAAGGAGGAAAAAATGGTTCAAAAGTCTGTAAATAAAACTACAAACAAACAAAAAAAAATCATGCCTAAACATGTTGAAAATAAAATAGATAACTCCCCAGCTGTATCAATTATAGTATGTACAATGAGAAAAGATTCACTGAAAAATGTATTTGAAAATTTTGAAAGACAATTATATAAGAATAAAGAAATGGTAATAGTTCTTAATAATAATGATATTAGCATTAGTACGTGGGAGAAAAAAGCTAAATCCTATGGTAATGTAAGTGTATATCAAATTGACGAAGGAATTACTTTAGGAAGCAGTCTAAATTTTGGTGTTTCTAAAGCTAAATATGATATAATTGCAAAATTTGATGATGATGACTACTATGGTCCAAAATATTTATCTGATTCTCTTAAGGCACTCAAGCATGCTGATATAATTGGGAAAGCTGCTTCCTTTGTTTATTTCAAAAAAGATAAGATTTTGGCAATTCGCTCTCCTTTAAATGAAAATAATTACGTAAAACATATGGATGGACCCACATTAATTATTAATAAACATGTTTTTGATAAGGTCATATTTGCTGATATACCTAAAGGTGTTGATACCCAGTTCTCTAAAGATTGTATTAGCAACGGCTTTAAAATATATTCTACTAATAGATTTCATCATGTATATATTAGAAGTGAGTCATCTCAAAATCATACTTGGAAAATCTCTAATAAAGATTTATTAAAGCAATGCAAAATAGTAAAGAAGGGCATAGTAGATTTTACCAAATATGTTGATATCTAGTATGAAAAAAGGCTATTACTTTAATTAATAGCCTTTTTTATAACAAATAGGAAAGTTCTACTTTAGCATTTTTGTTTAAAGAACTCGTTATGACTTCAATGAGTTTCAAGAAAAGCTTCCTTGATTTACTAATGCTTCGTTAGAAGCTTTTCTTATATCACCATAATCGTTTTTTCCTATAGAATAGTATTCTATGCCCATCTCCCTTGCTTTCCCTGTATTTAAAATATTCCTTCCATCAATTATCATAGGAAATCTCATTTGATCTTTAATTTTATTTAAATCTATAGAATAAAACTCATCCCATTCGGTGCATATGATTATGCAATCAGAACCTTCTATAGAGTCGTACATATCTTGGCTATAAATAATGTTAGGATAAATTTGTCTAACCTTATTAATTGCTATTGGGTCATAGCATTTTATCTTGGCTCCATTCCTTACTAATTCTTCAATAATAGTTAGAGATGGTGCATACCTTATATCGTCTGTTTTTGGTTTAAATGTTAAACCTAGAATAGTAATATTTTTATCTTTTAAATTCTCATATTTATCTAATAAAATTTTAATAGGCATAAGCCTTTGATTTTCATTAACTTCAATTGCACTCTTAACAATTTTTAATTCAATATCGTTCTTTTCACCAATTTTAACTAAAGCCTTAGTATCCTTAGGAAAACATGAACCTCCATATCCTATGCCCGCTCGTAGGAACTCAGGAGAAATTCTTTTGTCAAGTCCCATTGCATAAGCCACAGTTTCTACGTCTGCACCTACTTTACTGCACAAGTTTGCAATCTCATTAATAAAGGAAATTTTTGCAGCTAAAAAAGCATTTGAAGCATATTTTACTAGCTCAGCAGTTTCAGGTAATGTGTATATGATTTCACATTCAAAAAACTTATATAGTTCTCTCATTATCTCCTCTGCTTTGGTTGAATCACATCCTATTACTATTCTGTCTCCATAAAAAAAATCATGTAAAGCTCTTCCTTCTCTTAAAAACTCTGGATTAGAGATAATATCAAATTTATCTTTTGGGATACCTCTCTCAAGCAATAACTTCTTAACTTCTTTTTGGGTTCCCACAGGAACTGTACTCTTGATGACAATTACTTTATATTCTAATATGCCCCTTGAGATTTGATTTATTACTTCATAAACTTGACTCATATCAATATCCCAATCACTTTTTTCAGGTGTACCTACAGCTACAAAAATTACTTTAGAGTTTTCTATACCTTCTATTATATCATTAGTAAAAGTAATATTTTTTTTCTCTAAGCACTCTCTTAGTATATCTTCAAGTC
Organism: uncultured Clostridia bacterium; assembly: GCA_964470635.1. Lineage (GTDB taxonomy): Bacteria > Bacillota > Clostridia > Tissierellales > Proteiniboraceae > Proteiniborus. Next base: position 10,453 of record CAYYDM010000022.1, on the reverse strand, counting down.
CTTCTTCATAAATGCTTGGTATTCCATTATTTAGACTAATAATTTTATTGATATCTATATCAACACAAATTACCTTATTGTTCAATTTAGCAAAACCTAATGAAGTTACTAGCCCTACATAACCTGCACCAACAACACATATATCCATTTGCTCACCCTCTTGTTTAAATATTCAGTTGCGATATTTGGCAGTAGAATTAGTCTAATATATTTTATGAAACATGTAAGCTTTGTGATAATCTTTGTACAACTTAAATCACAAATACTTTTGTATATCATATATTGCAAGTTTATTTTTCTATAAAAAAAGAACATTACTTTTCAATGTTTTTAGAAAAGTAATGTTCTTTTAACTATAGAATTTTCCAGTGTTTTTGAATTCCCTTTGCCGCATCTGCATCAGTTGTCACCAGTCTCTCAATATAGTATTAGATTGCTATCTTTACCTAGAATAAAAGAGTTTGCTTTTCTATAAGAATTATTGAAGACAATAGTACTATTGCTTCCAATAATGCTAGAGTCGATAATATTACCAATCTTAGATATTAAACATTTATCTAAAATTATACTGTTCTCTATCTGTGAATCTACTATTTTTACATTATTCATAATAGAAGTGTAGGGTCCAATATAGCTATTCTCAATAATTGTATTGTTTCCGATAATTACAGGTCCTCTTATTATGCTATTAAATATCTTAGAATTCTCCCCTAAAGAAATATTGCCAGTTATTTTGCTTTTTTCATTAATTAATCCTTTAATGGAGCTTTCTATTCTGCTTAATTTGTGCTGATTGATATAAAGAATCTCCTTTGAAGTCCCTAGATCTACCCATAACGATTCAAAAATTCTGTAACTTACTTTATAACCATTTTCTAAAAGCCATTTTATACTATCGGTAATCTCGTATTCCCCTCTCCATGAAGGTCCTATTTCTTTACAAGCTTTAAAAATGTTTTT
>CAYYDM010000022.1:7834-9483 GCA_964470635.1 uncultured Clostridia bacterium | reverse complement strand
AATATAGATTCCTGTAATAGCTAGATTAGTCTTTGGGTTTTTAGGTTTCTCTTCTACTTTCAGAACATTATCTTCTTTTATTTCAGCGATTCCATAATTTTGTGGATCAGTTACTTTATGAAGAAGGATGCTACAATTACTAGATGCATTATAAAAATCTTCTATTACCGCAATTAAGTCCAACTCATAGAAATTGTCACCTAAGACAACAACAAAATCTTCATCTTTTATAAAATCTTCTGATATTGCTACAGCATCTGCTAGTCCTAAAGGCTCTAGTTGATGAATAAATTCATAACTTATATCATTATTTTCATAGTCTTTAAGAACATCTCTAAAAATTTCTTCATTATCGTTAATAACTATACCTATTTCTGTAATGTTTGCCTTTGCTAAAGAATCTAAAATATAAAAAATAATAGGTCGATTTGAAACTGGTATAAGTTGTTTTGGCATAGAATGAGTAATAGGTCTTAGCCTAGTTCCTAATCCGCCACACAAAATTACTCCCTTCATTTTCACACTCCTCTCCCCTAGGAACTTATTGAATCATATTCTATAAAAATCTTCAATTATTACACAAGGCCTGCTTAAAGAAAATAGCATTAATTCAATGTTGTAATACTCCATTATATGAATTAACTTATTATGTGATACATTTATTCCACCATTACCTGGGCAATAGTCAAATAGTGACATGGAGTCATTCTTTCATAAATATTTTTATGTTTTTTTGTTGCTATATGTAAAAATGGGTAAAATCCTAAATAAAAAGCCTTAGCTTATCATAATGATAAGCTAAGGCTTTCGTTGTCTTTTTGTTGTTATTAAATTATTTCCCCAATTTGATTCTTAATTTTTCTAACATATCACTAGTCATTGATGATAGATTATATTTTGGATTCCATCCCCATTCTTCACGAGCAGCACTATCGTCTAGTGAGTTAGGCCATGAATTAGCTATATTTTGTCTTACTGGATCAACATCATAGTCCATTACAAAACTTGGAATATGTTTTTTAATTTCTGCATAGATATGCTCAGGAGCAAAGCTCATAGCAGTTACGTTAAAAGCATTTCTATGAACTAATTTCTCAGGATTTGCTTCTGCAAGCTGAACTATAGCATCTATAGCATCTGGCATATACATCATGTCCATATATGTACCTTCCCCTATAAAGCTTGTATATTTTCCTTTTTCAATTGCATCGTAGTAAATATGTACAGCATAGTCTGTAGTTCCACCACCTGGAAGGGCTTCATAAGAAATCAACCCAGGGAATCTAACGCCTCTAGTGTCAACACCATATTTCTGATAATAATAATCGCATAATAGTTCTCCAGAAACCTTTGTTACACCATACATAGTAGTAGGTCTTTGCAATGTATCCTGTGGAGTATGATCTGCTGGAGTAGATGGTCCAAATGCAGCTATTGAACTAGGTGTAAATACAGATATTCCTGTCTCCCTTGCTACTTCAAGAACATTAAACAATCCACCCATATTAATTTCCCAAGTAAGAGTTGGATTTTTCTCTCCAACTGCAGATAATACAGCAGCAAGATGGATAACAGTGTCAATATTATGTTTTTTCACCACATCAGCTACATGTTGCGCGTTTGTCACATCAACAAGCTCAAATAGACCA
>CAYYDM010000022.1:0-7824 GCA_964470635.1 uncultured Clostridia bacterium | reverse complement strand
TCTCTGCCCCTGATTTTTTACTTCTGCTACTAGCTATTACGTTATCCCAACCATAATTCTTTCTCAAATGCATAACCAATTCAGTACCAATTTGTCCTAAAGCACCAGTAACTAAAATTTTCTTCATGCCTTTGCACCCCCGTTATTTGGCTAAAAATCTTTTTTTTTACAGCTCTTTGATTATTATATCACATTATTATCTAAATTTTAACATTATTAATTGTTACACTTTTTTTATATTATAATGTCCAGTTCTGAAAATTTTAGTCAAAACAATTTAATTAATATATACTCTATAAAGGAAACAAAAAGAGCAGAATTCTCTTCTGCTCAATCTTGCTTTTATAGAATCAACATAATACGATTTAGTTTGATTTAATACGATCTTTTACCCTATTTAACACCGTTGCCATCTCTGCTCTTGTCATCTTTGCCATTGGTCTAAAAGTATTATCCTCAAAACCTTTAAAGACACCTAAATCGTTCATTTTCATGATAGCCTCATAGGACCATCCAACCTTCACATCAACAAATGGATTATTGTAACCAGTAGTATTTCTATCATAGTTAATAATTCTGCTTAATAAAGTTGCCATCTGTTCTCTGGTAATATGGTCTTCAGGAGTAAATCTTTTATTTCCCATGCCGACAAAAATACCTTTTTGTGCAGCTATCTGAATCTCCTTATACCCCCAATGAGTTGAAGGTACATCTATGAATCTTTCTTCATTAGTAACTTCTATATCTTCTAATCCTAAAGCACGAACTAAAGTAGCAGCTGCTTGAGCTCTTGTTAAGGTTGTATTGGGAGAAAAATTCACATTAGAAGTACCTTTCATCCAACCCATTCCCACTACTGAAAGTATATCATTTTTTGCCCAACTATTTTCAATATCATTAAAGTATTTGCTACTAAGCCAAAGCTTGTAATAATCCCATGTATTAGGTAATTCTTGTCCTAAAGACCAGCTACCAGTACCTTTTAAATTATATTTGTGAACTAATTGTAACTTATCCTTAATAGAATCTTCATTTTCAAACCATATTGTATAATTTCCTGGAGATAGTTCATGCCCATTTACTAATAATTTCGTATCATTTTCACCAATTGTAAAAGTAGCATATGGAGACATAGTAGTTTTATCAAAACCTACTTTTCCATTATAGTGTTTAATTACCGAATCTGCTTTAGCTAGGCTTATTCCATTACCACCTACAAGCTCATTATCATTCCAATACCTGCCGAAAAAGGGAATGCCCAAAACTATTTTTTCTGGACTTACCTTGTTTAATGCGTATTTTATGGAATTTTCTACAAAAGATTTGCTAGCTACAGATCCTGGTTTACTGCCATAATAGCTCTCATCATATGCCATTAACATTAGATAATCACTATATTTAGCTAGCGCTTCATAATCATATGAACCATGCCAACCTGTAGTAAAACCTCTAGGATTTGCCGCAACAGCAACTGATAATTCCTTCTCTGCAGGTAATTTACTTCTTAAAATCTTTACAAAATCTGTATACCGTTCCCTATCAATTTCAGTTACATTCTCAATATCTATATTAACGCCATCGAGATTATATCTCTTTATTGCCTCTACTATTTCTTCAGCAAGCCTTTCTCTATTAAGTAATGCAGCTCTTCCTAAGGTTCTATCCCAATGATTACTTAAAAATGGAACTACCCTTATGTTTCGTTTATGCATACTTCTAATGAATTCTGTATTAAGTAAACTAGTTAGATTTAGACTTCCATCAGCATTCAAATTAAAATAATTTGGAGAGATTACATTTAAAGAACCATTAGTTTGTTCAACTAATTTCATTTGATTATTTGCATCCCCAAAGTATAAATATGTCATATTATATTTACTAATCTCGGCTTGTCCTTTTTCAGGCGTAATAAAAAACATTGATAAGATTGTTGTCATTATTAATAGTATGGTAACCAAAAGCATCTTTTTTTGTTTCATAGAATCCCTCCCTCATATACCTTATAGGAATATCTTAAGGAATTCAACGAACAATTTATGTCAACTCAACTGGGAAAAATAGTATTCATTTATTTGTATATCCAAGCAAGAAATTCAGCACCTGGAATAAATAATAGCTGACCTAAAAGTGTACCTAAAAGCTTTGTGCCTATAAGAAATACTACTAATACCTTTACGTCTTGGTAGGGCCTAGCACCTCTAAGGGCCTGATCTGTTACTATTGCAGCCTTAGGATCTATAAACATGGTTAATAGAATTGTAGCTACTCCTGTAATCATTCCAGATGATGCAGCAGCAGCTAATTGCTGATCCGAAGATACTAAGGTTGCAGAATAAAATGCTGAAAATATCCCTATTGTATAAACACCAGTTATCAATGTGTTTAAAATTAGTAAAGATTTAGGCATATCCTTTAAGGTCCATTTTTCTAACATACCTCTTTTGGGAAGTGTTGCACTCTTTGCTATCCTTCTAATATTATTAATATTGAGAGCTTGAATAATTACTACTGGTACAGAGCCTGAAAGCTCCAATTTAGCAACTGCTTTTTCAAAAATTCTTAGAAATGTAGGAATCGCAACAATTCCTAATATAGTTCCTATTGTAGAAGCTAAGATTATAAACCTCATCTCCAGTTCAGGGTTATATTCATTAGCTATGCTATATCCTATTAGCTTTCCTATTAGAGGAGATAAAAGAGTATATGCAGTTCTAGAAACTAATACGAATACATTAAAAAGAGACAATGATAAAGCATATTGACCACTTTTTACCGAGTTAAGCCTTACGGAATAAGCCAATGTATCAATTAAATGAATTACAGTTGTAATAATAATAAGTTCAAATACAATTGCTTGCACCCATATCATCCTTTTTGCGTGATATAAACATAAAAATATAAACTCATCCTATATATAATATAATACTATACATAAGATGAGTTTATATCAAGGTATAACAGAAAAATGTTACATCTTTCTTAAGTAACGTTGTAAGAATTCCCTAGTACGTTCTTCTTTTGGATTATTAAAGATTTGCTCTGGGCTTCCTTCCTCTGCAATAACCCCTTTGTCCATAAATACCACACGATCAGATACTTCTTTTGCAAATTCCATCTCATGAGTTACTACTAACATAGTAAGACCAGTCTCAGCAAGCTCCTTCATAATTTTAAGAACTTCACCTACCATCTCTGGGTCAAGAGCTGATGTTGGCTCATCAAACAACATAACATCTGGTTCCATTGAAAGTGCTCTAGCGATGGCAACACGCTGTTTTTGACCACCAGATAATTGCTTTGGTTTTGCATTAATATATTGATCCATACCTACAACTTTTAGATATTTCATAGCTACCCTTTCAGCCTCTTCTTTAGAACGTTTAAGAACTTTAATCTGTCCTACTACACAGTTACTTAAAACATTGTGATTATTGAACAGATTAAACTGCTGGAATACCATACCTAGCTTTGTTCTATATGCATATAGATCATGCTTATCATCTAATATATTTTCTCCATTGTATATGATTTGGCCACTACTTGGCTTTTCCAAAAGATTGACGCAACGAAGTAAAGTTGATTTGCCAGATCCAGATGAACCGATTATGCATACTACTTCTCCTTTGTTTACTGAAAAATCAATGTCTTTTAACACTTCATGATTTCCATAGGATTTGCTTAAATGTTGTATATCGATTACTTTCTCCATGTTTTCCCCTCCTACTCCTAATATTTATACCTGTCATTGTTTTGGGCCTTACGCATTATATCTTCAGGTCTTTCTACTTGCATCTGATTACCTGCCATAATATAATCAGCTGGACCATCCATTTTTCTTTCAATTAAACGTAATATTCTTGTAACTGTAAAGGTCATTACTAAATATATAATACTTGCCACAAAGAATGGTTCAAAAAATTTAAAACTACTACCAGCAATTGATTTTGTTTGGAAATATAATTCTGTTACAGAAATTACATTTAATACTGAGGTATCTTTAATATTAATAACAAACTCATTACCAGTTGCTGGTAAAATATTACGAATTACTTGTGGCAAGATAACATTAATCATTGTTTGAACATGATTCATTCCAATAGCCTGAGCTGCTTCAAATTGCCCTCTATCTATTGAAACAATACCACCACGAACTATTTCTGACATATATGCCCCTGTATTAATGGAAACAATCAATATTGCTGCTACTACTCTGTCCATTTGTATCCCAAATGCTTGGGCAGAGCCATAATATACTACCATAGCTTGCACTATCATAGGTGTTCCACGGAAAAATTCTACATACATAGAAAGAATAGAATTAATAACTTTGAGATTTGTTCTTTTTGCTCCTTTTTCAGGAATAGGTATAGTCCTTATGATTCCTACTAATAATCCTATAATAAGACCTGAAATAGTCCCTATAATAGAAATTAGAAGCGTCATACCAGCACCACGAACAAACATTGGCCAATTGTTTACAGCGATTTTAACTACAGATTCAAAACTCATATTTTTACCTCCTCTTAGAAAATTATGAAACTGACTATTTTAAACAAAGTCAGTTTCACAACATAATTATTGAGCTGCTGGTTGATTTTTAATAGCAGTATCCATAATGCTTTGACGTTCTTCCTCTGATATACCTGCTAAAATTTCATTAATCTTTTCAGTTAATTTACTACCTTTTACAACACCTACAGCAATTGCTGTATCTTCATCTGATGTAACAAATCCATCTTTAAATTCTACAAATGTAAAGTTTTTATTTGCTGATGATGCACTAATCCCTTCTGGACGTTCTGAAACATATCCATCAATTATTCCTGATTCAAGAGCAACCCTCATTGCAGGGAAGTTATCCATAGCAGTTTCCTTGATTACCCCTTCAATTTGATCTATTACTGTATAGTGGAATGTATTTAACTGTGCAGTCACTTTTGCACCCTTAAAGTCTTTAATAGAAGTAGCCCCTTCATATTTTCCACCTTTTTTTACAACCATAACTAAATCTGATTTGTAATAGTTATCTGAAAAGTCGATTGACTCCGCTCTTTCTGCTGTTGGAGACATACCAGCTATAATCGCATCTATTTTTCCTGAAGTTAATGCTGGTAAAAGACCATCCCATTCAGTTTTAACAATAACTAATTTTTTACCTAATCCTTCAGCAATTCTTTTAGCAATTTCTACATCATATCCACCTGCATACTCTGAGTTCCCATCAATTTTAACACCGCCATTAGAATCGTCCATTTGAGTCCAGTTAAATGGTGCATATCCTGCTTCAAGCCCTACTCTAAATGTTCCATTATCAGTTGTCTGGGATGTATTTGTGCTTTCTGAATTACTATTAGAACCACACCCTGTTAATAACATAATTGCTGACATACAAATTGATACAAATAATAATAACTTTTTCATGTAAATCTCCTCCTTATTTTTGTAAAGTGAAGTGTCCTGGAGAAGAGTCCATCATAAATAAAAAAACTCTGGGCTTTCACTCAGAGTTTTATACACACAAAAAATAATATAATATGTGTTAAATTTGAATGATAGCTCTCCACAAATAGCTTTGTGACAGTTCTACACATATTCTATGCAAAACCAACTATACAACCTTAAAGCATCAGTTGTACGTTTCGGCAATATTTCCTTTCATATAGCATCATTGTGCTTACCTCAGCTATATTACTAATAAATACTGCACCTCTACCTATTAAGTATTCACTTTTTTTATTATTATGAACTAAATATCGAAATATGTCAATAGTTAATTTAAAATTTGTTTTTTGTTACTCTTAGCATTATGAAAAACACTATATCCTTTCCTAACGTTCAGAATGGCTAGAAAGCCGTAAATCTAAACATCTATACGCTTTAACTGAACGGTGAGAATCCGTTCCCAATACATGATAATTATTATAATAGTAATTTTTTCTAAATTAATATAACTTACTCAACTCTAACGCCAGCCTAGCTGCCAATTTAGCATTATTATAAACTAGTTGGATATTTGACTCTAAGCTTTTCCCTTCGGTTATTTCCTTTACTTTAGAAAGTAAAAAAGGTGTCGTTTCTTTACCTTTTATCCCCTTATCCTCAGCTTCTATCAAAGCATTATTTATGGCATTATTTATATCTTCATAGTCCATTTCATATTCATAAGGTATTGGGTTACCAATAACTAAACCACCTTTTAGCTGCAAATCCCACTTTGCTTTTATTGCTTTTGCTAACTCTGATTCTGAGTCTACTCTATAATCCACCTTAAAACCACTCTTTCTAGTATAAAACGCTGGAAATTCGTCAGTTCCAAAACCTATAACTGGTACACCTTGAGTTTCTAGGTACTCTAATGTAAGTCCTATATCTAATATAGATTTCGCTCCTGCACATATTACTGCAACATCAGTAATGGCTAGTTCTTGTAAATCTGCAGAAATATCAAAGGTTTCTTGAGCCTGTCTATGAACACCGCCAATTCCGCCTGTAGCAAAAACTTTTATTCCAGCCATAGCTGCTATTATCATAGTAGCCGCTACAGTAGTAGCACCATTCATTTCTCTAGCTACTACAAAAGGTAAATCTCTTCTACTTGTTTTTACTACGTCCTTACTTTTTCCTAAAAACTCTAACTCATCATCTTCTAACCCAACCGTAAGCTTACCATTTAATATTGCAATTGTTGCTGGAATTGCCCCATTTTGCCTTACAATTCTTTCAACTTCTCTTGCTGTCTTTACATTTTCTGGATAAGGCATGCCATGTGAAATAATAGTTGACTCTAAAGCCACTACTGGAAGACCATTTTTCAGTGCAGATTCAACTTCTGACTTTATAGATAAGTAATTACTTAGCATTTTGTTCACTCTCCATTTTTTTAAATATATTTTCAGCTGATATGCTAGGGTTAATTGTATTTACATGACTCAATGCCATTTCAGCAGCATACATAGAAAAGCGTATTGTATCATCTAGTCCTATGTCATTTATATAGCAATAGACAAGACCTGCCATAAATGCATCTCCTGCTCCTGTTGCATTCACCATTTTTACACTTGGAGCATTAACATACTTTTTGGTAAAAGCATCTTTATAAAATACTCCTTTTTTACCTAGACTTATAAATATTCTTTTTACGCCTTTTTTTACTAACATTTCAGCAGCTCTTTCTAAATCGCTATCTTCAGTTATTTTGATCCCGGTTAATTCCTCTGTTTCATAAATATTAGGCTTAATTGTATGGAAGTAACCGATTAAATCTTTAATCTTCTTAGCCTTAGTAGTAGATACCGTATCAAGAAAGAAAGCCTTATCTCTAAAGTTACTTAAGAGGTACTCAATTACATTTTGAGATAAATTTGTATCTATAACTATGGCAGCTGAGTTTTCAATAATATGAATTTTTGATTTTATAAAATCAACGTTCAAATGATTAATGATGTCCATATCTGAAATTGCAACCTTCATGTCTCCATTCTCATCTAGTACAGATAGATACGAGGATGATTGTATGTTTTTTAAAACTAGACAATTATCAATGTCAATTCCAGCAACCCTACACTCGCTCGATATCTTATCACCGTATAAGTCATCTCCAAAAGCTGATATTAACTTTGTTTTTATACCTAATCTAGATAAGTTCTCTGCTATATTTCTACCAACTCCACCTGCAGAAACCTTTACTATTCCTGGATTTGAGTCATTTAGCTTCAGTTTGTCTAGAGAAAAGCCCTGGATATCAACATTGGATCCTCCTATGACTGTCACGTACTCTTCTTCACTTAAAACATATCCTTTTCCTTTAATGTAACCCTTTTTAAT
>CAYYDM010000021.1:26681-33525 GCA_964470635.1 uncultured Clostridia bacterium | reverse complement strand
GTTTTTGACTCTTTCCACAGCCAGGAAAATCAATAGCATACACTCTAAAATGTTTTTTTAGGTGATTAAATATAGGTATTATAGTATCAATACTAGCTCCCCAACCATGAAGAATCAGTATGTTTTTCCCATTTCCTTCGCATATGTAATTAATTTCTATGTTCTCAATATTTACTTTCATAAGATATTTACTCCTATAATATTATAATTTGCTATTAATACTATTAGTTTTATAATTTCTTTGTAAAACACTTTTATCTTTTATAATTTCTTTGTATACTACTATTAGTTTTATAATTTTTATGTAAAGTACTATATGATTATATCAGAACTTCTAATAATATTCCATAGCCTATATTCTATTAGGTTTTAGCTTTTTTTGCCATTTTTTACTTTTAGCTTAGCTGTATTTCCATATTATTTGTTATTTTGACTTTTTTCTATATTTTTAAAATAAAAAAAGAAGGTAATCCATAGAATCACCTTCTTGTAAAAACTACTTAATTAAAACATTCCACCAAATTTCAAAAATAAAGGAGCAAATACTAAAGCCACAATTGTCATAAGTTTGATTAATATGTTAATTGAAGGTCCTGATGTATCTTTGAATGGGTCACCAACAGTATCACCAACTACAGCTGCTTTATGAGCTTCGCTTCCTTTACCGCCATGGTTTCCTTCTTCAATATATTTCTTAGCATTGTCCCAAGCACCACCTGCATTTGCCATGAATATTGCCATTAGAACTCCTGTAACTAATGATCCAGCTAATAGTCCACCTAATGCTTCTGTACCTAGTATTACTCCTGTAGCTACTGGAGCAATAACTGCTAATAGACCTGGAACTATCATTTCTCTTAACGCAGCTGTTGTACTGATATCAACACATTTTCTATATTCTGGTTTAGCTTTACCTTCCATTAGTCCAGGTATTTCTCTAAATTGTCTTCTAACTTCTTCAATCATACTGAAAGCAGCCTTACCAACAGCCTTCATAGTAATAGCTGAGAATAGGAATGGTAACATACCACCAATTAATAATCCAGCAATTACTGTTGGCTTAGTTAAGTCTATGCTAGTAAGTTGAACTGCTTGTGTGTAAGATGCAAATAATGCTAAAGCTGTAAGCGCAGCTGAACCTATAGCAAATCCTTTTCCAACTGCTGCTGTTGTATTTCCTACAGCATCAAGTTTGTCTGTAACCATACGTACTTCTTTTGGTAACTCACTCATCTCTGCAATACCACCAGCATTATCTGCTATTGGACCATAAGCGTCAACTGCTATAGTCATACCAGCTGTTGATAGCATACCTACTGCTGCAAGTGCTATACCATAAAGACCTTGTGCTGGATTTGATGCTCCTCCTGTAGCATAGAAAGCTACAAGTATACCTACTGCTATAACTAATATTGGCCATGCAGTAGACATCATACCTACTGATAACCCGCCAATTATATTAGTTGAAGGTCCTGTTTCAGATTCATCAGCTATACTTTGCACAGGCTTATAATCACCTGAAGTATAATACTCAGTAATTTTAGCTATTATTAGTCCAACTGCAAGTCCTGATACTATTGCAATAAAAGGTTGATATGAATCTAATAATGACTTACTTAAGAAAAACGCAACTATAACTGTTAAAACTGCACTTGTAAGTGTACCCATATTAAGAGATTTCTGAGGATCTGATCCTTCTTTAGCTCTAACAAAGAATGTTCCTATTATAGAAGCTAATACACCAACTGCTGATAATATTAATGGATACAATGCTCCGTTTGCATCAAATACTACTACACCTAATGTAATAGCTGATATGATAGAACCTACATAAGATTCAAATAAGTCAGCTCCCATACCTGCAACGTCACCAACGTTATCCCCTACGTTGTCAGCTATAACAGCTGGGTTTCTTGGGTCGTCTTCCGGAATACCTGCTTCTACTTTACCTACAAGGTCCGCCCCTACGTCAGCAGCCTTAGTATATATACCGCCACCAACACGTCCAAAAAGAGCTATTGATGAAGCGCCTAATCCAAATCCAGTAATAATTGCAGGGTCACCTATTACAATGTAAAGTACTCCCACTCCTAAAAGTCCTAATCCTACTACTGACATTCCCATAACTGCTCCACCTGAGAATGCTACGTTTAAAGCTTTATTCATTCCGCCTTCTTTAGCAGAATTAGCTGTTCTTACGTTAGCTTTTGTAGCAACCTTCATTCCAAAGAATCCTGCTAAAGCTGAAAAAACTGCTCCTATCAAAAAGCTTACAGCAGTTAAAAGGTTTATTCCAATTGCTAAGATAATAAATAATACAACAACAAAAATTGCTAAAGTTTTGTACTCTCTTGAAAGAAAAGCCATAGCTCCTTCTTCTATATAGGATGCTATTTCTTTCATCCTATCATTACCAGGAGAGACTTTATTAATTGTAGATGCTTTATAAAAAGCAAATAATAAAGCAATTATCCCAACAATTGGTGCTGAGTATAAAAATATGTCCATCTGTTTTTTCCTCCTTACTTATATTGTTTCTTACTGCAATGCAGTTAATACTAGCGCTGATATAACGAATACTATCGCAGAAATAGTAGTTAATTTGCTAAGCATCCCTTCGTAACTTCTTCCTTTGCTTTTACCCCAAATGCTTTCTGCTCCGCCACCTATACTACCTGATAGACCTGCACTTTTACCTGATTGTAATAAAATACTAGCTATAAGAACTAAACTTGATAATACAATAAAAACATAGAAAAGTATCTTCATCTCTCCACCTCCTGTCCTGTCATAAACACAATAATTTTAACATAGTAGCACTATAAAATCAATATATATTTGGGTTTTAAACCTTAATAGCCGAATAATATCAATAAGCATCTATTAATATTATTCGGCTTTTTTTAGCAAATCATTCCTGTTTACTTATTTTATTTGCTTTTTATGTTATAGAAGACTTCTTTTCCATTATATTGGCTAGTTTCTCCTAACATGTCTTCTATTCTTAATAATTGATTATATTTTGCAACTCTATCTGTTCTAGAAGGAGCACCAGTTTTTATTTGTCCAGCATTTACAGCTACTACTAAATCTGCTATTGTTGAATCTTCAGTTTCACCTGATCTATGTGATACAACTGCTGTATATCCTGCTCTTTTAGCCATTTCTATAGCGTCTAGTGTTTCTGTTATAGTGCCTATCTGGTTAAGCTTAATAAGTATTGAATTAGCTACTCCAGTCTTGATGCCTTTCTCTAATCTTCTTGTATTAGTAACAAATAAGTCATCACCTACAAGTTGTATTTTGTCTCCAAGTCTTTCTGTTAGAGCTTTCCAGCCTTCCCAGTCTTCTTCGTCTAAACCATCTTCTATGGAAATGATTGGATATTTAGCTACTAAATCTGAGTAGAAATCAATCATTTCAGCTGAAGTAAGTTCTTTACCTTCCCCGGCTAAAGTATAAATTTTAGTTTCTTTATTGTACATTTCTGTTGCTGCAACGTCTAATGCTAAAAATACATCTTCTCCTGGTTTATAACCAGCTTTTTTAATAGCTTCTACTATAGTAGCTAAGGCTTCTTCGTTTGAACTTAAATTTGGTGCAAAGCCTCCTTCATCACCTACTGCAGTATTTAATCCTTTTTCTTTTAAAACCTTTTTAAGATTATGGAATATTTCTGCTCCCATCCTCAATGCTTCTCTAAAATTAAGAGCTCCTACAGGCATTACCATAAATTCTTGGATGTCCACATTATTATCCGCATGCTCTCCACCATTTAATATGTTCATCATTGGAACTGGAAGAGTTTTAGAATTTACCCCTCCTAGATATTGATATAGTGGAAGACCTAGTACATCTGCCGCTGCTTTTGCTACTGCCATAGAAACTCCTAAAATCGCATTAGCACCTAGTTTTCCCTTGTTGTCTGTACCATCAAGTTCTATTAATCTCATATCTATAGCTACTTGATCAATGGCATCCATACCTATTAACTCTGGAGCTATTATATTGTTAACATTATCTACAGCATTAGTTACGCCTTTACCTAAATATCTGTTTTTATCATTATCTCTTAGCTCTACTGCTTCAAATGCACCTGTTGATGCACCTGAAGGTACTGCTGCTCTACCATAACCATCGCTTTCTGTCCAAACTTCAACTTCTACTGTTGGATTTCCTCTTGAGTCAAGTATTTCTCTTGCATAAATATCTGTTATCATTGACATGTTTGTTATCCTCCTTATTTTGCTTTTAGAATTTAGATTCTTCGCTAACGCTCAGAATGACATTAATATAAACCCTAGTTAAACTCCCTTACTTAATAATTAATGATGTTCCTGTCATTTCCCGGGGAATGTCTACGTTCATCATCTCTAATAGGGTAGGCGCTATATCAGCTAAAATGCCTTCTCTAAGCTTTACGTTACCTTCACCTATAATAAGACATGGAACTCTATTTGTTGTGTGAGCAGTAAGCCTGCTACCAGTTTCTTCATCAATCATCTCTTCGGCATTTCCGTGGTCAGCTGTTATAAGTACTTTCCCATTGATTTTCTGAATTTCCTGTACTATCTCTCCAAGACATGAATCAACTGTTTCTATAGCTTTAATAGCAGCATCAACATCTCCTGTATGACCTACCATGTCTGGATTAGCAAAGTTAAGCACCATAAAATCGTATACTCCACTTCTGATTCTTTTGATTACTTCTTCTTTAACTTCTATTGCACTCATTTCTGGTTTCAAGTCGTATGTTGCTACTTTAGGAGAAGGTATCAATACTCTATCTTCACCTTCATTTGGCTTTTCTACACCGCCGTTGAAAAAGAAAGTAACATGAGCATACTTTTCTGTTTCTGCAATTCTAAGCTGTTTCTTCCCTAAGGAGCTTATATATTCTCCTAAAGTATTTGTGTACGTCTGAGGTTTATAAGCTATTTCAACATTTTCTATAGTTTTGTCGTATTGAGTCATGCATACATAATAAGTTTCAACCTTTTTTTGACGCTCAAAGCCTTCAAAGTTTACATCTACAAAAGCCCTTGTTAACTCTCTTGCCCTATCTGGTCTAAAATTGAAAAATATTATAGAGTCTTTATCATCAACTGTAGCAACAGTTTTTTCATTATTCATAATTACTGAAGGCACCACGAATTCATCAGTTATATTGTCAGAATAGGATTTATTTATTATTTCTTGAGCAGAGCCAGCAGTGTTTCCAGTCCCTAGTGTAAGCGCATCATATGCTAATTTAACTCTATCCCATCTTTTGTCCCTATCCATTGCATAATATCTTCCTGAAATAGTAGCTATCTTTCCTACTCCTATTTCTGCTAGCTTATTTTCTAGTTCTTTTAAATATCCTTTGCCACTTTGAGGAGGCACATCTCTACCATCTAGGAAGCAGTGCACATATACATCTTTTAACCCATGTTCTTTAGCCATTTCTACTAGAGCATAAAGATGATTAATATGGCTGTGAACTCCACCATCAGATAAAAGACCCATTAAATGAAGC
This sequence comes from uncultured Clostridia bacterium, assembly GCA_964470635.1. Classification (GTDB taxonomy): domain Bacteria; phylum Bacillota; class Clostridia; order Tissierellales; family Proteiniboraceae; genus Proteiniborus. The sequence goes on along the minus strand of CAYYDM010000021.1, from coordinate 28,007 downwards.
TTTGAGTTGTTTTGTTTAGAGTGCTCTATAGCATTTAAAAATTCTTCTTTATTGAAAAACTCTTCGTTTTCAATTGATTTAGTTATTCTAGTTAATTCTTGGTATATTATCCTTCCAGCACCTATGTTTAAATGTCCTACTTCAGAATTTCCCATTTGGCCTTCTGGTAATCCAACGGAAAGTCCACTTGCGTCTAGCGTAGTACTTGGATAATTTTCCATCAATAGCTTATAGTTAGGGGTTCTTGCTTTAAGTACTGCATTTCCTTCATATTTTTTTCCCAATCCCCAACCATCTAGTATTATAATGGATACTAAATTTTTTGTCATATTTACACCTCTCTAAAAACTAACCAGCTTAATAAACTCCTCTGGCTTTAGACTTGCTCCTCCTACCAATGCTCCATCTATATCTGATTGGTTCATTATTTCAGTAATATTGCTTGGTTTCACACTCCCGCCATATTGTATCCTAACCTTGTCTGCAACATCTTGTTGGTATTTATCTTTTAGTATTTTTCTTATAAATGCTATCATATCATTGGCTTCTTCATTTGAAGCTGTCTTTCCTGTTCCTATTGCCCATATAGGCTCATATGCAATTACTATTTTGTCCATATCTTCTTTATCTATGTCATTTAATGCTTTTAACACTTGAGACTCTACTACTTCCTTTTCAATGTTATTTTCCCTCTGCTCTAGTGTTTCACCTACACATACTATTGGGTTAATATTATGTTTTAAGGCAGCTTTTATTTTCTTATTTACTGTTTCATCAGTTTCTCCAAAATATTGTCTTCTTTCTGAGTGTCCAATTATTACATAATCTACTCCAATTTCCTTAAGCATTAAAGCTGATATTTCTCCTGTAAAAGCACCGCTTTCTTCCCAATGCATATTTTGTGCTCCAAGTTTCAACTTTGTGCCAGATAATTCTTTTTTCACTTGGCTTAACGCGGTAAATGGAACACAAACTACTGTTTCAACGTCATCTTTTAGATTATTTTTAATTTCTCTTACTAGTTCTATGGCTTCATCAATAGTTTTGTTCATTTTCCAATTACCAGCTATAATAGGTGTTCTCATAGTTACCTCCTTATTTATCGTCTATTGCAGCAATACCAGGAAGAACCTTTCCTTCAAAGAATTCTAGTGATGCTCCTCCTCCAGTAGAGACATGTGTCATTTTACTATCTAGTCCAGCTTGTTCTACTGCAGCAGCACTATCTCCTCCACCTACAATAGTCACTCCATTAGATTCTGCCATTGCTTTTGCTATAGCATTAGTTCCCTTTGCAAAATTTGGCATTTCAAATACTCCCATAGG
>CAYYDM010000021.1:0-26671 GCA_964470635.1 uncultured Clostridia bacterium | reverse complement strand
TTATCTCCGTGAAAGCTTCTATTGTTTTTTCTCCAATATCTAATCCCATCATGTCTTGTGGTATATCATTAATGCTGACAGTTCTAAATTCAGACTCATTATTAAACTCTTTAGCTACTACCACATCTAAAGGTAGTACAAGATTTACATTCTTTTCTTTCGCCTTTTCTATTAGCTCTTTTGCTAATTCTAACTTATCTTCTTCTACTAATGATTTACCTATTTCTAAACCTTGAGCTTTTAGGAATGTATATGCCATACCTCCACCAATAAGCAAACTATCTACTTTATCAAGGAAATTCTCTATTACACCTATTTTATCTGATACCTTTGCTCCACCTAGTATAGCAACAAAAGGTCTTTCTGGGTTAGACATTGCTTTTCCCATTATTTCTATTTCTTTCTTCACTAAATATCCTGATGCAGATGGTAATTGACTACTTAGTCCAACATTAGATGCATGGGCTCTATGTGCAGTACCAAAAGCATCATTTACAAATAGCTCTCCTAATGAAGCTAGTTGTTTTGCAAATTCTTCTCCATTTTTTTCTTCTTCTTTTCTAAATCTTGTATTTTCTAGTAATACAATACCTGAATCTTTCATATTAGCTACTATTTCTTTTGCTTTTTCGCCTGCTACCATGTCGTCTTTAGCAAATATTACTTCCTTGTTTAACAACTCACTTAGCCTTTTTGCTATTGGTTCTAATGTATACTTAGGATTAGGTTCCCCTTTTGGTCTACCAAAGTGAGACATTACTATAGCTTTTCCACCATTATTAATTATGTATTCTATAGTTGGAAGTGCGCTTCTTATTCTTCTGTCATCTGTTATTTCGCCCTTGTCATTCATTGGAACGTTGAAATCGCATCTCACTAACACTTTTTTACCTGTTACATTTAAATCTTCTATGCTTTTTTTATTCAACATATTATCCCTCCTTAATGGCTAAAAAAATATATTGTAAAGCGTTCAAAAGCCGGTTTAATAGCTTAGCTACTAAACCGGTCTTAGTTAAAAAATTACTGCCACTTATTTGCCATTAGTACTGCTAAATCTACAACTCTAGCTGAGTATCCCCACTCATTATCATACCAAGATACTATTTTTACCATGTTGTCAATAACCATTGTAGACAATGCATCTATTATTGAAGAACGTGGGTCTTTTTTATAATCTATTGAAACTAGTGGCTCTTCTGAGTAGCCTAGTATTCCTTTTAATTCTCCTTCAGCAGCTTCTTTTAATGCCTTGTTTACTTCTTCAGCAGTTGTAGGTCTCTCTACCTCAAATACAACGTCTACTACTGAAACTGTAGGTGTAGGAACCCTCATTGCCATTCCATTTAGTTTCCCCTTAAGTTCAGGAATTACTAATGCTACTGCTTTTGCAGCACCTGTAGTTGTTGGTATTATTGATTCAGCAGCTGCTCTAGCTCTTCTTAAATCTTTATGAGAGCCATCAAGAATTCTTTGGTCATTTGTATAAGCATGTACTGTTGTCATTAAACCTTTTACAACTCCAAATTTTTCAACTATTACTTTAGCAAATGGTGCTAAACAGTTTGTTGTACATGAAGCATTAGATACGATTACATGATTTACAGGATCATAATCTTTTTCATTTACACCCATAACTATTGTTGCATCTTCATTTTTCCCTGGTGCAGTGATAATAACTTTTTTTGCTCCTGCTTTAATATGTTTCATATTACCTTCTTTGTCTCTAAACTTACCTGAAGATTCAATTACTAGATCAACCCCTAGTTCTGCCCAAGGAAGAGCTTCTGGGTCTCTGCTGTTTACTACTTTTATTTCTTTACCGTTTACTACTATACAATCTTCTGTTGAACCTACTTCGCCTTCGAATTTACCAAAACAAGTATCATACTTAAATAAGTGAGCTAGACTTGCTGGGCTTTGAGAACTATTTACAGCTACTATTTCTAACTCTTTCACATTATTCTCGAAGGCAATCCTCATTACATTTCTTCCTATTCTTCCAAATCCATTGATAGCAACTTTAATTGACATTAAAATTCCTCCTTTTATATTATTAGCTACTTATATAGTAGCATTTTTAGACATTAATAATATTTTTCTTGCAGCAGCTTCATCTATTACAAGTGTCATATTGCTACGCAATTTGCATATTGCAATAATAGCTTCTGCTTTTTCTTTCCCACCTGCTACTCCAACTACTGTGCTAGTTTTTTTGAAATCTTCTAATGATAATCCTATTGTACTTGTTTCTAGAACAATTTCTCCTTCTGTATTAAAGTAGTGACCAAAGGCTTCTGCCACCGCTCCGCTTTTTTTGATCTTATCAATTTTTTCTTGTTGTAAGTCTCTTCTTTGGGCCATTATGTCTGCTCTACCTATACCAAAAATAAGTACATTCATCTTCTTAATAATCTCTAATACTTCTTTTACCTCATGAACAGTCATTAATGCCTTTAAGGCCTCCACTCCAACATTATCTGGAACCTGAAGCAATCTATAGTTTCCACCTAGCTTTTGTGCTAATCTTGCAGCAATATTATTTGACTGTGTTTCAAGGTCTTTCCCCAATCCTCCCCTAGCGGGGATTACTGTAACTTTCCTTTTAATCTTTTCTAAAGTCATTTCTTCTGCTACTTGGGCCATAGTTGTGCCACCTGTAATCCCTATAATATCTCCATCTTTAATAACCTGTTTTATCAAAACGGAAGCTGTCTTTCCCATGTCCTTAAAAGTAAGCATGTCTTCACTAGAATCTCCTGGTACTATGTATACCTTATTTATGTTTAACATTTCTTTTATCTTCTTCTCTAGGCTATTGAGTCCCTTTACTCCATGTATATAGTCTTTTAATTCTTCAACAACTAGCCTTCCTTCTTCTGTTACATTCATACCATTAGTTTCAATCTCTATGAGTCCTTGTTCTTTTAAAATACTTACTTCTGTTCTAATAACCCTTTCTCCTAAGCTCAAATTGTTTGCTAAGGCTCTTCTTCCTATAGGTTGATTATAGTATATATTTCTTAGTATTGAATATCTTTTCTCTAAAATATCAATTATCTCTGGTGCGATCTTCCTTTGAAGCTCTATTAGGTCTTTCATAAAACACACTCCTTATGGACTCAATTAGTCCAATATGTCGGGAAATGACCCGTCAATTAAATGATTATTTTCACTACAAAGCAAAGACTACAAATATTATATCTTATATGTATTAGTATTATGCTTAATCACTGTTTCTTATTAATATGATTCACATAGTTGGTCTAGTATGGTCCCGTATATCTAAATAATGTCCCTATTCTTTTATAAAAAAATAACTTACAATTTAATTATAACTATTATAATTTTAAATTTCAATACCTTAATGCAAAAGTTAATAAAAAAGCTAAATAAAAAACTTGGATGACGTTTATGTCAATCCAAGTTTTAAAATCTTCTTCTTCCTGATGAGGATGGTATTCCCAACTCATCCCTATATTTTGCAACAGTTCTTCTAGATATATCTATATTTCTTAATTTAAGAAGTTTCACTATTTGCTGATCACTAAGTGGTTTTTTAGTGTTTTCGCTATCTATGATTTCTTTAATAATTGATTTGATACTTGTTGAAGATATTCCTCCATCACCACTAGGTACACCACTGGAAAAGAAATATTTAAGTTCAAACAATCCCCTTGGAGTTTGAATATATTTGCCATTAGTTGCTCTACTAACTGTTGACTCATGAACACCAATGTCATCTGCTATATCTTTCAAAGTAAGTGGTTTTAGAGACTTTTTACCTTTTTCAAAAAACTCAATCTGATATTTAAGTATGGATTCAACTACTTTGTAAATGGTCATCCTTCTCTGCTCTATGCTCTTTATCAACCACATGGCTGAATTTAGCCTTTCTGTAAGGAAGTTTGTGGTGTTTTCATCACTTGACCTACTTAATAATTGTTTGTAATAATTGTTAATAATCAATCTTGGTGCTGATGAATCATTTACACTTATAACATATTCCCCATCAATATAATATAAGTAAACATCAGGGGTAATATATTTTATCTCGTCACTATCATGAGCAAATCCTCTTCCTGGCTTAGGCTCTAATGACTTTATTAAGTCACATATCCATTGAACACTTTTTAAACTGATATTTAACTCTTTTGATATTTTAGCCAATCTATTTTGTGCTACATCTTCTAAATAGTTATTTATCACTTCACGAATATCAGGATTGTTTATGCCTTTTGTATCTAACTGTATTAGCAAACACTCTTTTAAATCTCTTGCACATACTCCCGCAGGATCAAAAGTTTGAATTACCTTGACAACGTTTTCAACCAATCTTGCTTCGACGCCTAATTGTTCAGATATTTCTGTTGTAGGATTAGTCAAGTATCCATTTTTATCTATACTCTCAATAATAAATTCTCCTATTTCCTTTTGTTTTTTATCAAATATAGATAAATTCAATTGGAAAAGTAAATGCTCTTTTAGAGATGTTTTTGCTGATACATAACTTTCAAATGTATTTTCATTTTCATCCTTATTGCTAGTACTTCTATAGCTTATGTCATCATATTGTTCAGCATATTCTTTCCAGTCTATATCTTCAGACTTGTTATTGAACTCTTCAATGTTTTCTTCCGCTTCTCGTTTATTTTCCACTTCCAATAATGGATTAGCTTCCATCTGGCTTTCTACATATTGCCATAGCTCTTGACTTGTGAATTGAAGCATTTGAATAGCTTGTCTCAGTTCTGGTGTCATTATTAACTTTTGAGCTTGTTCTAAAGTCAAATCAAATCCTAGACGCATATGGCTTCACTCCCAACTATTAATATATTTTCGTCTATTAAAGTATAAGGTAATTTAAAAGATTATATTTAAAAGATTATATTTAATAAATTAGTTTCTCTTACTATTATAACAGATAATAATGCTTTTCTGCAAAGTTAAAGTTATACAATCAAAATATTTCGATGAAACATAAAAAAAGGCAGGTATTCAACCGAATACCCACCCTAATTATTTATAGAGTTTAACTTAGCATGGAGTAGATTCTCCAGCTATATATCCTGCTTTTGCAAGTACCTCAATGGCTTGATTTACTTTTGCTTCGTTAACCATTACTATAGGTCCAGTACAGCCCATTCCACTTTCTGCATATATGCCTTTTTTCCATAGCGCCATAACTGCATCTTCTAATTCCATGATATCTACGCCTGAAATTGAACCAGTAACTACTTCCTTAGCAGGAGCTATTACTTCTCCTCCATCATCAGTGCTTTCTTTCTTATTATCCTTCTTTAAGCCCTTAAGAATATCAGCAAATTTAGCTTTATTAGCTTTTGCAAACTCTTCTTTTGATATCTCCATTACTTTACCTTTTGCAAGTTCTGAAGCAAATTCTATTGCATTTGCTACAACAGGGACTCCTGATGCCCTTGAAAGTATAAGAATAGTTCTTTCATAATTTTCTCCTATTCCAGGTCCATATCCAAAACCCATAGCTTCATAGTCTCCACCTGTAGTATATGAGGAGAATACTTTCATAAGAAGATTTCCTGTTAATGAATCTGTTACCATTACATCTGGTGTACCAGTTAATAAGTCATTGCCTCTCATTACTGAACCGCCATCAGATCTCATAGACTCTGCAAAGCTAAATTCATAGCCATTTGCTTTTAGTTCATTTAATGCTCTTTCAACTTGTCTCACACCATCTACATTTAGAAGGCCTACTGTTGGTTCTTTTATTCCCATTGCCTTGGCTGTAATTACTCCGTACAAAGCATTTTTTACCATTCCTTCTACTCTATGGGCAGATGATGTTCCTGTTGTTGTAGCTATTAACATTTCTTTACCTTTTCCTGGAGTTATTACTCTACCAACAGTAGATACTCCTAGTGGGAAAGTGTAGTGCATTGTTACTGCGCTATTAATTTCTCCACTATCTAAAAGTTCTTCCATTCTTTTATGTTGTTCGTCTTCTGTATTAGCCTCATATATTTTAAGGTCTGTTTCTACTTTTGGGCCAATTAGCACAACTTCTGTAGCAGGATTTCTCTTTTGAGCCAGTTCAGCTCCTCTTACAATGTTTTCAACTCCATGTTCGCTTCCTAACACTGTAATACCCACTCTTGTTTTTTGTCCAAATTGCCCAGTTTCTACAGCATCCGCTATATCGTTAAATACTTTTCCTATTATGTTTTTAATGTTATCTGACATTTATATCACCTCTAATTTCCTAATAGATGTGACGCAAATTCTCTCATAGCCTCTGCCACTAATTTCTTAACTTCTTCTTCTGAAACACCTTTACCTTCATCAACTTTTCCGCTGTTCTTTTCTATTACTATTGAAACACCGTCAAATAAATTTGTCATACGGCCTAAGAACAAGCTTCCTTTTCCAACTATCATGGCTCTATTGATTTCTCCATTTAGCATAGCCTCTTTAGCAAATCCTACATATGGTACTCCTGATGGAATATGTCCTTGAGTTGGTGCCCATCCTGGTAAACCATACTGATCTCCAAATGTTGCTACATCAGCTCTTTCAAGCTCTCCTCTTTTAACTCCTAAGGCAGCTATCATCTTATAGTTAGCAGCTGGCACATCTCCTGCTCCTGCTGGTTTAGTTATATCTGGGTTTTGCATTTCAACTGAGTATTTATCTATATCAGTAATCTTTAAGTTTCCTTTATCTAGTGGTGTAGTTATAAGTGATGTTATAACAGCCTGTGGTGATGAACCTGTTCCTACAGTATGACGACCTACTAGGTCAGTTCTTAGTACAGGGTTTACTCCATCATTTTTGCTTACAAGAACTGCAAAACCAGCAACTGCATCTTCTAGTATTGGTAAGCCCTTCTTAACATGGTCTTTACCATTCATACCTAATTTAGCTGAAGCTCCACCTGCTACTAATACTACGTTATCGTATATTCCTGCTTGTACTAATGCAGATGCTTCAATTAGTGAGTGTGTAGGAGCTGCACAGAAACCTCTAGTATCTGAACCTGTAGCGTTATTACAACCTACCATTTCAGCTATAGCTTTTGCAAAGTTTCCTCCACCTCTTTGGTTCATATCCCCGCATGCCTCTTCTGAGCATTCAATTACATATTCTATACTATTTGGATCTATTCCATTTTTATCTAATAGATTCATTAGTGCAAGTACACCTGAAGCTTTAACAACTAGATTTTCAAATATAGTGTGAGCATTCAAGTTTATATCTATTTCATGAGCTCTCTTCACACAACCTACCAACTCGTTATTATTATAAATTGCTTCAGCATGATGCTCATCAATTAATTTCTTAATATCTTCTGCTGACTCGCCTTCTTTAACCTTTGCAACTAGTTCTTCTCTCATTAATGGATGTTTAGCTAGTTTTCCTTTTACTTCAGTGGCAAAATTCTTTTCTAATTTAACTAAGTCAAAAGCATCACAAATTTGCATTAGACCGATAAATTCATCTTGAGGCATAATTTCCCCTAGTTTACCAAATCTATTAGCACCTTCAACCTTTTTATCATACCATGGTACCTCATATTTCGCCAATTCCTGTGGAGTTATGGAGCCAATATATGTTTGATTTGGTGGATAGCTTACTACTTCTTCAAAGCTACGTAAATGCTTTGGAAGTTCTTTTAAATAGTCAGAGTTAGGATTAATAACTCTTTCTGAAGTTTGTGTTGTACCATTGTGTATCACCATATCTGGCGTATGGACTAGAATATATCCAGCACCTTTTATTACTGGGAATGACATATACTTCACCTCCAAAATAATTAAAAAAATATAAACAGGTTAATGACTCGCAGCTGGCAGCTACAGACTATTTTTAGTCCCTAGCTGCTAAGCTATGGTTTTATAAAAGGGTGATTTTTGACTATCACCCTTTTATAATAATTGCAGCTGCTAGCTGCGAATTGCAGCCAGCGAAATTTATTTTTCAAAAACAGTTTGACCTTCTACTTCAGTTGATAAAGCTACTAGAGCTTTTTCAACTAACTTTCTTCTTAATGCTTTTTCATGCTCTTTATCTAGACTTGGATTTCCAAGTGGGTGAGGTATAGCTATAGTTGGAACTATTCTATTAGCACCTACTGTTAAAGAGATAGGTACTACTGTACACATGTGTACTACAGGAATACCTGCTCTTTCAATTTCTTTAACCATCGTTGCACCGCAACGTGTACAGGTACCTCAGGTGGAAGTTAATATAACTGCATCCACTCCGTCAGCCACTAGTTCTTTTGCAAATTCACTGGCAAAAGCTTTTGCACTAGCAACAGCTGTACCGTTACCAACTGTAGTATAGAAGTATCTGTGTAATTCGCCGATTTTGCCTTCCTTTTCCATTTCTCTAAGAACATCTACAGGAAGAACTCTATCAGCATCGTTGTTTGCATATGTTGGGTCATAACCACCATGAGCTGTTTCGTAAGTTGCTTCTGTCAAATCTTCTACTCCTGAAATGTCATACTTACCATATTTAGAAGCACTTGAAGATTCAATGCGGTCAGGATTTCCTTTTGGCACTATACCACCAGAAGTAACTAATGCAATTTTAGCTTTAGTGATATCTTTAACTGCTGGGTTTGGATCTACTCTATCGAAATCAGGCATTGGGAATTCAGTAACGAATTCTTCTCCTTTAAGTTTCTTAATGAGCATCTCAACTGCTCTTTCAGAACCTCTCTTGTCAACGAATACGTTCTTTCTGATTCCTCTAGATATATATCCTTCCTCAGCTGGTGAGCCTATTTCTTCACCTTTTACTAATTTAAGGGCTAAACTTGCCATGCTCTTTACTGCTGGTCTCATACCTGCTGCATTATTTTTTGTTTCAACGATATATACACTTTTCTTGAACATATCAGCTCCAGGGTTTTCAATGTACATACCTGTTAAAACAGGGATTCCTAGTTCATGCTTAACAGCATCAGTAATTGTACCGCATGCAACACCATATCTACCTGCGTTAAAAGCTGGTCCAGCAATGAATAAATCAGGGTTGTATTTTTTAATCATACCAATTACTTCTGCTTTTGCTTCTTCTAGATTCTCGTTAAAATAAGAGTCACCACAAATTATTGTTGCTACAATTTCAGCTTCGTCTCCAAAGTTCTTTGCAAACTCTAGTCCTGGGCCTACTACTGTTTCTCTTACTTCTGGTCTATGGTCAGCTTTTTCTTCTCCACCAATTCCAGCAAAGAATTGATTTATATAATGAACAACTTTTATTTTACTCATTAGTTTCCCCCCTCTCGTATTTTTGGGTTATTTGGGTTATTAATTAATCATTAAATTTACAATATTCATTTCTTATTGAGCTTACTTCATTGATTATATCATCAACATCAAGAACCATTTCCATCATACCGATTTGTTCATCATATACATCTGCATCAAATTCATCTTTAATTTCTGGTTCTACAACGTGATATACTCTAAGTCCTAACTGGACTCCTGCTAATGGACCTGCAAAAGTTGGATCACCTGCTGTAACTGTTTCAGCTGCTAAACCTGCAGCTTCACCTTCAGCAGCACCTAAAAGAACAACTATGTTCTCTGCTCCGTGCTTTTCAGTTAAATCCTTAACTCTATGTTGATTTTCTAGGTCCATAGCGCCTGCAGCCGTTCAGACAAAACACTCTGTCGATGCGAAAACTACTTCTGCGCCTGTACTTTTAAGACATTCTTCTACCGCTGGTGCTGGTATACCGTCTCTATCGCCTATTACGATAACTTTTTTGCCATCTAATAGTCCCATTATCACACTTCCTTTCATTATTTAGTTATAGTTATATTGTCATAATATTTTTTAGAATCCTCTTGCTGTTAATTTATTGAAACCAAGCTCATTTGTTGCACCTGTAATAGCTTGAAGTTCTACTACTATTGAGCCGTCTTTATTTAAGCTTCCATCGAATCCACCTGCAATAGTGTTAACTGGGTCAAGATATCCAATAACTTTATCTAAAGCTGGTAATTCAATAACTTCGTTAGCATTTCCGCCTGTAACAACTGCATTTGCTAGTGGATCAGCATCTGCCAATGATTGAGATGCTCCATCTCTACCTGCATATTCGTCAGTAACTATTACAGTCTTAATGCCTTTTCTTTCGATTTTTTTGCAGTTCATTATAAGGTCAGTATCAGGGTTACCAAATCCTTCTTGTGATATAATAACGCCATCTACTCCTAAATATTCTGCTAATTTAGCAGACCAATTTGATGATCTTTCTTTATCTGCCAAGTAAACATTTTCATTTGTAATAATAACTCCAACAAAGTTTAACTCTTTTCCGTGTTTTTCAAACAAATCGTGAATAACTGGATTGTTTAAATGGTGATAAGTAGTATTCTTGTCACAAGCAGAAACACAGTTACCACTTATGATAGCACCATCTAATAGCTCTGTTGGGTAAATTAGTGTTGATATAGTTTGCTTAGCATCAACTCCATAAACATAAGTATCATGCATTAAGCCTTGGCTTTGAAGCATTAATACATATGCTACTTTTGGAAGGTCTGGATATTGCTGAATTCCTTGTAGTAAAGGTAATGTTTCAAAAACCTTTACTTCATCTGGTTTTACATCTTTACCAGCTTCTCCTAAGTATGAAGCTGCTTTTAGCCCTGCCATTCTAACAGCTCTTTCATGATCGTGTTGTTTTAAACCATCTATTGGCTGGATTACTAAAACAATATTATTTGTTTTTGAGAATGGTGTGTAGTCTGCTCCAGGTCCAGTCATGTCTATGATTCCTTCTTGGAATGCAACTACCTTACCTGTTGTAACAACTGCTGAACCTTTAAGAACGTGTGTTCTTCCCGTACCTACAGTCTCAACCTTCGATAGTACTCCAGGGAAAATTCCACCAGGACCTTCAGCCTTAACTCTTGGCTCTATTACATCCTTAACTGGTGTAATTCTAACGCTTTCACCTGGTCTTGCCAACTCTACCTCTACACTTTTAATGTTTTCGTCATCGCTTATTGCTGCTATAAGCTCCTCTTTGTTGACAAATAAAATACCATTTTCTACTTTTGTTTTGTCTCCAAACTGTACATCTTTAATGTTAATATTACCTATTTCTAGGCGCATAGAGTTCACCTCCTCTTAATATTTCACTTAATAAAGCATGATTTTATTGTAACCCTAAACAGTAAGATTTATTACCTACAGCTTAGGTTTGTTACCTAAATATTGTTAGATATATTTCTGAATCATAGCTTCTATATTTGCTGGTGTAGCATCATCTTTTACTAATTCATCAATTTTTTGTCCGTCTTTGTATATTGCTATAACTGGTAAGCCTAATATTTTTTGTGAAATTGCAAGTCTTCTAGCTTTACCTGTGTCTAAACTAGTGAATTTCATTTTTCCATCATATTTTTCTGCAAGTTCATGAACGTGAGGCATTAATGCCTTACATGGTTCACAACCTTCGCTCCAAAAGTCTACTAAAACATGACCCTCTGCCTTAAGAATTTCTTGTTCAAAAGTATCCTTATCTACTGCTAACATAGATATCCCTCCTAATATTATTGTTTTTTATAAAATTTATTTTTTATTCTTCAAAAACGTTTTCAATATATTTTTCAGCTTGAGTAGCAGCTATTGCACCATCTGCAGTTGCTGTAACTACTTGTCTTAGTGATTTAACTCTACAATCACCTGCTGCAAATACTCCAGGTATATTTGTTTTCATATTTTCATCAGTTATTATGTAACCATTTTCCATATCAATCATTCCATTAAATAATGAAGTCACTGGATCATAACCTACGAAAACGAATACTCCAAATGTGCCGTCTTCTTCGTCTGCAACTATTTCTGTTTCTTCACCAGTTACTCTATTTTGAAGTACCATTGACTCTAATATGCCTTCACCTTTCACTTCCTTAACTACTGAATTCCAAATGAAGTGTAACTTTTCGTTTTTGAAAGCTTTTTCTTGAATTGACTTAGCTGCTCTAAGTTCATCTCTTCTATGAACTATAGTAACTTTTCTAGCAAATTTAGTAAGATACATTGCTTCTTCAACAGCTGAGTCACCACCACCAATAACATATACTTCAAAATCTGTAAAGAAGTCTGCGTCGCAAGTTGCACAATACGAAACTCCTTTTCCTGTAAACTCTTTTTCTCCTGGGCAGCCCATTAGTTTTGGTTTAGCTCCTGTTGCAATTATTATTGACTTTGCATGGTACTCACCTTTAGCTCCCTTAATTACTTTGATCTTATCTTGTAATTGAACTTCTTTTACCTCATCTAATACTCTTTCTGCTCCAAACTCTTCAGCTTGCTCCACCATTCTAGCAACTAGCGATGGTCCAGATGCATTTTCCACTGACCCAGGATAGTTAGCTACTTCTTCAGTAGTAACTATTTGTCCACCAGCCTTTTCTCTTTCTAATATTAGTGTTTTCATTTTTGCTCTTGCAGCATATAATCCTGCGGCCAAACCTGCTGGGCCTGCTCCAATAATAATAGTATCGTATAGATTTGCCATTTAAGTCACTCCTTTAATTTGTAATAGTAATATACCCATTTACTTTTGTAGTTAACATTAGTAAAAATACGGTTTCCAACAAAAATTTACCCAAAACTTTCAAGTTTTATACAAGACTAAAGTGTGTTGTTTAGCATATTTTCTATTAAAGATAAATCAACAGTCTGAAAATCAAAAAGTGCAATATCATTCCAATTTGGAGTTGGTCTATTTTCAATAAATTTTCTAGTAGTTGCTATGGCACTTTCTATTAATGATAACGATTTCATGTCTAATTGATTTTTTTCTTTTGAAATAATAATAGTTCTATATGGAGTTTCATTAGGTTTAATACTCCCAGCTAAAGGGTGAGATAAAAGTTCATGTCCCAAATGGATTTTATCTCTTACGGTTTCTAAAATTTCTATGTAGGTATTACGACAAAATTCTATTTCATATGTAGAAGCAAATTTTTCTTTTACTAATGGATTGTTTGTAATTATTATTTTGTTCATAACATTCACCCCTTACAATCCTTTAATATAAAAAGACAAAAAAACAGAATAGAAGTTTACATTAGTATGTGCCCCTCTACTCTGTTCTAAACCTGAGAGATTCTTCTTTATACAAAGAATTGCCCCTTCGGTGCCATAGGCTTTCCAGAGAGCTGTCCAAATACGGTCCTTTTGCCTGAGAGCTTCTCCATAAATGGCAAACTTATGACTTACTCCTTCGGCGCCAATAAAATTGGTCTCTTCCGCATTTTTCATTCAGCTTTATTTCTATTATTGAATTGTTAAATAAAAATCAATGTTTCTATTTAACCATATTATATTATAGAAAAATTTTATATACAATACCTTTTTTCATATTTCCGACAAAAAAATTCATTAAATATCTTTAACATTTGTTACATTTTCACAATTACTTAAAACATAAATTTCTTCTTATTTAAGTGCATCTAAAATATACATTGCAATATTAGAGGAATGATCTGATATTCTTTCAAGATTACTTATAATATCTAAAAAGACTATTCCTGCACTTGGTTCGCATGAATGAGTGTTTAATCTATCAATATGACTATCTCTATAATGCTTTTCCATTATGTCAACTTCTGCCTCTAAGTTAATAACCTCTTCTGAAATTCTTGGATCTGCAGTTTTGAAGGCTAATAATGATTTGTTGAATACATCTTCTACCTTATCAAACATTACACGCAATTCTTCAAGGGCATCGTCAGTAAACCAAAGCTTATTATCTATTCTATCTTGAGATAACTCTGCTATGTTCTCTGCATGGTCTCCTACACGTTCAATATCATTAACTGCATGAAATAAAGTAGTTACAGTAGCATGTTGGTCATCAGTTAGTGGTGCATTAGAAAGCTGAACTAGATATTTAGTTATTTCTCTTTCAATTTCATTAATTTTCTTCTCTTCCTCAAAAACTTTTTGAGTTAATTTTTCGTCCTTGGAATAAAATGATTCAACAGCTGTTCTTAGATT
The DNA here is from genome assembly GCA_964470635.1 of uncultured Clostridia bacterium. GTDB lineage: Bacteria > Bacillota > Clostridia > Tissierellales > Proteiniboraceae > Proteiniborus. Next base: position 12,655 of record CAYYDM010000021.1, on the reverse strand, counting down.
GTCTCTAACTATTTTTCCCATTCTCAGCACTTCTTTACTAGCCTGCCCTACCGCTATAGAAGGAGTTTCAATAATTCTTGTATCTAAATATTTCAAGCCACGTACTTCTTCCTCTTCATCTCCCTTAATAAGCTTTTTAGCAGCTAAAACTAATAGTCCTGCAAATGGGAACTGAATTACAACGTTAATTAAGTTAAATAATGTATGCGCATTTGCAATTTGTCTTTGTATATTATTTGGTGAAAAATTAATTACTAAAGCTTCTACAGGTCTCCTTAGAATAACCATAAAAATAATAGTACCTACAACATTGAAAAGAAAATGCATAAGTGCAGCTCTTTTAGCTGTTTTATTAGCCCCAATACTTGAAATAAGTGCAGTTGTTGTAGTTCCTATATTATCTCCAAAAAGGATAGGCAATGCAATATCTATAGTTATAAGTCCTTGGCTTGCAAGTGCAAGTAATAAACCTATGGAAGCACTACTACTCTGTACTAAAGTTGTCAACCCAAAGCCTACTAAAATACCTAAAAAAGGATTTTTAAGACTAGTTAGTAAATCTATAAAGACTTGAGAATTTCCTAATGGCTTTAGATGACTAGACATAAAGTCCATACCTATAAAGAGAATACCAAATCCAATAAGTATCTCAGCTATCTCTTTATTTTTCTTCTTAGATGAAAATAGCCAAATTGCAACACCTATGGCTACTACTACAGGTGCATAATCACTTAATTTAAATGCTATAAGTTGTGCAGTTACCGTAGTACCTATATTGGCACCCATTATTACGCCAACTGCCTGATTTAAGTTCATTAGTCCTGCATTTACGAAACCTATGACCATGACAGTTGTAGCACTACTGCTTTGGATAACCATTGTAACAACAGTACCTACTATTACCCCCATTAATCTATTACTAGTCAATACCTCTAAAAGCTTCTTTAGCTTTTCTCCAGCAGCTTTTTGAAGGCCTGTCCCCATTAGATTCATTCCATATAGGAACAGCCCTAGTCCTCCTAATACTCCAAAAGCAATTTGCATAATATTCCTCCTATTTTCAAAATATTCATTTGATAATAGCCAATGAATTAAGATAAATTGTTAATATAATGTTTACTTTAATTTACTGCTTAGTGCTAGTATCTATATTAACTTCCAAAATGGAAGAAGTTTTTACTTAATTAATAATAAGATGTACTATGGCTAAGTTCATACTAAGTCTGGAAAATTAAGCTGTCTTAAGGCCTCATATATAATGATAGCAACAGAATTTGAAAGATTTAAGGATCTAGCCCTTTCGTCCTTTGCCATAGGTATCCTCATAGTTCTTTCAGGATATTTATGAAGAACCTCTTTAGGTAGCCCTGCTGTTTCCTTTCCAAATATTAAAAAGTCCCCTTCTTCAAAAGTAAAGTCTGTGTAACTCTGATGTCTTTTTGTTGTTGCATAATAAAATTTATTAACATCATTTTTTTCAAAAAACTCATCTAAACTTTCGTAAATATATAAATCTAATAGACTCCAATAATCAAGACCTGCTCTTTTTACATGTTTATCATCTATGGAAAAACCTAATGGCTTTACAAGATGGAGTGAAGACCCTGTTGCTGCACAAGTTCTAGCTATATTACCTGTGTTTTGTGGGATTTCTGGTTCGACTAATACAATATTAAGTGGCATTACTTAACCCCCTATTTAAATAAATCACAAAATAAGCTTATTTTTATCAACCTTTTAAATTTTACTAGTCTTTTTTTACAAAGTCAATTGATAATGTTACTAAATTTATTCTTCTTCATTTGTATCTAATATTAAAATCATATTCAATTCATGCATTTGGGTTTTATAATCAATCATAGTGATTTTTTTTGAAATAGATGTATAGTTAATATTATCCCCTTCAATAATACAATAACTTGTAGCCTCTATTGAAACACCACTTTCATAAAAACTTGCACATGAATTTCCTATAATAAGTTTACCTAGATTAAAAATAATTTTCTTAGCATCATTATCAATTTCAACAATAGGTATGTTATTATTAGTCCTTAAACAAATGAGTCTTACAAGCTCATCTGAAACATTGATTATTATCTGACCTGAAACCGTACCAGAAAAACTCACCATTACAGAAATTCCACTATAAAATTTAACTTCACATGTTTTATAAACATTTTTATCTAGATTTATGTCAAAAAATTGTTTGAAAATTTCTTTTGTGTTTTTGTTAAATGCCTCAACGATTTCTAGACTAGATATACTTATCCCCCCTATTAAAATTATAACATAATAGGAAAAGTTTCTAAAGAAGCATTAAAGGTAAAACCTTCCTATTCGATATGGACGCAGTCTCGCAACACAAATTTAGTAGTACTCAGAAACTTGTTTTCTGAGCTTCCTTGATTTCCCGATAAAAGCATTCGGAAAATCGGGTTAGGTCATAAAAAAAGATTCTAAGAAATATTCCTTAGAATCTATTATTGTGTATTCGATAACTATTTATTCTCAATTATTTAACTAAATATTATTTCATCAATTATTTTTGCTACTCCATCATTATCATTGGTATCAGTTATAATATCAGCCATTTCTTTCACTTTATCTTCACCATTTTTCATTGCTATAGAAAGACCAGAAAATTCAAACATAGAAGCATCATTATAATTATCTCCAATTGCAATTACTTGTTCTTTCTTTATATTCATTATTTGACACAGATGGTTTAGCCCACTTCCTTTAGAAACTCCTTTATTCATTATTTCAATATTATTTCTCCAGGAGCTTACTATTTCAATATTTTTATTTGAGCTTATTTTCTCTCTAAATTTGTTTAGTTTTACTATGTCATCATCAATGACTACCATCTTATACACATTCATTTTAGAATTCTCTATTATTTCAAATAAATTAGGCTGTACTTGTATATTAATCCTATCCTCAAGAGCTTGTTTTTCATTCCATTTATAGTATGACAATGAAGAATATTTTAGCTCTTTTGTATAAAAATTGTAGTCATCATACAAATGATAATACATTTTCTCATCCTCAGCAGCTTTTACTAAGAACCTACAATCCTCATATCCAATAGATTCCTCAAATAAAATATTATCACTGTATAGGTCACGTATATAGGCCCCATTACATGCTATAATAGGTGTTTTTATACCTATAAGTCTGGCATAATATTTAGCTGATACAAACACTCTACCCGTTGCTATAACTACATTTATACCATTATCTGTTGCTGCTTTAATGGCATCTTTATTTCTTTCAGATACCTCATTATTGCTATTTAATAAAGTTCCATCCATATCTATGGCAATTAGCTTGTATTTCACTTTTTCCACCTGCTTACACACATATTATATGTTTCTTTTAGATTTTCTCAGAAGATATATAAAAAATGGTCCCCCAAAAAGAGCTGTTATTATCCCAACAGGAATTTCAGTTGGTGAGATAATTGTTCTAGCTAGTGTATCTGCAAATATCATAAATATTCCACCAATTAACATTGATGTAGGTATAAGTATTTTATGGTCTGGTCCTACTATTAATCTCACTATATGGGGAATTATAAGACCTACGAAACCAATTATTCCACTTACTGATACTGCAAGTGAAATAATAAAAGAACAGATTACTAAAATAATTATCTTTATTTTTTCAACATTAACACCTAAATTTTGTGCAGATTCTTCTCCTAAAAGCATAATATTTAAATCTCTTGAAAAAAAGTTCAAAATAATCATAGAAGTTAGAATAGGAATAGATATTGAAGCCAGGTGCTCCCAACCCTTTCCTGAAAAACTACCTAAAGTCCAATAAATTATTTTAGTCATATCTTTACTGTATATTACCATTAAAAAAGATAGTATGGCTGTCAGAAATTGACCTACCGCAATTCCTGATAAAAGTAGAATAGTGACAGGTACTTTATTCTTTACTTTTGAAATCCAATATACCAAAAAAGTTGAAAATACTGCTCCAACAAAAGCTCCAATTGATATAGATGATATACTAAAGGCTGTCCAGTTTATACCAAAAACTATTACTAATCCTGCTCCCAGGGCAGCCCCTGAAGATATTCCGATAACATATGGATCTGCCATAGGATTTTTGAACATACCTTGAAATACGGTTCCTACACCAGCCAATGCAGCTCCTACAATTGCTCCAATTAAAACTCTAGGTATCCTGATACTAAGTATAATTGTTTGATAGGATTTTGGAATATCTGAAATGTCAACTTTTTCTCCTATCATAGGTATTTTAGAAAGAACAATTTTTAAAGTATCTATAGCCTTAATGTTTGCTGAGCCTATAGTTGAAAACACTATAATACTGAAAATTAAAGCTAGTGTAGAACCTGCAATAATCAGTTTCCATTTTTGTTTGTTTATTATTTTTGCCTTCATATTTAATCACTACTTTATTATTTTTCAAAAAGTTCAGGATAGATGCTCTTAGCCATAATTTCAAGTCCATCAACTATTCTTGGACCAGGTATAGATATTAGGGGATCTAATATGTATATTCTATTATTTTTTATAGCATTTATTTCGCTGTATCCTGGTCTTACTTTTATTGATTCAATAGTCTTTGTCTCAAGATCTTTAGATGTTAGGTAAACATCAGGATTTCTTTCTATAAGTTGTTCTAAATCATATTGAGCGTAGGCTCCTTCTGCATCACTGGCAATATTTTCACCACCAGCTAGGTTTATTAATTCATCTATAAATGAACCTGGACCTGCTGCTTGCAATGGTTCATCCCAAATTTCAAAAAATATCTTTGCTTTCTTATCTACCTTACTAACTCTGTTAATTATATAATCTCTTTTACTCATCATATCAACTGTTACTGCCTTAGACTCTGCAACCCTATTAGTAATTTTCCCAATTTCTTCTATAAGACTAATGACTTCATCTATAGATTCAGGCTCATAACTAAGTAGGGATACGCCTGCATTTTTTAGCTTATTATTAACTTCTTCTTTTCCAGGACCATATTGAATAACTAGATCTGGATTTAGTTCTAATATTTTTTCCACATTTACATTAAATGCGTCTCCTACTTTTTCCTTTGTACTTGCTTCTTCTGGATAATTGCAATAAGTAGTTACTCCCACTATCTCATTATTTAAACCTAATGCAAAAAGAATTTCTGTATGACTTGGTGCAAGGGAGATTATTCTTGTAGGCTGCTTTTCTAAAGTTATCTTATTTCCAAATTCATCTTCTATCTCCATAGGATAAATATTACCACTATCCACCGGTACTATCGAATTATCTTCTTTGTTTTGTTCTGTTCCTTTTGTTGCACATGCTGTTAATAATGTTAAAATCATTAATAATACTAATGCTATTGAAGTAGTTTTTTTCATTATGTTACTCATAACTTTTCTCCTCCTGTTTAATTTTAAAATACAAAAAATTATATGCAATTAGCTCCATAAAGACTTACTGTTGTATCTTTGCTTTTAAAGCTTTTTCTTATCATTTCAATTTCTCCATTCTTCTCTGCAAAAAACACTAGCATTTCATAATCTTGTTCCTTTTCTGGATTAAATTCTAGCCTTATTTTTTCTTTTTCTTTTGAGCTTAACATAATCCAATGGAGATTATCTTCTATTTTCCGGCTTATGAAGTCTTTTGCAGTTGAGTTATCTGCTATATTTAAGGTTTTTTCAGAATTTAAATAGTTAATCTTTGCACTAGATACATTTCTTAAAATAATACTATATATATAATTTGGCTCAGCATCTCCTCTATAATCCTTTTTAGGATATATTGGACGTTTAAGTATTGAAGCTAATATGTCTTTTGATTTTTTTAATATATCCCCATGATTTGAATTTAAATAATAGTTCTTACTATATATTGCGGCTTCTGCACTACCTATTGTTATGGTTCCATCTCCGTAAGGCATTGCTATAGAGTATACTGGCTTTCCATCCATCCACTTATCTGTTCTCTTTTCGTTTTTGCTTACACAGATTACATCTGTGGTTTCGAATCCAGTACCTATTATATGATATGGTTTTACTCCTCTATTATATATTAAATAGCTAGTATTATTCATTTGATTTAGATGTCTATTTACTGACTCCATCTGAGTAATGGGTACTGGCTTTTTTATTCCTACATTATCGTCATAGAACAAATAATCTCCATATTCATAACTAGGAAGTAATTCTTCTACTACAGGAAATAACTCTCTCATAATGCTCATATCACTTATGGGCCCATGTAAAAACCTATATATCCAGAAGAAACCTATTTTAAGTAATTGGTAGAGTATATTTCTTTCTAATTTATCGTATGGTACCTGTCCTCCACTCCAGAAATAATATGCATTTACTGCACCGGAGTTTGGGGTTCCCATCATTATAAGGTTTCTCACGTCACCATTATACATTGAACCTTGAATATAAGTTCTAGCAACTATACCCCCTAGGCTATGACCAATAATGTCTACTTTGCTTTCCATTGTAGTTTTTTTGGCTTCTTCTATTTTAGGTATCAGATATTTTTTTGTATTATATTCACAACCTTTTCTCCAATCGTAAAAAGCTACGAAAAGATTTTCTCCTTCTTTATAGCCTAATTCTTCTAAGTCATTTATAATAGGTTTATATACTTGTTCTGCCATACCAAAGCTAAAATCTCCAGTTCCTAATAATATATCATCTCCAAGTGAACCAAAAAGACCTGGTATAAGTATAATTGGTAATTTTTTAAAACTAATGTTTTTAGTATAATAATACATTTATATCCCACCTTTAAAACATTTTATTATATAATATGTGGGATTTATTCATAAGTGTAATAAAAAACCTGACAATTAGGGTGCCAGGTATAAATCAAATGTAGTAATATGCAGCAAATGTTAGCTTAAAATTTCTATTATTTGTTTGTGGCAGTTTATCAACCAACAAAATACAATTTGTTTCCATTTCGTTCTTTTTCAATTATATTTAATCCTTCAAGTTTTAGTAGTTTTACTTTAGTCACTATTCCTCCACCATAGCCTACCAGCTCACCATTACTTCCTATAACCCTGTGGCAAGGTACTACTATAGATACAGGATTTCTATTGTTGGCCATGCCAACTGCTCTAAAGCCTTTATCCTTCCCTATTGAAGTGGCAATATCTTTATAAGATCTTACCTCTCCATACGGTATTTTAAGTAATTCTTGCCATACTTGCATCTGAAATTGTGTGCCTATTAGGTCTAAAGGCAAGTCAAAATTCTTTAATCTTTTTTCTAAATACATGCTTAATTGTTTACTATAATCAGAGCTTTCCCCCGTATATTGAGTTATATTATCATAGTGCTTTCCAAGTCCATTAATAAATTGAGCCTCACTTGTGGAAAACTCTAGCCTAGCTAATCCTTTATTTGTGAAAGCCATCCATAATTTACCTATATCTGTTTGTAGATTTTCATAATAGATTTTTCTCTCACTCTTCATGATCATTCTCCTTAGCCAAAAGCCATTGTTCTCGAGTTAAATTTTCTATCCTTGGATTAGTTTTTATAAGAGGATTTGATACTGTTTTTCCAAACCATAGTACTGCTTCTTTTTTTCTACCTAGTCTTCTATGTAGTTCCCCAATTAAATATCCAAGTGTTATCTCATCTATTGATAAGGCTGATAAGTTCTCAGTATAAAATGCTTGTTCAAAAATCTCTACGGCATTCTGTAGAAAACGTGTTTCTTCATCACTTCCTTTTTCTCTAAAAAACCAAGCTATTTTTAGAGAAATATTACCTAGTTCATATTTCTTTAAACCTATTAGCTGTCCACAATAAAGTGCTAACATATAACACTGAATTGCATCATCAATAGTTCTCGGACCAGAATATTCCCTTTCTTTCCATTTTGTTGTAACACTTTCTTTGATTATTTCCTTTTCAGCAGGTCTTATACTATTAAAGTTGTTTTCCATTGCAGCATATCCACATTTAGGACAAACAAAAACATGATATTTTATAGGGTTTTCACTTTTATAATGGTTCATAAAGTCACCATCTACCCTATCTATTCTAATCCTTGAAGACCTCATTTTACTAGTATTAAATTCTTTATTACATACAGGACATTTTACCTTCTTACTGTATAGTACATCTACTTCCATTGTAAAGCTCCCTTCTCTTACGTTCATTACACTCACTAATTAATTTTTCCAATAAACATCTATTCTATCGTTTTCCTTTAATTCTTGAGTAAATTCAGCTTTAGTTCCATTTACATTTAAAACAAGTTCACCTTGAGGCTTAGTTAGATTTATATCTATATAATCAAAGATATCAACAAAAATAAAGCTTTTCTTGCTATGATGTATTTCTGTTTCTTCTCCATTTATAATCAGCCTTAAGATATTATTATTTTTTTTTTGCTCTTCTTTTGCTTCTATTAATTCACCTAATGGCTTTATCTCAATAATATCATCACATTTTAATTTATAATCTTCTCTTAGCATATTCCCTTCTTTATAGGCAATACATGTGTCCTTATCTATATCTAAATATTCTAGGAGTTCACTAATATCTCTTATTTCCTTTGTTTCTACAATATCTCCATCATTTATGTTAATATTATTGAACACGGAAACTTGATTTACCTTAAGGTCTAGAATAAGCTTAATATATTTATTGTTCACAACTATTTTTTTATCTATATTTATACAATCAAATAAGCTAATTTCTGATTTTTTCCCTTGAGTAGCTTCAATAATTTTTACACTGTCTCCATTCTTTAGCTTATTTTCAAGACTAGCAGGTATTTCGTTAACATAAATTTTTGCGGGCTCTCCAGCTTGTCCAAAAACTTTTTTCTCTTCTCCATTTAAATAATAAATTGTGTCTTCTCCTCTTTTAGGTATTAGCTTTCTTGGGTTGAACCCAGTAAAAGCAAGAGCATCTGAAACCTTTATTTCTTTAGTATTATATAGTTTTATTTTCTGCTCATTTACCTTTACCTCTATAAAATCCTTGTCCATATTATTTATGGCAAAAAAACCTATACCTATTGGTGTAATAGCATCAGGTCCACTCAATTGCTCAGGAATACCAGTAACATTTTCTATTATACTAGTATTTCTCACTACTACTCTTTCTTTCTGCAATCCTAGGTTTTCTGCAATATATTCATTTAACCTAGGCAGTTGACTTCCGCCACCTATTAAAAATACCGCGCTAGGAGCTTTCTCATTAAAAGCTATAATTTTAGCTGCAATTTCTTTAGCTAAAGTTTTTATTGTATCGTCTATTTTGTCCAATATATCATCAGTTCTAATTTCATGTTCTATTCCCACAACATCTGTGAATTTATGTATTTCTTTAAAGGCTAAATTAATCTTCAGTTTTTCTGCAGCATCAAAATCTAGTAGACATGCCTTGGCAATATTTTCTGTTACTTCGTCACCTGCTATTGAAGCCATAGCATATGCTACTATAGTTCCATCCTTAGATATGGCAATATCAGAGGTCCCTGCCCCTATATCTACTAAAGCTATATTTAAAAGTCTTAGGCTCTTCTTTACTGCAATGTTCATGGCAGCAATAGGCTCTAGAGTTAGATTTACTACCTCAAGCCCGACTCTATCCATAACTGTATAAAGACTATCTACTACTGTATATGGTAGAAATGTTGCAAGAACATCTACACCAATTCTATTTCCTTTGTGCCCTTCTAGTTTCTCCATGAAATTACCATCTAGATAATAGTTTACTACTGTATATCCTACACAATAATATCTAGTATCATCAGTCTTTGTATTTTCATCTAAAGAGTTTTGTGCTAATTGTATTGATTCCATCTCTAGACTTTCAACTATCCTTGAATCAATTTCTATACTTGAATCTATTTCTCTTTCAAGATTTGTTCTATAAGTTTTTAATGCTCTCCCAGCAGCGGCAATAGCTACTTTATCTAGTTCAATGTTTAACTTTTGTTCAAGTTTTTCTTTAACTCTTTTTACAATTTCTGCTACGCTATTTATATCATGTATTTGTCCATCATACATGTTTCTTTTTTCATGTTCTATTACTTCACTTGCTAGAATTTTAAATTTATTACCATGCAATTCTCCCACTACTCCAATGACTGTCCTTGTACCAATATCTAAAGAAAATATTATTTCATTCTTGTTAATTACATCCATAGGCCAGTATTCCACCTTTTAATATAATATAATTTATTAATATTATTATGCTATTCTCCATTTATGTTTTTTTTCCTTTTTATTTGTCAAAAATCTATTTATTTCTCTACATTTTCTTTATAATATAAGCAGTAATCTATCAAAGGGCATTCATGACACAGGGGCTTTCTAGCCTTACATATCCGTCTTCCATGAAATATTAGAAGATGATGAGCTTTAGTCCACTGTTTTTCTTCTATGTTTTTCATTAAATCTTCTTCTGTATCTTTCACATTGTCACTATTAGCCAAACCTATTCTGTTTGAAACCCTAAATACATGGGTATCTACTGCTATGGCATTCTGTCCAAAAGCATTGCTCACTACAACATTAGCAGTTTTCCTCCCTACTCCAGGCAAGGTCATTAATTCATCTATATTTGAAGGAACACTAGAATCATATTCATTAACCAGCATTTCGCAAAGTTTTAAAATGTTTTTACTTTTAGTCCTATAAAAACCTATTGTTCTTATCTTTTCACCTAGTTGTTCCTCCGTTAACTTTAGAAAATCCTTTGGAGTTTTGTATTCTTTAAATAGTTCTTCAGTAACAATATTTACTCGTTTATCTGTAGACTGCGCGGATAAAACAGTTGCAATCAAAAGCTCAAACGGGTTTGTATGATTGAGTTCACAAGCTGCATCTGGATAAGTAGCATCTAGAATATTGAGTACATTTTTTATTTTCTTCTTATCTAATGTGTTTTTCAAAGTATCACATCCTTGTTATAGTATTTCGATTTGATGATTTAGTATTTCTACTCTTCCATCACATTCAATGAATTTTAATACATTTAATATAATCTGATTGGCATGTGTAGACTCATTCGTAACGCATGCAAAACCAATTTTTGAACTTCTCCATTTATCATTTAAATCTATTTCAGCAATTGATACATTGAACCTAGATTGTATCTTGCCAATTAAACTTTTAATAACATGCCTTTTTTCTTTTAAAGAATTTGACTCATATATCATAAGCTCTACAGAACATGCACCTATTATCATTATTTCACCTCATTTTTTAATAATTCCTTTAATAATAATCATATAGAAATATAATAAAATAAATGCACTATAATACATTTTACCACTAATATAGTAAAAAACCCTATAACTTTAGTATGAAACTAAAGTTAATAGGGCTTTTTTTATTTTACTTTGTTACCTACTATATTTCAAAATAACCTATAGCCTTGTATTCCTCTGGTATATTGTATCTACTTACATCTGAAATATCTAATACCCATTTACCTGCAATACCTTCTTCATATGCAGCTTTTTCAAGATATAGCATTATAATTCCTGCATCAATATGTTGTGATAAATCTTTATCCACGATAGTTAATATTATTTTATTATTATCTAATATAAATCTCCAAGGCTGCTGATTGCCCCAAGAAGGTGCAAATCTTGCATAATAAAGAATATTTGATACTCCTCTTGACTCTAGTAGTTCTGAAGTGCATTGTTGTCCCCACTGTTTATCAAATACTAATTCTTCTATTCCAAGTCTACTACTTTTTGAAGATGTATCTATTTTGAATAAACCTTTATATTGATAGCCTATAGCTGCTAATGCTAAGGGAGTAAATTCTTTATCAAGGTTCAAAGCTTCTAGCAACTCTGCTTCTTCTCCCATACTTAACCAGCAAGTTCCAAGTCCAATATTCCATGCTTCTAATCGCATATTTTCCATAATGTATCCACTATTCTCTATGTATCCATCAAATTTTTTTGATGATATTAATATGTAATGAGGTGCCTCTATCATCTTTCCAAAGTAGCCTGCCTTACCTGATAGCTCATCATAAAACTTCTTTCCATCTTTAATGAATGTGATTTTTACATCGTCTCTCCTACCTATCAAGACATTCTCTTGTGCATCAATTATTATCTCATCTATTAAGTTTTGTGGTATTTCTTCTTTTTTGAAGTCCCTTATAGTCCTGATATCCTGTATTAATTTAGTGTATTTCATAAATACGCCCCCCTACTTTAATTATCCTTATCTAATTTATTCTTTATATATACATATCCATTTGTATTGGATTAAATCATAATTTCAAATACAAAGATGCAGGTTGCCCTGCATCCTTTACTATTTAAGTATATTCATTTCCTTTCCAACCTTTTCGAAGGCTGCAACTGCTCTATCTAATTGCTCTTCTGTGTGACCAGCAGTAACCATACATCTAAGTCTTCCTGTTCCTTTAGGAACAGTTGGGAATACAATACCTGATACGAATACACCGTTTTCAAATAGCTTTCTACTAAATTCCATAGTTTTAGCTTCGTCTCCTATTATTACAGGAGTTATTGGTGTTTCGCTATGTCCAGTATTGAATCCTAAGGCTCCAAGTTTTTGTTTAAAGTATCTTGCATTTTTCCAAAGTCTATCTGTATACTCTGTTGTTTCCATTAGCATAGTAATAGCTTCTATA
>CAYYDM010000020.1:22942-34056 GCA_964470635.1 uncultured Clostridia bacterium | reverse complement strand
AATTTTTACTAGAATAAACATAGTCTTTACATAACTTTGGGTATAATATTTTTAATATATAGGAGGTAACGATGGGTCGACTTTATTTGGTAAGGCATGGAGAATCTGAATGGAACATATTAAGCAAAGTTCAAGGACAAAGCAATATCAGTTTAACAGACAAAGGAAGGGAGCAGGCAAGAAAAGTTGCAGAAAGACTTGTAAATGAGAAAATTGACTTGATTTTCTCAAGTGATTTAAATAGAGCTTTTGAAACTGCTCAAATAATAGGTAAAAATCTTAATTTAGAAGTCAATGGATTTAAAGAACTAAGAGAAATAAAGTTCGGAGTATGGGAAGGTCTTACAACAAAAGAAATCGAAGAAAAATATATGAAAGAACATATTCTTTGGATGACAGAACCCCATAAATTAAATCTTCCTGAGGCTGAAAGATTAATTGATTTGCAAGAAAGACTTTTAAAAATAGTTAATTACTTAGTTAAAGAAAATGTAAACAAGAATATTCTAATTGTGTCTCATGGCACTGCAATTAAGACACTTATATTAGGAATATTAGGTATCGATCTTTCTGTCTATAATAGACTTTCTATTAGTAATGTAAGCTTAAGTATAATTGAGTATAGAGATTATTCTCCTGTCTTAAGAGTACTAAATGATACAAGCCATCTTAAGGAGGTTTAAATGTTGCAAAATCGAATAGCGGTAATAGGTGGAGGACCTGCTGGAATGATTGCAGCTGCCACAGCAAGTTCTTTAGGAAAAAACGTAGTATTATTTGAACAGAATAATAAGTTAGGTAAAAAATTGTTTTTAACAGGAAAAGGTAGATGTAATATTACTAATGCAGGTGATGTTGAAGATTTGATTGAAAATGTTGTAGCCAATAAATCCTTTTTATATAGTGCTTTTTACTCTTTTACGAATACTGATATTATTGAGTTGCTAAAAAAATATGGAGTTGAAACTAAAGTAGAGAGGGGAAATCGGATATTTCCTGTTAGTGATAAATCAAGTGACGTAATAAAAGCTTTAGAAAAATATTTGAACCATGAAAACGTTGAGATAGTGTTAAATAAGGAAGTAAAAAGCATAAAAAAATTAAATGATGATAATTTTGAAATAATATTTTCTAATTCTGAGATACAATACTTTAACAAAATTATTATTGCTACTGGAGGTAAATCATATCAGCAAACTGGTTCTACTGGAGATGGCTATATTTTTGCAAAAAATTTTGGGCATACAATTATTGATTTAAGACCTGCTTTAGTGCCATGTGAAATAAGTGAGGAGTGGGTAAAAGAATTACAGGGTTTAGCATTAAAGAATGCAAAAATATCTGCTTATGTTGGAAACATGAAGATTTTTGAGGATTTTGGAGAATTGTTATTTACTCATTATGGAATATCAGGTCCAATTGTATTAACAATGAGTAATTATATTAATAAATATCAAGGAAAAAAAATAAAGATTATAGTTGATATTAAGCCAGCTTTGAGTGAAGAAACACTAGAGTTAAGAATACTAAGGGATTTTGAAAAGTATTCAAAGAAACAATTTAAAAACTCCTTAGATGATTTACTTCCTCGAAAATTAATACCTATAATAATAGAACTTTCTAACATTGAGGAAGATAAATTTGTAAATCAAATAACCCGAGATGAACGAAAAAGAATAGTTAATCTATTAAAGAGATTAGAAATGACTTTTTCAGAGTTTAGACCTATAAATGAAGCTATAGTAACTTCAGGCGGGGTGTCAACTTTAGAAATTGATCCCTCTACGATGGAATCAAAAATTGTTAGTGGTTTATTCTTTGCTGGGGAAGTCATTGATGTACACGCATTGACAGGGGGATATAACTTGCAAATAGCTTATTCTACTGGTTATCTTGCTGGACTAAACTGTTAAATATGCTAAAAATCCAAATAAAAAATGTACTGTGTAAGTACATTTTTTATTTTTTTTTGCATAATTTATTTTAACAGTATATTTTTGAGGGGGGAAGAAGTTGGAAAACTTTAAAAGAATTCTTGACAAAGTTGAATTGGTGATATTAGGATTAAGCATAGTAGGTGTATTTTTCTTTGTAATGCAGCTTGGTTTCATTAAAGACATAGAAATGCCCGTTTTTTATGATGGCAATGAAATAGCTACAGAGAATGAATTTGCTACAAGTGGTAAAGTTGGTTATATCATTATCAAAAAAAACTGTGATGGTTTTAAAAAGTTAAAAATTACAATCAATGGTAAAGGCAATTATCAATTCGATGAAAAAAACGAATTAACTTTAAAAGTTCGTGATAATGACACCATAGAAATAGATAGTAGTATGTACAATGAAAGAATTGAAATTATGGTAGTGGGTATCAGTAAAAACATAAAAGAGCCAAAACTTAACGAGAAAATAATAATGGAAAATAGTATTAAAACATTTCCAAAGGTTAAGATAAACTAAGGTATCTAAATTAATCTGTTTATCCTAGTTAATAACAATTGCTATGCTACGATGCTTAGAATTTGTATACTCGCTTATATTAACTAGCTCAACGAGTTAATTTATAGATATTATGATACTGATAAATGTTCTTGAGAAGTGAAGGCTTTTAATATATAATTAATAAGAAGATACTAGAAAATTCAAAGAAACTAGCCACCTGTAAGGTGGTTATGTTTATTAGGAGAGGGTTTATAATCATGAAAAACATCAAAATTGCTATAGATGGACCTGCTGGTTCAGGTAAAAGCACAATATCAAAAAAAATTGCTAAGGAACTAAATATAGTTTACATAGATACTGGGGCAATGTATAGAGCACTAACTTTAAAAATTCTTAGTAATGGAATCAATATAAATGATAAATCAGAAATAAGCAAAGTTTTGCAAGATACGAATATAGATTTTAGAAACAATCATATTTATTTAGATTGCAAAGAAGTTGATGAAGAAATAAGGAAGAATGAAATAAGTTTAAATGTTTCTGACGTAGCAAAGATAAAAGAAGTTAGGGTAAGGCTTGTTGAAATTCAAAGAACTATTGCCAGTAACAAGAGCGTTATTATGGACGGAAGAGATATTGGGAGTTTTGTTCTTCCAAATGCCGACTTTAAGTTTTATATTACAGCCTCTATAGAAGAGAGAGGCAAAAGAAGATATAAAGAACTAGTAGAAAAAGGATATGATACTAATTTAGAAGTAATAATTGAAGAAATAAAAAAAAGAGATGAGATTGATAGCACTAGGGAGTTTGCACCTTTGGTGAAATGTAAAGATGCAATAGAAATAGATACTACTAATAAAACTATTGATGAAGTAACTTCAGGAATACTTAAGATAATTAACAAGGGGGTTAATTAATGTCACTTTATAGTTTTTTGAGAGCTATTCTTTCTGTAATTTTTAAGGTTCTTTTTAGAATAAATGTAATAGGGATAGAGAATTTTCCAGCTGAAGGCAAAGTTATCATTTGTTCTAATCATGTTAGTATGCTAGACCCAATTACTGTCGCTATTTCAGTTCCTAGAAGAATATATTTTATGGCTAAAAAAGAACTTTTTAAGAATAAAGTTTTTGGCAAATTTTTAGAAAGATTAGGAGCCTTTCCAGTAGATAGAGAAGGAGCTGATCTAGCTGCGGTTAGAAATTCTCTCAAAATATTAAAATATGAAAATGTCTTAGGAATATTCCCAGAAGGTACTAGAATTAAAAAACAAGATATAGATAACGCCAAACCTGGTATTGCAATGATTAGTATTAAAGGAAAAGCACCAATTATTCCTATATATATTGATACTCAATACAAGTTGTTTAGAAAGACAAAAGTAATAATTGGTAAACAAATAACTACTGAAGAATATTATGATCAGAAGTTAAACATGGATAGCTATAATGAATTAAGTAGACAAGTTATGACTATTATTTACAGCCTTAAAAATTCATAAATTGAATAGGAGGAAAAGCCTTGAAAATAATAATTGCAGAAAATGCGGGTTTTTGCTTTGGAGTAAATAAAGCTATTGAATCAACAAAGAAAATTTTAAGTGAAAGTAATGAAAAAACCTATTCACTAGGACCTCTTATTCATAACAATCAGGTTATTAATCAACTTAATCAAGAAGGATTAAATATTATAGAAAATATTGAAGGAATAGATGAAGGTAAGGTAATTATAAGATCCCATGGAGTTCCTCTACATGTTTATGATACTGCTAAGCAAAAAGGAATTGAACTTGTAGATTGCACATGTCCATTTGTTAGGAAAATACAAAACAAGGTAAAGGAATACAATAGCCTTGGCTATCAAATTGTCATTATTGGTGATTCTAAACATCCTGAAGTCATTGGTATTAATGGGTGGTGCAATAACAGTGCCATAATAATAAATAGTGAAGAAGATATTGAAGTTATATTAAATTATGATAAAATATGTATTGTAGCACAAACAACATTTTTTGAAGGTAAATTTAATAGGTTGGTAGAGTTAATTTCACTTAAAGGAAAAGAAGTAGAGGTTTTCAATACTATCTGTAATGCGACTCAGCTTAGGCAAAAATCATGTGAAGAAATAGCCAAGCTATCAGAAGCAATGGTAGTTATAGGTGGATACCACAGTTCTAATACACAGAAACTTGTTGAAATTAGTAAAAAATTCTGCAATAATACTTATCATATTGAAACAATATACGAGCTGCCTATTAATGAATTAAAAAAATTTAAAACTATAGGATTAACAGCTGGAGCATCAACTCCAAGCTGGATTATTAAGGAGGTTTACGATAAAATGAGTAATTTAGAAAATATGGATGAACTAATGAGGGCTATTGAAGATACAATGGTTAAGGTTCATAGAGGGGACACTGTAAAAGGTAAGGTAATTGCAGTAAAAGATGATGAGGTAATGGTAAACATTGGCTATAAGGCTGACGGGATCATTAAAAAAGATGAATTATCTAATGACCCTAAAATAGTTCCTGCTGATGTCCTATCTGTAGGAGATGAAATAGAGGTATATATCGTTAAATTAGATGATGGTGAAGGAAATGTAATCCTATCAAAGAAAAGAGTAGACACAGTAAAGAGCTGGGATGAACTTGAAGAAGCATTTAACAATAAATCTATAATAGATGCTAAAGTTATTGAAATTGTAAATGGTGGAGCTATAGCATTAGTAAAAGGGTTAAGAGGATTTATACCTATTTCTCAAATTGCTAATAGGTTTGTAAGTGATTTAAAAGTTTTTGTCGACAAGAGCTTTGGTGTACGAGTAATTGATTTTGATAAGAATAAGAAGAGAGTAGTGTTATCTAGAAAGATTGTTGAGTCAGAAGAACTAGAGAGTAAAAAGAGTAAGCTTTGGAAAAGCATAGAGAAAAAT
The DNA here is from genome assembly GCA_964470635.1 of uncultured Clostridia bacterium. Lineage (GTDB taxonomy): Bacteria > Bacillota > Clostridia > Tissierellales > Proteiniboraceae > Proteiniborus. The sequence goes on along the minus strand of CAYYDM010000020.1, from coordinate 28,680 downwards.
CAAGTAATTGAAGGACAAGTAAAACGAATTACTGATTTTGGAGTTTTTGTTGATGTTGGCGGAGCAGATGGCCTAGTTCATATTTCTGATCTTTCTTGGTCTCACATAAAACATCCAAAAGAAGTAGTAAAAGAAGGAGATATAGTAAAAGTATTAGTTTTAGATGCTGATAAGCAAAAAAATAGAATTTCTTTAGGACTAAAACAAGTATCTCCGCATCCATGGGAAAACATAGATGAAAAATACAGTATTGGAAGCATAGTCGAAGGGAAAGTAATTAGATTAGTAGATTTTGGAGCCTTCGTAATGCTTGAGCAAGGTATTGAAGGACTAGTTCATATTTCACAAATTTCAGACAAACATATAGCAAAACCATCTGAAGAATTAAGAGTTGGAGAAAATGTGAATGTAAAAATACTAGATATTAATAAAGAAGAGAAAAAAATAAGCCTAAGCATTAAGGAAGCTATAACAAAACAATCCGATGAAATTATTAAATATGAAAATGAAGAAGAAATAACAATAGGTGATATCATTAAGGAAAATAGGTAGAGTGAGGTATTAAACCTCATTCTTTTTTTATTTATTAGAATATTTTTTATGATTATGTAAAAAATAATAATGACCTCACAAAATACATCAAGACCCCCTTTATATAGTTTCCTGTGGTATAGTATATTGCCACAGGCTTTTTTTATTGATAGAATAGATATTATATATTAGCATTTAAAGAAAAGGGGATAAAATATGGACAAGTATGAATCGTTCAAGAAACAGGTTTATTCATTAATTGGAGTAGATTTATCAAGCTATAAAGAAAAACAGATGAAAAGAAGAATTGAGTCACTATTAACTAGAAACAAATATAAAGATTTTGATGATTATTTTGAAGGACTAAAAAAGGATAATAGGCTACTTGATGAATTCATTAATTATTTAACCATAAACGTTTCTGAATTTTTTAGAAATCCTACCCAGTGGGAAGTCTTAGAAAGAGAAATATTACCAGAACTCATTAAAAACAATAAAAAATTAAACATATGGAGTAGTGCTTGCTCTACTGGTGAAGAGCCATACACTTTAGTTATGCTTTTGACTAAATTTTTTAGTTTAAAGGACATCAGTGTACTTGCTACGGATATTGATTTAGGAGCAATTGAAAAAGCTAAAGCTGGTATTTATAATGAAAAAAGTCTTCAAAATGTGCCTACAGATTTTAAAAACAAATATTTTGAACGAGTAGGAAATAACTACATAATTCATCAATCAATTAAAGATTGTGTTCAATTTAAGCGTATTGATCTTCTTAAGGATAAATTTCCAAGTAGTTGCAATCTTGTTTTATGCAGAAATGTTCTAATATATTTTACAGAGGATGCTAAGGTAAACATATATAAAAAATTTTATGATTCTTTAAGCAATGATGGTGTATTGTTTGTAGGAAGTACAGAGCAAATAATTATGCCTGAAAGGTATAATTTAAAGTCAGCAAAAACTTTTTTCTATAAAAAGGTTATTTAACTATATTTATTATCATAATTGTTATAGTGAGTCATATTAGGTTTTAAAATATAAGAAATAGGAGGAGATAATATTTGGAAGCGAATGAATTGCTAAGGCTTTTATGCGAAAAATCAGGTGTCTCTGGATACGAGCATGAAGTATCTGGCCTAATTGTTGAAGCCTTTAAAGATTTCACAAATGAGGTAACTACTGACAGGCTAGGAAATGTAGTAGCAGTAAAAAAAGGTGAAAAGAACTTAAATAATATCAAAATAATGCTAGCAGCTCATATGGATGAAATCGGCCTTATGGTTACTGATATTGATGACAAGGGTTTTGTTAAATTTACTACCATAGGTGGAATTGACCCTAGAACCTTATTAGCACAAGAAGTTATTATACATGGTAAGAAAGATTTATTCGGTGTTATTGGAGCTAAACCTCCCCATTTACAAGATGAAACCGAAAGAGAAATAGCAGTTAAGATTGAAGATTTAACTATCGATGTTGGCTTTTCAAAAGAGCAATTAGAAGAACTAATTGAGATAGGAAATACTATAACAATTAAAAGAGACTTCATTAACCTGCAAGGGAATTGGGTAAGTGGAAAAGCATTAGACGACAGAGCAGGAGTAGTGACTATGTACGAATGTGCTAAAGAACTAATGCATTTTAAACATCAAGCTGATATTTTCTTTGTATCAACAGTACAGGAAGAAGTAGGGGTAAGAGGAGCTACAACGAGTACATATAGTATTAACCCAGATATAGGAATTGCTATTGATGTGGGATTTGGTTCTACACCAGAAATACCAAAAGAGTATTCATTAGATATGGGAAAAGGACCAGGTATCACTATTGGAGGAAATATTCATCCAAGACTTAGGGAAAAACTTACTGAAATAGCTAAGACAAATAATATACCACATCAATTTGAGATAGATCCAGGTCCTACTGGTACCGATGCACGTGCAATGCAGATTACAAGATGTGGGATTCCAACTTTATTAATCTCTCTGCCTTTAAGATATATGCATACCTCAATAGAAACAATAAACATTGAAGATATTAAGGCATCTGCTAGACTTTTAGCTAGATTTATATCTGATATTTCTCAGGATAATTTGGAGGGACTATTATGTTACTAAAAAAACTTACAGAGGCTTGTGGGGTTTCAGGAAATGAAAAGGAAGTAAGAGAACTAATAATTAATGAAATAAAGGATTATGTAGATGATATTCAGGTAGATAAAATAGGAAATATTATTGCATTTAAAAAAGGAGAAATAACTTCTCCAAAAGTCATGATAGCTGCACATATGGATGAAGTAGGACTAATGATTACAAAAATTGAAGATAGCGGTCTCTTAAGATTTACACCTGTAGGAGGGATTGATCAAAGAGTTCTTATCTCAAAACCAGTATTAGTAGGAAATAAAAAGATAAATGGAGTAATTGGAGCTAAACCTTTTCACTTGCAAAAAAGAGCTGAGTGGAAAAAGGCATTAGATTATAAAGAACTATATATTGACATAGGTGTAAATAAAAAAGAAGAAGCTGAAAAACTTGTAAAAATTGGAGATTATGTTTCGTTTTCAAGCAATTATGTTGAATTTGGAGATAATTTAGTAAAAGCAAAGGCTTTAGATGATAGAGTAGGATGCAATATATTGATAAACTTACTAAAGAATGAAAGAAAGCTTTCTATTTACGGAGTATTTACAGTAATGGAGGAAATCGGGCTAGTGGGAGCTGGGCCAGCAGCATATCGTATAGAACCAGACTTAGGAATTGTATTAGAGGGAACAACTTGTTCTGATGTACCTGAAATAGAAGGCCATCTGCAAGCTACTGAATTAGGAAAAGGTCCAGCAATTTCTGTTATGGATAGAACAACAATATTTAATAAAGAATTAAGAAGTTTAATAATAGATATAGCAAAGAAAAATAACATTCCATACCAGCTAAGAAGAACTACTTTTGGTGGAAATGATTCTGGGAGAATTCACTTAGCAAAAGAGGGATCAATAACTGCCACTATCTCTGTTCCTTGTAGGTATATTCATTCGCCTATTAGCGTTATGAGTAAAAACGATTTTAATAATGCAGAAAAATTATTAATTTTATTGATTGAAAATCTAGAAAATGGAGGTTTTAATAATGAATTTTAATGGGGAATTATTAAATAAATTAGTTAATGCTTTTTCTCCTTCTGGTGATGAAAGACAGGTTGCAGAAATTATTAAAGCTGAAATAAAGGACTTTGTAGATGAAATAAAAATAGATAGACTAGGAAACCTTATTGCCAGAAAAAAAGGTAATGGCAAAAAGATTATGATAGCTGCACATATGGATCAAATCGGGCTATTAATAACAGATATTGATGAAAAAGGCTTTTTAAGATTTACTAACATAGGCGGTATATCGCCTTATGTTTCTTTAGGGCAACGAGTTGTTTTTAAAGATGGAACAATTGGTATAGTCTATATGGAACGCATGGAAGATATGAATAAACTAAAGCTGGAAAACATGTATATAGACATATGTGCCAGTTCAAAAGAGGAAGCAGAGAAAAAAGTAAGCATTGGTGATTCCTGCGTATATATGTCTCAATACTATGAAAGTGAAAACAAAGTTACTTCTGGTTGCCTTGACGATAGAATAGGCTGCTATATACTAATTGAAACTATAAAAGAGTTAAAAGAAGTTATAAATGATATTTATTTTGTTTTTACAACTCAAGAAGAAGTAGGCCTAAGAGGAGCAAAGACTTCTGCATATGGGATTAACCCTGATTTTGGCATAGCAATAGATATAACAGGTTCAGGTGACACTCCAAAGGCAAGAAGGTTTGCAGTAGGTCTAGATAAAGGAGCAGCTATAAAAGTAAAAGACCAAAGTATAATAGTAAGTCCTTTAGTAAAGGAATTCATGATAAAAACAGCAAAAGAAAACAACATACCTTATCAGTTAGAAATACTAGAGCAAGGAGGAACAGATTCAGGAGCTATCCATCTTACACGAGAAGGTGTTCCTACTGGAGTTATTTCTGTTCCTACAAGATATGTTCATAGTGCATGTGAAACAATTTCTAAAAATGATGTTAATAGTTGTATAAAACTATTATCAAGATTAATTGAAAAGGAAGTAGAATTTTAAACGGGTCAAAAAGTACCCGTTTTTTTTATTAAAGGTATTGTAGAAAATTGTATTCTTAAGTTCTTTTTTATTAAATGATTGAAGATAATGTTTTAATTTATCGGAATATTTTGAACGATAGTAAAAAAAAAGTAAAGGATATATTAATTAAATGAAGAACTCATATAATCATGTATGATTTTTTGAGAGGTGAATTTTATGTATGATACAGAAAGAGAATATACAATTTCTGAAATATCAGAAATAATAGGCTATCCAGCACATGTACTTAGATATTATGAGAAAGAATTTGAGCTAGAAATCCCTAGAAATAATGCAAATCATAGATATTATACTTATAAGGAACTAGAAATTTATAACTACATAAAGACATTACAAGAAAAAGGATTTACAAACAAACAGATTAAGCTCATAATGAATTCACCAGAAATATTAGTTTCAAATGGCGAAGCAGCTGCAACTGCCTTAGTTAAAAAAGAATCGGATGTTAGTCCTAATTCTATTGATATTTATAATTTATTTAAAGAATTAATAACTGAAGAGTTAAAACCTGTTCTAATTGAGAAGACAGACATGAGCTTAGCAATTATGAATGAACTTCGAGACGAGATAGCTCAATTAAGAAATGAACTTAACAATAACGAAAGAGATGTTCTGATTTGTGAAAACATCAAGCTTAAAATGAAAGTTAAAGAAAAGTCTTATGAGCTAGTAGAGTTAAAGGACAAACTAAGAAGAGAGCAAGAAACAAGTAAAGGAATATTTACTAAATTATTTAGTAAAAAGTAAAAAACTAAGCCTAACATTATTGTTAGGTTTAGTTTTTTACTTTTTTGATGATAAAAATTGAAAAATATCTTGTATGTGATAAGATAATATTGTATGGAAACAATTCCAGTGTATCTAATCATTTGTTTGTAAAATGGAGGATTAATAGTGAATAAAATTGAAAATATTAAACTTGATAAGAATGATAGCAAATACTTGTACATTCAGCTATATGAAGAAATTAAAAAATTAATAGAATCAAGTTGTATTGAACCTCACGCAAAGTTACCGACTATTAGATATCTGGCA
>CAYYDM010000020.1:0-22932 GCA_964470635.1 uncultured Clostridia bacterium | reverse complement strand
GGAGTTAATAATGTATCAGTTGTAAATGCCTATAATTTATTAGAAACAGAAGGATATATTTACAAAAAGGTAGGTAGTGGCTCTTTTGTTCAGGATATTGGTAGCAAAGAAGTTGAAAAATTAATTTTAGACGAAGAAACAAACATAAATTTGGGAAGTTTAATAATAGATATGGATAATAATAATAAAGATAAATTTATTAATTTTGCAAGTACTGCGCCTATGCCTGATCTTTTCCCGGTAAATGATTTTAAGGTAGTTTTAAATGAAGTACTAGATAGAGATAAAGGTAGAGCTTTTACCTATCAAGAAAGTCAAGGCTATTATGATCTAAGAAATGCAATATGTAATTATTTAACTGACTTTAATATAAAAACTAACGAAGATAATATTCATATTATTTCAGGAGCACAGCAAGGTATAGATATTTTATCAAAGGCTTTAATTGAATATGGTGATGTGGTATTTACCGAAAACCCTACGTATACTGGAGCAATAGCCGTGTTTAAATCTAGATCTGCCCGAATAGTAGAGATACCTATAGGTAAAGATGGAATTGATTTAATTGACTTAGAATATAAACTTAAAACTATTAAACCAAAATTTATCTATGTAATGCCAAATTTTCAAAACCCAACAGGCTATTCCTATTCTATAATAAAAATGAAAAAACTAATAGAACTAGCTACAAAGTACAACTTTTATATTATTGAAGATGATTATTTAAGTGATTTAGATTTTTTACAACGTTCTAAGAACACATTAAAATCTTTAGATACTACAGATAAAGTTATATATATAAAAAGTTTTTCTAAAATATTTATGCCTGGTTTAAGACTTGCATTTATGATAATACCAAAAACTATTTATAATGAAGTATTGTCAGCAAAGCATATATCAGATATTTCGACTTCAGGTCTTATACAAAGAGCTTTTCATTTATATCTAGAAAAAGGAATTTGGCAAAAGCATATAGAAAATGTTAACATTATCTATTCTGAAAGGTTTAATACCATAACAAGAAGTATTCAGAAATATATGCCTAAAGAAGTAAAATATGTATTGCCTAAAGGAGGGCTTAATTTTTGGTTTTCATTGCCTGTTGGATACTCTGCTAATGAATTATATAGATTTTGTATTAAAAATGGGGTAACCATAGCTCCAGGTTCTTTATTTGATGTTTGGCAACGTGATACACGTTTTTTTAGATTAAGCATAGCCTCTGTACACAAGGATGAAATAGATTATGGAATAGCAAAATTAGCACATTTAATTAGCTTTTTTTTGAAAAATTTTCAAAAAGACCGCATAGCTACTGACTTATATAATAACCTTTTTTAGAAAACAGTATGTATAGTTTTTCATTAAATAGCATAAATAAATTGATATAATTATTCTCTTTTCTTCAAAAAATACTTTTAGAAAGGAGAATAATTATGTTTCCTAATATAGAAGCAATACATTTATTACCTAAAGAAATCCATACTTTCAAGCAATATATTATAGAACAATCAGATCCAATTAAAAGGGAAGTATATAATTATAGCCTAGTTTCATATATTGTTAAAAACATAGTACCTTTTCCAGTCAATGCAGAATACTACTATGATAGTTATTGTGAGGATGACAATATAGAATTTATGGAGTTTTTAGCCTTAAATTATATAAGTCACAAGCTATTTCTTAATAGTAATAGCATAAAAAAGCTTTATTTTAAAATGGAAGACATTTTCTATAGCAGTAATTTTATAAAGACCTTTTTTGAATTTAAGTTACCAATTAAAGATGAAAACATTGATAAATTAGCATGGATATATCCAAAAAAAGATATTAAAACCTTTATTTCAGATAGCTTTTTTTGTAAAAACTATAATAATCATTTTTATGATGAAACTACTTTGATTAAGCTTATAATGATAATGGCAGGATTTTCAAGGTATGAAATAAACAATCTAAATAATTATCCTAAAGAAGAGTTAAGTGGGATTAATTATCCAACACTTATTTTGGCGAACATTGGATTATATGAAAAAGAATATATTAAAATTGAAGACGATATTAATGGAATAAATGTTTTTTTAGATTTAAGCGCTAAGGAAATAAAAGATCGTATATTTTCAACAAATAAAGAGTTTCTAAAAAGGACAATATTAAAAGTAATAAATGAAACAGAGAAATTAGAATATACTATGAAAGATTTTTTATAAAGAGGGAGAATTATCTTCCTCTTTATAATAATTATTAACTTGTTATTTATAGTACTTAACTTAGGTGTTACGGCAGTACAACTACTTTTTTTTTATTAATATGTTTGTTATAATGAATAGAGTTAACTGTAACGATATTAGAGATACAAGGAGGAACTATCTTAATGATAAATAACAGCAAAAAATATATTATCCTTACATGGGGTTGTCAAATGAATGAACACGACTCCGAAAAAATGTCAGGAATTTTAGAGTCTTTAGGATATACAAACACAGAAACAAAAGAGGATGCAGATCTAATAATTTTTAATACATGCTTAGTTAGAGAAAATGCAGAATTTAAAGTATATGGGAACCTTGGAGAGTTAAAAGCATTAAAGAAAGAAAGACCGGACTTAATAGTAGCCATATGTGGATGCATGATGCAGAAAAAAGAAATAAGGGATATTATTAAGGAGAAGTACAAATTTATAGATATAATTTTTGGAACGCATAATATCCACAAGCTTCCTGAATTAATAGCCAATCATAATCAATACACAAGGATGATAGTTGATGTATGGGAAGATGGAGGAAATATCGTTGAAGGAATACCTGCAAAAAGAAAATATGATTTTAAGGCTTTCGTTAATATCATGTACGGATGTAATAATTTCTGCAGCTATTGCATAGTTCCATACACAAGAGGAAGAGAAAAGAGCAGGGAGCCTAATGACATTATTGATGAGATAAGAGGACTTGCCAATGAAGGCTGTAAAGAGGTAACACTTCTAGGACAAAATGTTAATTCATATGGAAAGACGTTGGACTCCAAAGTAACTTTTGCAGAATTGCTTTATTTGATTAATGACATAGATGGTATTGAAAGAATTAGATTTATGACATCTCACCCAAAAGATCTATCTGATGAACTTATCCATGCAATAAGAGATTGTAGTAAGGTTTGTGAACATGTTCATTTACCTTTTCAAGCAGGTAGTGATAGAATATTAAAGCTTATGAACAGAAAATATACAAAGGAACAATATTTAGAATTAGTTAATAAGATAAAGTCCGAGATACCAAATATTTCTTTAACTACTGATATAATAGTTGGATTCCCAGGAGAAACTGAAGAAGATTTTTTAGAAACTATTGACGTAATCAAAAAAGCTAAATTTGACTCAGCTTTTACTTTCCTCTATTCAATAAGAGAAGGCACTCCAGCTGCACATATGAAGGATCAGGTTTCAGAAGAGATAAAGCATAAAAGATTAAAAATGTTGCTAGACGTTCTAAATCCTATAAGTCACGATAATAATCTAAAGCTTATGGATACAATCCAAGAAGTCCTAGTAGAAGAAACTAGTAAAACTGATTCTACAGTGTTAAGTGGTAGAACTAGAACGAATAAGCTAGTACATTTTAAAGGTGAAACAGATTTAACTGGGAAAATAGTTAAAGTTAAGATAACTAGCACAAAAACGTGGACCCTAGAAGGAAATATAATTGATGAAAAATAACAAAGCAAATCCCATAGAATTAGCAAGAGAATTATGTTTCTCTATTTATGACTCAATGGAGTATAAAGCTTTAAAAAAAGCAGAAGAGGACATATTAAATAATGATATTGTCACAGGGTATTTGAATAATATAGAAGAAGCACAAGAACAACATAATAATTTTATGTCAACTAATGCGTATAACTTGGAAACAATTCTTTTGAAAATACAAGAAGTTCAAAACAAAGAAAAAGTAGAAGATTTGATTCAAAACTATTTTCAAGCAAAGAAAGATTATGATAAATTACTTAGCAATATATACGCCATTATTGAGTATATGACTGGAAATTTCAAGTTAAAGAGTTCAGATAAGGGATGTTGTGGTAAGTGCCACTCTGACTGTTCTAATTGTGCAAAATAGGCTAACATATATTAGCCTATTTTCTTTATAATACATGTAAAGAATAAGAAACCTTTTTTCATATATGGTATAATAAATAATAACAAGGGACTTTGGAGGGAAATACTTTGAGTTTAACGCCAATGATGAAACAATATTTAGATATTAAAGAAAAGCATAAAGATTCTATTCTCTTCTTTAGATTAGGTGACTTTTATGAAATGTTTTTTGATGATGCAATTACGGCTTCAAAAGAATTAGAAATTGCATTAACTGGAAGAGACTGTGGTCAGAAAGAAAAAGCACCAATGTGTGGGGTACCATTTCACTCGGCTGATACATACATAGCAAAGTTAATAGAAAAAGGTTATAAGGTTGCTATTTGTGAACAGGTAGAAGATCCTGCAACGGCAGTAGGACTAGTAAAGAGAGATGTAGTTAGAGTAATAACTCCTGGTACAATTATAGATCCCAACGTTTTAGATGAAAAGAAGAATAACTATTTATGCTGTATATTTTTAGAAGAAAATGGCTACGGATTAGCATACACTGATATTTCTACTGGAGATTTTTTTACCACTGAGACTCAAACTGAAAATGACAATATTATTGATTCTCTTTTCGACGAACTAGGAAAAATAATGCCAACTGAAATAATATGTAATAGCTTACTTTATGAGAATAATATACTAACAACAAAAATTAAGCAAAGACTCGAATGCATGATAAATGTATATTATGAATGGACTTTTGATTTGGACTTTGCTAAAGAATCCATAAAAAGACAATTCTCAGTTATAAATCTTGATGGACTTGGCTTAACCGATAAAAAATATTCTATTATAGCTTCAGGAACTTTAATTGAGTATTTAAGAGAAACACAAAAAATATCATTCAATCATATTAATAAAATCACCCAGTATTCTTCAAACAACTTTATGATACTAGATGTAAATACAAGAAGAAATCTTGAACTAACGGAGACTATCAGAGGTAAAACAAAAAAAGGCTCATTGCTATGGGTCTTAGACAAAACTTCTACTGCTATGGGAAGCAGGTTATTAAAAAAGTGGATTGAAGAACCACTAATAAATAAGAATGATATTGAAAATAGACTTAATATTGTTGAGTATTTTGTTGAAAATTTAATACTAATAAACGATATAAGATTGTTATTAAAAGATGTTTATGATATAGAAAGGCTTATGTCAAAAGTCATATTTGGAACTTGCAATGCAAGGGACTTAGTCGCATTAAAGAATTCTATTAAGGTCTTTCCCGAAGTAAAAACTATGCTAATGTCTACAAACTATAATGGATTAATTGATATTAGCAGTAGCCTTGATGGACTTGAAGACATTTATAATTTGATAGACGAATCAATTGTTGATGATCCACCTTTTTCAGTGAGAGAAGGGGGAATAATAAAAAAAGAATATAATATTGAAATTAAATCTCTTAGGGAAGCATCTATAAAAGGCAAAGAATGGTTGTCAAAGCTAGAGGAGCAAGAGAGAACGAAAACAGGAATTAAAAATTTAAAAGTAGGGTTTAACAAAGTCTTTGGATACTACATTGAAGTTTCAAAAGGAAATATTAAACTTGCCCCAGATTATTTTATTAGAAAGCAGACATTAGCTAATTCTGAAAGGTATATAACGCCTGAACTGAAGGAAATGGAAGATAAGATTTTAGGCGCTGAAGATAAAATGATTACTTTAGAATATCAAGTATTTGTTAGCATTAGGGATAAAATAGCATCGGAGGTTAAAAGAATACAAGATTCTAGTAAAATTATAGCAAAAATAGACGCTCTAAACTCTCTTGCACTCACTGCTCTTAATAATAACTATATTAAGCCTAAAGTAAATATAAATGGGATAATTAATATAAAGGATGGCAAACATCCTGTTGTTGATAAGGTGCTTGAAGAAGGTTTATTTGTTCCCAATGATACTTTCCTTAATAACGATGAAAGCAGAGTTCTAGTCATTACTGGACCTAACATGGCAGGAAAGTCAACATACATGAGACAAGTTGCACTAATTGTACTAATGATGCAAATTGGAAGCTTTGTACCTGCAGAAGAAGCTGATATATGTATTGTAGATAGAATATTCACTAGAATAGGGGCATCTGACGATCTATCTCAAGGCCAAAGTACATTTATGGTAGAAATGAATGAAGTAGCAAATATATTAAATAATGCTACAAAAAATAGCCTTTTAATATTAGATGAAATTGGTAGAGGAACTAGCACATATGACGGCTTAAGTATAGCTTGGGCAGTCATCGAATATTTAAGTGACGTAAAAAAAGTTGGTGCGAAAACATTATTTGCTACACATTATCATGAACTTACAGAGTTGGAAGATAAGTTAAAGGGAGTTATAAACTATAAAATTCTAGTACAGGAAAAAGGTGAAGATATAATATTTCTAAGGAAGATTAAAAAAGGAGGAGCAGATAGGAGCTATGGTATTGAGGTTGCAAAATTAGCTGGAGTAAGAAGCGAAGTAATTAATAGAGCATATGAAATATTACATGTACTTGAAAAAAGAGACGAAGGAGACCCTGAAATAGCAATCTCATTAAATGAGAAAGGTAATAAAAAACCTGTTCTTAAAGATAAAAGTGATATGCAGTTAGATTTATTTAATATTAAAGAAAAAAATATAATAGAGAAAATCAAGAACTTAGATATAGGAAACTTGACTCCAATAAATGCTATTAACATATTATATGATCTTCATAAAGAATCTAAAGAAATATAGGTGATATAAATGATTAATACAATTAGGCTTCTAGATAATAATACAATTAATAAGATAGCGGCTGGGGAGGTAATAGAACGACCAGCATCTGTAGTCAAGGAACTAGTTGAGAATTCAATTGATGCTATGTCCACTTTCATAACAATTGAAATAGAAGATGGCGGGAAAAAATATATTAGGGTTACTGATAATGGTACAGGCATAAACGCGGATAATATTGAACTTGCTTTCTTAAGACATTCTACCAGCAAGATAATTAGTGTGGAAGATCTACAATCCCTGTCAACTCTAGGTTTTAGAGGTGAAGCATTGCCAAGTATTGCTTCTGTTTCGCAGTTAGAACTCATTACTAGGACTAAAGAAACTGTTAGCGGAACGCATATATTCATTAATGGAGGACAAATTATTAAAAAAAGTGAAGTAGGATGTCCCATTGGTACTACAATAATACTAAGAAATCTATTTTTTAATGTACCAGTTAGAAAAAAATTCTTGAAAAGTGATACATTAGAATCTTCTTATATAAGTGATATTATATATAAGCTGGCTTTAGGTAATCCAGGATTGAAGTTTAAATATATTAAAGATAATAAGGTAATTTTAAATACTCCAGGAAAATCTAACATTAAATCTACAATTTATAGTCTCTTAGGAAAAGAATTTGTGAACTCTATGTTTGATATAGCTTATTCTGGAGATGATATAAAGATACGTGGTTTAATAAGCAATCCTTCATTTACTAGAGGTAATAGGAACCATCAATATACTTATGTAAATGGAAGGTATATAAAGAGTGAAGAAATAACAGAAATTATAGAGAACCTTTATAAGACACTAATTCCAATAAACAGGTTTCCTGTTTATGCTATTTATATAGACATAAAGCCAGAATTAATCGATGTTAATGTGCATCCAACAAAGACAGAAATAAGGTTTGCTAATAAGGAAGATTTAAGAAAAGTACTTTCAATGTCTATTAGTTCTGCCTTTACTAATAATGATTTAATTCCTGAGGTTACTATTCCAGAAATAAAGGACAAAGAGAAAGAAGTAAATCAAAAACAAGAATCTTTCTTAGATTATGATAGTAAGAAAACACATTCTAATATTTTAGATTCTGAAAACACTGTTAAAATAGATAGTTTTTCGAAAAATGAATTGAAAGATGAGATATATTTAAAGAAAAATTATAGTAAAGATAATATCAATATCGATGATATTATAAGAGTTTTAGATTATAGTGTAACTGAATCTAATGAATCAAGTTATGAAAAGGAGCCAGTAATAAAAAATAATCCTATTCCTGATCTTAGTATTATTGGAACCTTATTTGATACTTATATAATGGCTGAGGATAGAATGGAAAAGCAGTTATATATAATTGATCAACATGCAGCTCATGAAAGAATAATGTATGAAAAAATAAAATATCAGTTGGAATCAGATGAAGTCTATATGCAGCAACTAATAACTCCACAGATAATAAATCTATCTCATAGCGAGATGCAGTTAGTTAAAGAGAGTATGGATTTATTTAAAAGTATTGGTTTTGACATAGAAGAATTTGGTCTTAACTCAATCGTTATTAGGAGTGTACCGTTAGTATTTGGTATTCCTGATGCAAAAATTTTGTTTTTAGATATTTTGGATAATTTAAAAGACGAAATTAGGAGTAGCTACGATATAAGAATTGACAAAGTAATGAAATTAGCATGTTCAAGTGCAATAAAAGCTGGACACAATATTAAGCAGTTGGAGATTAATACCTTATTAAATGACTTAAGAAAAGCAAAACAGCCTTACACATGTCCACATGGACGTCCTATAATAATAAAGATGACTAAATATGAAATAGAAAAAAGATTTAAGAGAGTATAGTAAAGGATGATTTTATGCATGACAACAGGCCACCACTTGTAATAATAGCTGGACCAACTGCTGTTGGAAAAACTAGCGTATCAATAGAATTAGCAAAAGAGATTAATGGAGAAATTATATCTGCAGATTCTATGCAGATATACAAGGGCATGGATATTGGAACTGCAAAAATTTCAGAATCAGAAATGAAGGGAGTAAAGCATTATCTTATAGATATAATTAATCCAGATGAAAATTTTTCTGTTTCAGATTTTCAATCTAAAGCTTCTGATTTCATTGTTTCAATAATAAGCAAGAATAAAATTCCTATTGTAGTAGGAGGTACTGGATTATATATCAATTCACTTGTTTATGATCTTGATTTTACTCAGGCTGTTTCTAATTGGGATTTAAGAGATAAGTATCTTGAATTATCCAAAGAACACGGTAATCAGTATGTTTATGATGAATTGAAGAAAGTGGATATAGAATCAGCCAATAGAATTCATATAAATGACACGAAGAGAATTATTCGTGCTTTAGAAATATACCATGAAACGGGAAAGCCAATGTCATATTTCTATAAAGATTTTAGGAAAGAAAATGATAAATACAATATTATTTTTATTGGCCTTACTATGGATCGAAATAAGTTATACGATAGAATAAATAAACGTATTGATACCATGATAGAAGAAGGTTTAATTAAAGAAGTTAACAATTTATTAAATATGGGTTATAGTGAAGAATTAGTTTCTATGCAAGGATTGGGGTATAAAGAAATTATCCAATACATAAAAGGCAATTATAGCCTTGATGAGGCTATAGAGATTCTTAAAAGAGATTCTAGGAGGTTTGCAAAAAGACAACTAACTTGGTTTAGAAGAGATGAAAAAATCAAATGGATAGAAATAGATAAATTTGATAGTAGCGATAAATTAATTGAATATATATCTGAATATGTAAAGGAAAAATTGAAATAAAGCAGAATATTTAATATTAATGTTCTGAGGCTAGCATATAAAATTTTTTATGAGGGAGGGATAATAGTGAAAACTACAATGAATTTACAGGATGTTTTTCTGAACAAGGTTAGAAGAGAAAATAATCCTATTACTATTTTTCTACTAAATGGATATCAATTAAAAGGTCAGGTAAAGGGGTTTGATAATTATACAATAGTTCTTGATTGTGATGGTAAACAAAATCTAATATATAAACATGCAATATCAACTATTGTACCAGGTAAAGCCATAAATTTCACAAATAAGGGCAATAATATTGAAAGTTTTGAATAAAATAAAAATGGCTATGAAATACATAACTAATAATGAAACCTTTTGAGCGAAGGCCAGCTTAAGAGGTTTTATTATGTTAAATCTAATTGAAACTACTAATTTCATGTGTTACAATACTTAAGACAATAAATATAGAAGGTGATATATTGGAACAGTATACAATAAATATATTATGTAAAGAATATGGTGTAGATAATGATGTTATTAATTATGTATCAAGTAAAGAAAAAGCATTGAAAGATAAATGCTTTAGCCATATTGAAGCTGTCAAAGAGTATAATCAGTACAAGATTATTAAAGCAATGCAAAAAGCTCGACTTAATGCTACTCATTTTAATTGGACTACAGGTTACGGATATGATGATGTTGGTAGAGAAAAGGTAGAAGAGATTTATTCTTACGTTTTTGGCACAGAAGATGCGTTAGTAAGACCTACAATTGTTTCGGGAACTCATGCTATTACTCTTACTTTATCAGGCATTTTAAGGCCTGGAGATGAGCTTCTTTATATTACTGGTAGTCCTTACGATACATTACAAAAAGTAATCGGTGTAAAGGGGAATGAAAAGGGAACTTTTATTGAGTATGGGATAAAATACAAAGAAATTCCCCTTGACCAAAATGGCAAGATTGATATTGAAAAGGTGCTGGCTTCAATATCAGAAGATACCAAGGTAGTTTCAATTCAAAGATCTACTGGATATAGTGATAGAATTGCCTTGACTGTAGATGAAATAAGAGTGGCTATAGAAAAAATCAAATCATATAACAATAATTTGATTATTATGGTAGATAACTGCTACGGTGAATTTGTTGAAACAATTGAACCAACAAATGTAGGCGCAGATATTATGGCAGGATCTCTTATAAAGAATCCGGGAGGAGGTATATCTTTATCAGGTGGATATGTTGTAGGTAGAAGAGACTTAATAGAACTTGTGGCTAATAGAAGTACGGCACCTGGTATAGGAAAAGAATGTGGTTTAACATTTGGAACCACTAGAAATACTTTGCAAGGTCTTTTTCTAGCGCCTATGATAGTTGGGGAAGCACTAAGGGGAGCGTTGCTAACTGCTTTGGTGTATAAAGACTTAGGCTTTAGAGTTGTTCCTGATATAGATGATAAAAGAAGTGATATAATTCAAGGAATTGAGTTTAAATCAAGAGAAAAAGTAATTAAATTCTGCCAAGGGATACAAAGTGCTTCACCAGTTGACTCTTATGTATCTCCTGAGCCTTGGGATATGCCTGGATATGAAGATGAGGTAATAATGGCTGCTGGCGCCTTTGTACAAGGCTCTTCAATAGAATTAAGCGCCGATGGACCTATGAGGGAACCATACTTTGCATATTACCAAGGAGGATTAACATACAGTCACTGCAAGCTTGGTGTAATGATGAGTTTAAATAATTTGTGTAAAAACAACTTAATAGAAAAGGAAAAGCTGGCTTTTTAGCCAGCTTTTTAACTATTTTATTCTTCGAAATACTCCAGATATTTTGCCAAGAATCTTTACATTTTTAGTTATTATTGGCTTCATAAACTGATTTTCTGGTTGTAAACGAATGAAATCTTTTTCTTTAAAGAACCTCTTAATAGTTGCTTCTTCTTCTAATAGAGCAACCACTATATCACCATTGATTGCAGTACTTTGTTGTTTTACAAGTACAAGATCGCCATCAAGGATGCCTGCATCAACCATACTTTCTCCTCTTACTTTCAGCATGAAAACAGAGTCATTCTCAACATAATCAATTGGTAACGGAAATGTATCTTCAATATTTTCTACTGCTAATATAGGTTCTCCAGCAGTTACTTTTCCTACAATAGGGACATCTACAATTTCTCTTCTGGGAAACGGGATAATATTATCAGTTCTATCTAATATTTCGATTGCCCTTGGTTTTGTAGGGTCTCTTCTTATATAACCCTTTTTTTCTAATTTCTCAAGATGGGCATGAACAGTAGAAGTGGATTTTAATTCTACTGCTTTACAAATTTCCCTTACTGCAGGAGGATACCCTTTAGAATAAATCTCCTTTTTTATAAATTCAAGTATTTTCAACTGTGTTGACGATAGATCCTCGTACATACTGGCACCCCTCAATAAAGTATTTGCTGTTATTATAACATATTAATCATCAAATAGCAAACATTCGTTCGACAAATTTTAAAAAGCTATTGACAAGGAACATATGTTCTTATTATAATAAGATTAACGAACAAATGTTCTCATGGAGGTATATAGTTATGAAAAGAAAACGATTAAGAATAGCCAGTAAAACGAGATTTACAATTTTTCTATCAACTGTATTTGTTATTATAACGCTTATATTTAATGGTATATCAAGGTTAAGCTTTGCTTACGGTACAGATGATAGAAGTTATGTTGAAATGACCATAATATCCGGAGATACATTATGGGAAATAGCTAAAAGAAATAATCCTTATAATCAAGATGTTAGAAAAATTGTTTATGAGATAATGAAAATAAATGATATGAAAACAGCTAATCTTAAAGTTGGTAGTATAATTAAAATCCCTACATATTAGATAAATATTAAAATAGACCCTAGAAGAGGGTCTATTTTAATGTGATTGAAGATGCTATGAACGAACCTTTTTAGATAGAGGATTGCTCTTAACTGCTTTTCTTAATCTTTCGTCATCGATATGAGTATATATTTGAGTAGTAGATACATTTTCATGTCCTAATATTTGCTGTAAGGCTCTAATATCTACATTACCATACTTGTACATAAGAGTAGCAGCAGTATGTCTTAATTTATGGGTTGAATACATTTCTGTATCTAAACCAGCATCATTAATATATTTTTTTACTAGATATTGAACAGTTTTATTGCTAATTCTACTTTTCCTATTACTTAAAAACAAGGCGTTTGGAGTTTTGACTCCTTCTGTTGGTCTTACTCGTAAATAATCATTAATTGCTTGTAGGCATGCTTCGTTTAGGTAAATAGTACGTTCCTTATTACCTTTACCTACAACAGTCAGGGTATCGCCTTTAATTCTGTCAATATCTATACTAACTAGTTCCGACAATCTTAGCCCGCAGTTCAAAAAAAGTGTAATAATTGCATAATCTCTTTCTTTAAAGGGACCATCAATTGAATCTAGCAAATTTTCAGCCTCGTTAAGAGAAAGATATACAGGATGCCTGATGCTAGTTTTAGGAGATTCTAAATCCAATGCAGGATTTTCATCAATAATTTTAATTTTAGTATGCAAATATTTAAAAAAGGATCTAATGCTAGCAACTTTACGGGCTTTAGCATAATTTTTATTATTACGATCTTTATCAACAAATGAAATAAATGCATATAGGTCCTGTAAAGTAACTTTTCTAATAATCGTTTCATCAATATCTGATATATCAATTTCGTCAAAAGGTGTATTTTTATCAACTAGCTTATATCTAAGCTTCAAAAACCTAAATAAGGTACGTAAATCGAAAAAGTACTCCTTAACAGTATTTTCTGATTTTCCTTTGATAGTTTCTATGTAATTTAAGAAATCTTCTAATATTATTGGCATGTTATCCATTTTTTCACTCCTTATTATACAAAATATACATTTTGTATAATAATATTCTACATTTTTTTGAGAAATCCTTCTATAATTTAATATTTTTTTGTCTCAATTTATCATGTTCCTAATACGTTTTAAGATTTAAATACTTAAAAACAAATAAAACATTATTATATTTTTAGATTTTATTTACTTATGTTCAAAAACATTATTTTGTTATGTATTTCAATTTAAAAACGCTAATTTTATTATATAAAAAACATTTTTGAACCAAGTCATCAATTATTAGCGTTAAAAATCGATTTTAAGCAGTTTTTGTTGCTTTATCATATAAAACCATTATGAGTTAAAATTAGATGTCTTATACCTTAAATATGAGCCTAGTTTATTTTTGAATTTCAATATTTTATTAATATTTGTTACTGTCACATACTTATTCTTCACTTTTACTTAAAAGTTCAAGCGGTTCTGCCTTTAAGTTATTTTTAATAAATATCAGTGCAATAACAAGCAAAACAAGAATCACTATACTACATAGAAGAATTGGCATCAATGGATTTACTGATACAACAGTTTCACTGAGCTTTGCCACTTTGTCTGAATTGTTGACCCAGTTACTATAAGCCGTACTGTATAATTCTTTCCCTGAGTTCATAGAATTTGACATAACAAATTCCGTTATCTTGAATCCAGCAAAGCTTCCTATAATTGCTCCTATGGATGTAATCATAAGAACCCCGTATAGCATGGACAATATACATTCCATTTTACTCATGCCCAATGAACGTTCTATTGCTGTACGCTTTTTCTGTTTTGAAATAAATAAAAATACGAAAAAAAACAAGACTGCCAACGTTGTTACCACACTTACAGCTACAAGAATTATAGCAACTGTTTTCAGATTATGCATTCCTGAAGCTAGCTTCTCATAACCACCATCATAAAAATTTATTTCCAGATTGTTAATACCTAATGCCTTAAATTTTTCAAGATATTCCCTTATAGTTCCGTTCGGTATCTGAAAAGATGTAGTATATCCTTTCATAGGACCATATGCTACAATGTTGTTTTCATCACTATTTTTCACAGATTTCGAGGGAATAATCATAGCCCTATCTCCCATTTCATATCCTGTTGGCTCTGCTGTTGGCTTAGTGATATCATTATAAAATCCGACTATTTCATACTCACTATCCTCAAACACAGGATATGCTTCTCCTTTGTCATTAAGTAGCCCAAAATTAAGTACAGTACTACCTGGTGCAAATGTCTGACTTGCTGATCTTTCATAATCTGCATAATACATTTGAATATTTAGACTATCGCCAACTTTTAATCCATTCATTTTAGCAAGCTTTTTTGGTATGATACATACCTTCTTACCCTTTTCATACTCTTCCCCTGTGATATCCCGCCCATCACAAATATGTGCAGTTCCCTGATGAAATGCCAAGAGAAGTTCTGTTTTATTTGTTGGAACAACAGGGAGAGTATGTTTCCAAAATCTATCTTTTGCATCCCCTAAGGTTTTCCACCCTATGCCTTCCTCAGTTTCATAAAATTTATTAGTAACCTCTTCCCACTTTCCCCGAAGCAAGTCTTTCTCTGCAATAGATTCTCCTTTTTTGTTCCTTTGGGTTGAAATAGTAAGATTATGCGGAAGAAATTCATAAGGTATTTTTAAATAAGAATCCCTATGTGTATTGCCAAATTGTTCTATGTCTGTTACATACGTTTTTCCCTTCTCCAGCAATCCTGGATCATCATTAAAGTGGTCACAAAGCCAGATGTCAGACCTTTCTAAATAAGAAGCCCCCGAAAGTACCCTTGCTACCTTTACCTTTGTTGGCTCTGTAGGAATACAATCTTCATAAGGTACTATTTCTACAACAGCATTTAGTTTATCTTCAAAATATGCTTCTTCATCATCAGTCCGAATTTTTATATCAGGACAATAAGCTCCATAGTACGGCCTCTGCTCAGGCTTAATGATATAATTTGCACCTTCAAAATCAAGCAAAGACACTGGCAAAATAGAATCATATATAGGTTTATCCCAATAGGTGTGCTTCTTTGTTGCAGCATCCCAGCTTTGCCTTAATTCCATAGAATTTTCCTTTTGATTGATTACTCCAATAGTCGTAAAAACTTTCTCATACTTCTCCATGTTTGCATTACATGTCTGCCAAAGATTCACTCCTAGCGACAAAAACGTAACTGTTAGCATCATTAACAAAAGAAAAACAATCATCTTTATTTTATCTCTTCCCATTTGTTTTAAGCTATTTTTTAGTATCATATCCCTCACCTTTCGCTTTCATTAGTGAACGAGTCTATTAACTTCTCTCCTCTTCCATAATTGTCAACTGTCCGTCTTTCATAGAGTATACAGCATCAGCTCTGTCAGCAATACTCATATCATGAGTTACTATTATTACAGCATATCTCTGTTCATGAGCCAATTTCCCCAACAACTCCACAATTATGTTTCCATTTGCCGTGTCAAGGTTTCCAGTAGGTTCATCAGCAAGGAGGATTTTTCCACCTATGGCTAAAGCTCTTGCTATTGCAACTCTCTGCTGCTCTCCACCACTCATCATCAAAGGCAGTTGATTGTATATTCTCTCCTCAAGGCCAACCTTGAAAATCAATTTTTTTGCCTTTTCTTCTGCTTCTTTTGCAGAAACTCCTTTAAGTTCCATAGGATAAGCCACATTTTCAAGAGCAGTTAATAGTGGGAATAAATTAAAAGATTGATATACAACTGAAGCTGTCTCTCTTCTATATTTATCCCTGTCTAATGTACTCATAGGTTTGTCCTCTAAGTAGATTTCACCACTTGTTGGTAAATCAAGTCCTGCCAGTAGTGAAAGAAATGTACTCTTTCCACTTCCTGAATGACCAACTATGGCATACATTTTACCAGTCTTAAATGTACATGAAACATTGGATACTGCTTCCACAGTCTGATATTTACTTTTATATATATAACTTACTTCCTCTGCCTTTAATATATTCATTTCTCAATACCTCCCTTAGTCTGCCTTAGATAACATTGCCATTACACTAAATCTGTTCAGCAGTAATAATGCAACAGTTGTCCCCAACATATAGAAAACCAAAAATACAACCAAAATAAGTCCCATAGTCTTAACCTTAATGCTTACAATAAAACTAGATACAAAAGTTCCAAGGATACTGCCTGAGAGCACGAGTATCATGTTTTCCAAAAAAATAATTTGAAAACATTTTTTCTTACTTGTTCCTAAAGAACGCATAATTGCAAATTCATTTTGTCTACTTTGCATCAATAAATATGATGATATAAAACCAATTGCGGCAACTATTATAAAAATTAATGGTTCAAGACTTTTGAGCATATTTAAACTTTTTGTAAGTTGTGTTGCAGACATAATAAATGTCTCATCATTTATTGTTAATGCTTCTCCCACTCGTGAAAAACCTGCCTGCATATTAGTCGATGAAAATCCAATCTCTTGCATTTTATTTTTGAATTCGTTAAGCTTGAGAGAATCCTTTAGGGTAAATCTTGCAGCACTTGCATAACTCTTAACATTCGTTCCTTTATAGATACTTTCAACGAATCCAATTGGACTTATAATAAATGGTGCCTCGTTATACAACTGAGTCTCGCTCTTAAAACATCCTATCACTTTCATCTTCACAAGTCCTATTTTTTTGAAATCGTCTATAAATTCTCCGTTGGCATCATATTCTTGTGCATATGCCTCAATTTCCAATTCATCTCCTAGATTAATATTCTGTTCCCTCTTAAACCTATCTCTCACAATGCATACAGGTTCATTTCCCTTTAGAAAACTTTCATCATAATTATCAATATAAGAGACATCCTGAGGTGAAAAGGATGAGAATACAGAAAAAGAATTTGTACCCTCAAAACGGAATAAACAACCAAGCACAGATTCGTCATATGTGTTTGGTAAAGCAGCAGATATTTCAATTGCAGTCACTTCATCTTTTATCAAACCCGTATCACGCATTTCTTGCAATTTTTCAAAATCAATCTGCAGACCAACATCCTGACTGCCATCAATGTTACAGACACTCCCTGTAACAGGAATCGTCTCACCAAGCTTTAAAAGCTGGGTTTCATTTTTTTCTATATTTGCAATATATAATAGCAAAAATAAAACAATCACACCTGAAATCAAAATCAACAAAAAACTCTTCTTACTATGTCTCAAAACATTTTTCTTAATTGTTCCGACGACAAATATAATTATCAACCCCTTGACCATTATTATTGATTGAAAGCGTAGATAATTTTATATAAATAAACAATTATACAGAACTGCATAATTATTTTACTCATATTGGTAATATATCCATTATTATCTTATAACTACCTAGATTCCTTGTCAATATATCTTGCCAGATCTCAAAAAGAGTACTTCTAGTCACAAAGTCTACTTTTTTCATCTTATAAAGCACTTTTACTTATTTTAGTTTACATAATTTTTTTATGTAAACTAAAATGCTTTTAGGTTAAATATATTTTACTTTCAGATTATTCTATTATGATATTCATGATAAAGAAACTTCTTATATAATAAAGATACTACATACAAAATAGCATGTAGTATCTTTATTATATCTATCCCCCAGCCAACAAATGAATAACCTGTACCTCATCTCCGTCATAAATTAAGGTACTTGCATATTCATGCTTAGGTATTAAATCACCATTCACTTTCACTATTATCTTGGGAAAAGTATACTTTTTTATATTTAGGATTTCTTGAACAGTCAAGCTATTACTCCATTCATGTTCTTTACCATTAATTAAAATCATGCTATATCAGCTCCTGTTGAATTAGAGATGTTTTTCTACCACCTCAATTAATTCTGGTAAGTCCATTTTAATTTCTTTTAATTTCTCTACTTTAGGAATACCAATTTCTGTCCAACCTCTTCTTTTATAAACTGCATCGATTAGTTTTTCGTATTGATCTTCTCTGTATGTTCTAAGAACTTTTATTTTTTCCCCAGTTGATTTTCCTGCTGGGTCATAATTTAATTTTTCTTTAAGTTGATTATCATATCTTTCTTGTCTAGATTCATATTCTTCAATAGTAACAGGTCCTGCAGAACGATAAGGCACCTTATCATCTTCTCTTTTGCCATGCCCCATTCTAATATTGAAAATTCTTTGGAAGTTATATACCCTCTCTGATTGAACTATTAATTCACTCTTATCAATGTTGTTACCAGTCATTCCATTATATAAATCAACATAGTTCTGTACATGCTCTGGTATTTTAGCTGGCTCATCGGTAGATACATTGCTTGCAGGCACAATATCATTCCAAGGTAGCTTACAGAGCCCCATAAGACCGAACCAAGTCCTAAACATCGGAAAATAGTGTAGTGCTTCTGCTTTATCTTCAAAGGTTGGTATTTGGTTATTAACCATATCCATAAATATTAGCCAAGCTTCATCATGTTGAGGTCCTTTATTCGTTAACCCATATCCCCCTTGTTGCGCTAAAGATTCTTTAGGTAGATACTCAGAATACTCTAATCCTTTTTGCTCCATTCCAATATCCTCTAAGAAATCCTTATCTGCACCATATTCATCAACAAATATTCTTTTTAGCCTTCTTATACCTAATCCTGCTAATTTTCCAAAGCCTTCTCCTCTAGACATTTGATGAAGAAGTTCTATAGCTGCATCTTTATTTCCAAAGGTTAGCTCTAATCCTCCAGTAATTTCTTTATTTATTACTCCATTTTCATAGCATTCCATCAAGAAAGCTGTAATTGTTGCAAATGAAATAGTATCAATTCCATATGTGTCGCAATAAAAATTACACTCTATTATATATTCAGGATCAAAAATCCCACAATTTGCTCCTACTCCTGCTGCAGTTTCATATTCAGGTCCATCTACAGTTACTTTGTCTCCTTTATATGGTCCTGTTTTTAATTCAAATATATCTGCAGCTTTAGCACATGATAATGAACATCCATACCAGCAGCCATCAGGCTTGCCTTGTGTTAAATAGTTGTCTCTAAAGACATTTGAAGCTATTTTGTATGTGTCAGGGTGGCTGCCATATTTATAATTATGAACAGGCAATAAATCATACTCATCCATAACCTCTATAATGTTTGCAGTTCCTACTTGCCTCATTCTACATTGCTCATCATCAAACCTATTTATTTCTCTATGAAGTCTTAACCCAGTTCTATTTATTTTGGCTTGATCAGCAGGATTATTTAAATCACCTTTTACTCCACTAAACTTTACTACTAAAGCTTTAATTTTCTTATCTCTGAATACCGTACCTATTCCGCCTCTACCAGCTTGTTTTAGTCTTGCTACCTTTCTTCTTACATCATAAAAGGTGAAGTTTAAAAGTCCTATTAAAGTATTGTCTGCAGCAGTACCAGCTGTAACGACAGCTATATTTCTCTTATCTTCTTCGGAATCAGCATACATTTCCGTTAATTGTTCTCCTAGCACATGTGCATCTATAGCTTCTAATGGTGCTTCCTCTATCCTTACAGTGCCGTTATTACCGTCTATATATACTACTACATCATTATCCGCCTTACCTTGTATTTCTAACGCATCCCAACCAGAGAACTTTAACAGCGGGCCGAAGTAACCCCCTACATTACTATCTATAGGAATTCCAGTAAGGGGTGATATAGTTACTACTAAAGATTTACCTGCTCCAGGATATTGTGTAATTCCTCCTATTGGTCCACTAGCTATTACTATTGCGTTTTCTGGATCTGTCCATTTTGTCTCTGGTTTTACTGCATTCCATAAGTACCACAATCCAAAGCCCTTTCCTCCAATAAACTTTTCTTTCATCATATCTGTAACAGGCATTGAATCAATTTTATTATTTGATAAATTAATGTATAGACTTCTATTTGTATAACCTTTTTCTATTTTGCCAAGCTCATATCTATATTCATTAAGCAATTTTCGATTTTCTTTGAGTATATCTGTTTTCAATAGATTCGCCCCCTTAAATAAAATGTATTATATCTCTTCTAAATATATTGCACCCGTAGGACATTTTTTAGAGCATAGTCCACAAGCAATACATTTAAAAGGTTCAGTAAAGTCATCGTGCTGAAACATGGCTCTTTCATTGCAAAAGCCTACACACATTAAGCAACCTACGCAGATATCTTTCTTTATTCTAACAATTCCTCTATTATCTCTATAAATAGCCTCTACTGGACAAATATCAATACAATCTCCGCACTGAGAACATGTAATTATTTCGTTATTTGCATCTACAATTTCCGTAACTTTTAAGGAAGCTTTTTTCAAATTTTTCTCTTTAAAATACGCTTGAGAACAGATTTCCTCACACTGATGACATCCAATACAACGCTCTTCTTTTTTTCTTAATACCTTCAACAATACCACCTCCAATTGAATATATAAATTATTAAACTACTGACGGTTCAAATACTAACTCACCTTTCTCAAATCTCTCTAAAGTAAGCTTACTAATATCAATAGTATTTTTTTCACCTAATATTTGTTCTGCAATTAAAAGTCCAGTCATAGGCCCAAGCATGAAGCCATGCCCACTAAAACCAATGGCAAGATAAAACCCTTCTAGATTTTTTACCGGACCATAAATTGGATGTTTATCAGGTGTCATATTATATAATCCCGCCCATTGTCTTATTACTCTTAACTCACCTATTGGTGGGAGTAGTTCGACAACTGTCTTAGCCATTTCATCTAGGAACTGCCAGCTAGATGTTATTCTTAAATCTCTAGGCTCATTGTCATCACCTCTACCCATTATAAATGATCCGTGAGGCGTTTGTTGACAATAAATATTCAATGAAAAGGACATAACCATAGGATCTTGCATTGGCTCTACAGGCTCAGTAACTAGTATTTGATGTCTTTCAGAATACACTGGAATATCTACATTAACCATATCTGCTATGAGTTTAGAGTAACCCCCAGCAGCGTTAACTACTATATTAGTAGATATTTCACCCTTGTTAGTAATAACTCCTTTAATTTTTCCATTTTCAGTTTTAATTCCTAATACTTCGGTAAAAGTATATATCTCGACTCCAAGTCTTTTAGCTGCTTTAGCATAAGCATCAGTAGTCAAAAAAGGATTCAAATGTCCATCTTTTGGACAAAAGGTAGCACTTTTAATAATGTCGGTATTTAGATAGGGAACAATTTCAGTTGCTTTCTTTGGAGTTAGATAATCTACCTGTATCCCTAGTGATTTTTGGAGTTCAACATTCTTTTTAAATTGCTCATCTTCTTTTTCTGTAGATGAGACTAATAAATATCCTCCTTGTTTAAACTCAATATCGCCATCATATTCTAGTTCTTCATTTGCAGTTTCGAAGAATTTTATGCTTTCCATTGATAATCTACAATTCATTTCTGTTCCCCATTGTTGTCTAATGCCAGCTCCACATCTGCCAGTAGCTCCACTTGCAAGAAAATTTTTCTCTAGTACAACTACATTTTTTACACCTTTTTTAGCTAGATTATATGCTATGGAACAACCAGATATTCCACCACCAATAATGACTACATCAGCAGTTTTAATCAATAGATTCACCTCCAGTTAATATTTGTTTTATTTTTATTCCTGCTACAGGAGGTCTGCTTATACAAACATCTAATTCAGATATATTTTCACCTGTATAATTAGCAATTTCCCTCAATATAAGTTGACTACATGTTCTCCCTTGGCATGGCCCCATACCAGCTCTAGAAACTCTTTTTATTTCATCTACAGTTCTATATCCATCTTGAATTAGTTTTCTAACATCTTCTAATGTAATATCTGAACACCTGCAGATAATTGTATCGTTATTCATGAGCTTCGACCCCCATTCTTATATTTCTAAATTCATATAAAAAATTCCTATCTACTATTACATCTATAATAGCTGTCTTATCGAAAGACTTTGGATTTTGTACCCTATGCACCTTAACATCTGTAATATATTTACCTTCTCTATTCAATCCTTCAACAATATCACCTTTATTAGGAAGAGGCAAAAATTCATAAGGTATTCTAAACAATACTTCATTATCTGAATAGCTTCCATCCACAACCATTATAGCTAATCCTGGGCATTTACTCATGCATATACCACAGCCGTTGCAATTGTCTACATTTAGCGAAGGTAAATCATTTATATCATCCATAGGATTCATTGCATTTCTATTACATGAAGTCGAACAAGGATTGCATGGAATATTTTGAAAACATTCGATAACAGCTACAGGTCCCTGATTTATCCTCTCTATATTAGGAAAAGCTTTTTCGATTAAATCATTTGTTGGTATTCCTGTGCATTCA
>CAYYDM010000019.1:0-35024 GCA_964470635.1 uncultured Clostridia bacterium | reverse complement strand
AAATACACGTGGAAAAGGTAGTATCATAATTAAAAAAGTTGATTCAGATGATGAAACCATTTTGTTAGAGGGTGTAGAATTCAAACTTAGTGGAGAAGATAGTTTAACTGTAAGAACAGGCACTACTGGTGCAGATGGTACTATAAAATTTAATGATTTACCATATGACACTTATACCATAGAAGAAATAACGCCACATCCCGATTATGTACTAAATTTTGAGTCAATAGAAGAGATAGTATTGGATGGAAACACAGATGGTGAACCAAGAGAAATAACAGTAACCAATACAAAGAAAGACCATTCTGTGATCCTAATAAAATATGATGGAAGGGATAACTCCATAAAGCTTCAAGGAGCAATCTTTGAACTAAGAAAAGAAAATGAAGAAGGCGAATATGAAGTTGTCACAGAAGATTTAGCAACAGATGAAAATGGTGAAATTCATTTAGAAAACTTAGAAGCTGGTAAATATCAACTAATTGAAACCAAGGCTCCTGCTGGATATAGATTAGATAAGACTCCAGTACAGTTTGTAATCGATGAGAATCAGACAGAGCCAACTAAAGTTGAGAAAATAAACTATAGGATTCCACCAGTAGACCCAGATCCAGGCCCAGGACCGGGACCAAAAGAACCAGAAATACCAGAAAAACCAACAAATCCACCAACTGAGCCAGTTAAGCCGAAAGAACCAGAAAAACCAGTAGAACCACCAACATACCCAGAAGAACCAACGGTTCCAGAGGAAGGTCCACCTACAGTAAAGGAGGAAACTCCAAAGGATAATCCTAAGGAAGGGGAAGTAAAAGTTCCAGAAGGAAGTGATCCAAAGGTTAAAAATCCGCCTGAAAACGGAACAGTAACCATAGATGAAAATGGTAAATGGGTATATACTCCTAATCCAGGCTTTGTAGGAAAAGACAGATTTACAATAATAATCAAACATCCAGACGGAACAGAAGAAGAAATACTCATAGAAATAGACGTAGATGAAGTACCAACAGGTGCACCAGATGTACTTCCAAAGACAGGAGAAGGTAGCCACTTAGGATATTACCTTACAGGACTATTATTAGTACTACTAGGAATATTCTTAAGAAGAAAAATAGCATAAAAATAAAGATGTAGTAAAGGGGTGCCGTAAGGCAGAGATTTAATCTCTGCCTTTTAAAACATTAAGCCCACATACAAGAATCAAAGGTAGGATATACAAAATGAAAAGGAAAATAATTTCTTCAATAATAATATTTATAGGGTTAGTAGTGGCAGCATACCCAAAAATATCAGAATTATATTCGGATTATCAACAGGAAAAATTCATAAAAGAATGGCAACAAAGTCTGCAATTGATAGACAGCGGAGAAACAGAAAACATAAATCAAGAAACTAATCTACCTGCAGAACCTAATTACGACGAGATAAGCGAAGAAGAAAAAAAGAAGATGGAACTAGCAGATAGGGAAGAAAAAAGGAAAAGAGAAGAGGATAGAGCAGCAAAAGAAAAAGAAGAATATATACAAAAGCATATGGAAGGTATGTTAAAAATAGATAAAATCAAATTAAACCAACCCATACTCAAAGGAGCTACAGAGAAAAACCTAAATGTATCAGTAGCTAGTATAGACAATACAGGTAAAGCAGGAGAAGTAGGAAACTATGCTATAGCAGGACATAGAAATCGTACTTTTGGAAGAAACTTTAATAGATTAGAAGAAGTTGAAGTGGGAGATTCAGTAGTAGTAGACAGTGGAGATAATCAATACAAATATACTGTAACAGAAAAGCTGTATGTTAAACCAGAAGAAGTGTGGGTATTGTATAGCAATAAAAAAGACAAAGAAATAACTTTAATTACATGTCATCCTATGAAGAATCCAACACATAGATTGATAATAAAAGGAAAAATAATTGATTAATAATTTAAGATATAAATTCAAAAAATAGGACCATAGAACTATATTTATTATGGGACAAGCTATGGTAAAATTAAGAAAATAAATGTATATTTTTATCAGTGACTTTTCACCGATAAAGGCAAACCTAGCGAAAGCTAGGGACGCAAAACTAAAGGGCCTTCCTTAGAAATAAGATGGCAGCCAGTTACCGAAAGGAGAGTTTTTTGTGTTAAAGCGTAATCTAGTACTCTTCTCATTAGTTGTTACATTATTATCTTCTACAGTAGCTTTTGCTTCTACTTCAACCATTGATAAAAGTCAGTTAGATAGCGGACTAGTAAGTATTAATTATACACCTAAAAAAGATGTAGTTACAAAAATAATGATAAGTAAAGGCAATATAAAATATACTTACGATCTAAAATCAAACAATAACTTGCCACTACAGCTTGGAGATGGAAAATACATAGTTTCTATTTTAGAAAATGTAGAAGGTAACACATATAGACAAGTTGAAAAAGAAGAGATTAATTTAAAACTATCAAATTCCAATGAAGTATTTTTACAATCTATTCAAATAATTAATTGGAATGAGAATATGGAATCTATTAAGAAAGCTAAAGAATTAACTAAAAATGCAAAAAACGACAATGAAAAAGTTGTTGCAATATATAATCACATTGTAAATAATATTAACTATGACTATGATAAGGCTAAAAATGTTAAAACAGGCTATATACCTTCCATAGACAATACATTAAAAGAATTAAAAGGAATATGTTATGACTATTCAGCCTTATTTGCAGCAATGCTTAGAAGTGTAGATGTACCTGCAAAGTTAGTTATGGGAACTAAAAACGACATTGATTCATATCATGCATGGAATCAAGTTTATTTAAAAGACACTAATGAATGGGTGACCATCGATACAACTTATGATGCTAGAATGAAAAAAGGTAATGTAGCTAGCACTATGATAAAAGATGAAAAAGAATATTCTATAGAAAAGCAATATTAAACCGCTGAGAGAAATCTCAACGGTTTTATTTTTATATCTTTAATATCCCTATAGAATTTAAGAAAATAACTATTAAAAGTATTGGAGTAACATATCTTAGCAACAGTCTAAACAGTTTTAAATAATTACTATTATTCAAAGCACCGTGATTAGATAATTCATCAACTAAATCATCTTTATTTACAAAATATCCTGCAAATATAACGATTAACAATCCACCTATTGGCATAAATAAATTTGAAGAAATAAAATCGAATAAATCAAAGAAGCTTTTACTCAATATAGTTACTTTTCCTAGAAGACTACTAGGATGAACAGTAAGGATTCCTATTAGCGATACTATTCCACCAGTTAAAATAACAGAAGCACCCTTTTTCATGCCTAGAGACTCTGTCAAAACAGCTACTGGCACTGAAAACATTGAAGTCATAGCAGTAGTAGCAGCTATAGAAGCTAGCAAGAAAAATGCAATCAACAGTATGTTCCCAAAAGGTATCTTAGAAAAAACTAAAGGAATAGTATTAAACAAAAGTCCTGGTCCATTACCAGGTTCAAGTCCGAAAGTAAACACTATAGGGAATACAGCTAGTCCTGCCAACATCGATACTGCCACATCGGATAATGCTACTTTTGCTGAAGTAGCAGGCATATTGTTGTCGCTAGTAAAGTAGCTGGCATAAGTCATCATAGTTCCCATACCTATAGACAACTTAAAAAATGCAAGTCCTAAAGCTGACAATATAACTGCTGGAGTAATGGCTGAGAAATCTACACTGAATAAAAAGTTAAGACCTTGTCTAGCACCATCCAATGTTAAAGCTCTAATTGCGCATACTATAATCAAAACAAACAATACTGGCATCAAGGATTTAGTAACTCTTTCAATACCCTTTTTAACTCCTGCATATATTATGGTAGCCACAACAGCAACAACTATTAGCTGCCATATCATAGGAGATATAGGTCCACCCACTACCATATCAAATTCCTTAGTAACATAGGCTCCTGCCTCTGCCATAGGCATACCAGATATACTTGTAAAGTCACCCTTCAAGGCTTTAAACGTATATTGATATACCCATCCTGCTACAGAAGAATAGAACATCATGATTAATATACTGGTCAATACTCCTAAGTAGCCTATGGATTTCCATAAAGGATTTGCTTTTAACTTATCAAAGGCTTTTATTGGGTTACTTCGAGTTTTTCTGCCTATATAAAACTCAGATATAGCTACAGGCATTCCAACTAGTACTACGCACAATAAATAGACAATAATAAAAGCCCCACCACCATTTGCCCCAACTAAGTAAGGAAACTTCCATATGTTTCCCAAACCGACAGCAGAGCCAAGAGTGGCGAAAAACACCGCAAGTCCTGATGAAAAAGTTTCTCTTTTAGTTTCATGTAGATTGGAATTTGACATATGATAATACCCCCTTAGTTAGACTTTAACTATGAAAAATCAAGTCAAAGTTCTTTTCATTTGTTATACTTTAAGAAATAAATTATTAAATATTGTTAATATGTTATAACCCCAATTAATATTTGTCAACAAAAAATATAAAATTTTTGTTACATTATTTTGGAGATTTTTAAATTTTTAGTTTTTTATTTCTTTTAGTTTTCTAGTTGTTTCATAGTATTCATTTTCTAGATTAACCTTTTCTTCATCTTTACATCCCATAAGCCTAAATGAAATGTGAGATAACTGCATTTCCAGCTTAAGTATTTCTTCTTTTATATCAATACAAGTTTTAGAGGAAGATTGATTTTTCTTATCTAAATAATATGAATATCCACCTAGATATTGAGTAAGCTCATTATTTGAAAGCTCCCATATTTCCTTATTATACAAAAATTACCAATGAAGGTTTTGGAATCGATTCTTCTCTTTATAGTCTTTAGAGACTATTTTAATAGGACATTATATTCATTTTCATGGAAACATTAGAAATTATGGCATATTATGGTATAATTAAAGTAGAAAACAGATACGTTAATAAATTAAAAAGGATGAAACATAATGTCTGTATTTAAGAGTGATAAATCTGAAAAAGAAATAAATAGTTTTGATATTATTGTTGAGTCTTATAAAAATAAACTGTATAGGATAGCCTATGCAATATTAAACGATGAGCAAAGAGCTATGGACGCTGTTCAGGAGACTTTTATTATAGTATGGGACAAGCTTGCTCAACTTAAAGATGTAAGTAAGTTTAACAGTTGGATTTGCACTATTGTAGTAAATAAATCAAAGGATTATTATAGAAAAAACAAACAAGAAACACCCATAATAGATGATGATAATAGAATAAATGAAATAAGGAATGAAGAGATATTTATAGATTTACCTGAACAAATTTTAGAGAAAAAAGAATTAAGAGAATATTTATTGGAAGAAATATCTAAGCTTAGTAGTCAATATAGTGAAGCTGTATATTTATATTATTATGCAGGGCTTAGCTATGAAGAAATAGCTAGTAGCCTAAATATTCCTATAAATACTGTATCTTCGAGAATTTATAGAGCAAAAAAACAACTAAAAGAAAAGTTAGATCAAGGTAATTATTTTAAGGATATAGAAAATATGAGTGGTGATAAAAATGAATGAAGATATATTAGACAAACTGATTAAACAGGCAGTAAAAGAGAAAATGGATAGCATAGAAGTACCGCCTATGAATGATGTATTTAAAAACATAATGAGAACACAAAAAAGGAGAAAAAGGGAAATATTTCTAAAAAGAATGGTTTTAGTTGTATCGTCTAGTTTTATAGTAATGTTAATAGTGATACTAGGAATCTCAGATGAAGGATATACCAGATTCACAAGGACATTAAGAACTTTTTTTACGGCTGAAAATGGAGTTTTAAACTTAGACAACAAAGTTGAAGAGGAATTTAGCAGAAATGAAAGCAAGAAAAATTTAGTTACAAGCAATATAAATGAACTGAAAAAAATATCAACATTTCCCGTGAAGGAGCTTAATTACTTGCCAACAGGCTATGGGCTTAAAGAGATAGAAATAAAAACTACTAATGAAGAAGTATGCAAAGTAGAAATGATATTTGCAGATGGAACAAATTTCTTATTTTTCACTCAAATGACTATAACTGACCAATATACTAGTGCTATATCAATAAAAGAAGACAATACAAGGCTTTCACAAGAAGAAATAGAAGGTGTAACATACAATATTATTGAGTATAACAATGGTGAAGTGAAAATTATATGGGATAAAAATGAAGTGCTATATAATTTAATAGGAGCCTTTGACAGGCAAGAGATGATGAAGATAATAGAGAATATAAAATAGAAGAACTGTATAGCTTAAGTCTATCTATCTATTTAATTCTAGCAAATAAATGACTTAACTTAGCTCCTATTATATCAGAAACCATGTTAAGTCAATAATACTTTATATATTAGCAAACCTGTTTTGGGGCCTAGATATGATTTATTTCTTTATATGCTCAACAACATTTTTCACTTCATCAATTAGACTTAATTTTTTAGTAAGCTCTAAAATTATACTTTGATATTTCTCTTCTCGTTCCTCCTGCTTAGCAGTTCTTTTTTCTTGTGCTTTTAAAATGTAAAGTAGTAGGCAAATGCTTAGCGCAGCCCATATGCCTTGTGAAACTGCTAATTTCATTAATTCACCTTCCACAATATCACCTCCCTTAAAATAATAACTTAGTTTAAAATTAGAGGATCGAGTTTTTCTGATTGTATGTAAAACATATTCATTAGTTATTTTCAAAGATTGAAATAAGACAATTATGGAGATTTTAGTAGGTAAGAGAAGGTGAAAATAATGAATATATTCAATTAGGAGAATACCCATAAGGATATTCTCCTATTTTACTGTAATAGAGGAAGTAGTTAGGGAATCTGTTTCAACTAAATCACCTTTAGTAGCTTTAACATTTACTCTGAGTCTGTAAATGTTATTACTTTCTACTTTGTATCTCTTATCAAATACATATCGTCCGTACTTTTCAGCTGGAGAGTCTTGCCATGAACTAATAACGGTATATGTTCTCCCATTATATTTTTCTAGGTACACATTAAAAACTACACTATCTACTTCTGATACAGGATATACAGCAGAATACATATCTACGTATCCAGTTCCAGTATCTCCAATACTAGCACTGAAGATATTTATAAGATTATTGCTTGATAAGGAGCGATTAAAAATAATACTATAATTTTTTTCGACAAAACTATAGCTCTTTATTTCCTCATCAATAGAGGATGAAAATTTTGCATCGGCATAAGCAGTAGTGCTGAACAATATGAGAAGCATTAAAAAACATAAAACCTTTTTCACTTTAAATCTCCCCCCTTTTTGTATTGTACAATATAGACGAGCAAGCCATGACTTTTCTTCCTAGAAAGAAAAGATATTAAAAAACTATTTTTTGAGAAATGAAAAATAGGACAGAACAGTCAAATTATTTTGAGAAAACTCATAAAAAAAGTCATGGTTATTGCCTTAAATCTATAAACTAAAGCAATTAAAGTCATCTCCAAACATTGAGTACAATTCACCCGAAATATTAAGCTCAGGAAATATTCCTATAAGTTCTTCTCATTTTCTCATTTAGAAAAAAGTTGGCAGACATTAATCGAACATATGTTTGCAAATCGCATATTTCGTGGTAAAATATAGATAACAAACAATTCTTTGGAGTGATACTATGGAAATGCTTAACAAGCTTAAGATACTATCAGATGCTGCAAAATATGATGTATCCTGTTCATCTAGTGGTAGCAATAGGAAAGGAAAAAAAGGAGACATAGGTAGTACTAGTCAAAGTGGCATATGTCATAGCTGGGCAGATGATGGCAGGTGTATATCTTTACTTAAAATTCTTTTCACTAACTATTGCATATACGATTGCGTTTATTGTGTAAATAGAGCTTCAAACGATGTGCCTAGGGCAGCATTTACACCTGATGAAGTAGCAGATTTGACAATAAATTTTTATAAGAGAAACTACATAGAAGGGCTTTTCTTAAGCTCAGCTGTATATAAGAATCCAAACTATACAATGGAACTTTTAACAAGTACAGTTAAAAAGCTTAGGGAAGAGCATAGATTTAACGGATATATTCATTTAAAAGCAATACCTGGGGCTGATAAAGCTTTAATAGAAAAAGCAGGTACGTATGTAGATAGAATGAGTGTAAATATTGAACTTCCTTCCGATGAAGGGTTAAAGCTACTGGCACCACAGAAGAAGAAGGATGCTATTATTAAACCTATGAATTTTATCAACTCCAGAATACATCAATCTGTAGAAGAGAGGCAGAAATTCAAATATTCTCAGAGCTTTGTTCCTGCTGGGCAAACTACTCAGCTTATTGTAGGTGCTACTAAGGACAGTGATTTAAAGATACTTAGACTTTCGGAGTCGTTGTATAAGGGATTTAAACTAAAAAGAGTGTATTATTCGGCTTTTATACCAGTATCTACACATCCCAATCTTCCAGTACTAGCCTCTCCACCATTAGTTAGAGAAAATAGGCTTTATCAAGCTGATTGGCTTTTAAGGTTTTATGGTTACAATGCTTCTGAGATTCTTAGTGATGAAAAACCTGACTTTGACCTTGCACTTGATCCTAAGTGCGATTGGGCATTGAGAAATATTAATTTGTTTCCAGTAGAGATTAATAAGGCAGAATATTATTTGTTGCTAAGGATTCCAGGTATAGGGGTTAATTCTGCTAGGAGGATAATTGCTGCAAGAAAGTTTGGGAATCTAGACTTTGAGGACTTAAAAAAGCTAGGAATAGTATTAAAGAGAGCTAGATATTTTATTACTTGCAATGGGAAGCATTACGGTATCAAAAGCATGGATGCTTCTGCCATAAGAAATAGCATATTATTTAACCTTAATAACAAGAACTTAAGTGAAGTCGGTGAACAACTTTCTATATTTTCTATTTATCCTATGACTAACAGTACTGAAACTCTTTCTTTGACTACAACAAGTTCCATTATTCAGAGGGAAAATAATTTTCAAAGTGGATTTTTAGCTTATCCTCAGCAACCACCAGTAAATGATATTGTTTCAACTATAACGGGGGAATTTTAAAATGCTACAATATATCTATGATGGAAGATTTGACTGACTCCTAACCGCCATATATGAAGCTTACTATAGAAAAGAAATACCAGATGAAATACTATCGGAAGATAGTCCTCAACAAAGCTTTCTTGTTGAAAAAGTACGTATTGAGACAGATAAAGAAAAGTCTAGAAAGGTTTATGCATCAATAGAAGAGAAAATTTCAGAATATGCTCTAAAAAATTGTTTCTATGTATTCCTTTCAGAGAGAGAGGACAGAGGAACTATAATATACAAATACTTGAGACTTGGTTGGAAAATAGGAAACAATGTAGATCAACATCTATCTGATAACAGGGTGCTAACAGTACATAAAATTCGCCAGCAAGTAAGTAAAGAAGTACATAGAATGCTGGGATTCGTTAGGTTTAGCCAGTTAAATAATGGAGTGTATTATTCTCAGATAGAACCTGATAATGATATTATTGGTCTTATGGCTTCACATTTTGCAGAAAGAATGTCAGGTGAGTACTGGATTATACATGACGTAAAGAGAGGCATAGGGGTTATGTATAATAAAAAACAGTGGATTATTAGAGATTTAAATGTGGTAGAGGAAATAAATTTTACAGATGAAGAAGAGGACTATCAAAGACTTTGGAAGGAATATTTTAAAAGTATAGCAATAAAAAACAAAATAAATCCAACACTCCAAAAGCAGCACATGCCTACAAGATATTGGAAACACTTAGTTGAAAAGTAAAAAGGATATACATATTTTATATGCTATATTATAATTATATTGAAATATATTAGATTATAAACAAAACTATATCTAATAGAAACTAAACTAATAAACAACACAAGGCAAGGAGAAATGAAATGAACGAAGTAATACTTTATACAATATTTACATTTGCTGTATTAGGTTGTATAGATAAGATATTAGGTAATAAATATGGATTAGGCAAGAAGTTTGAAGAAGGCTTTATGGCAATGGGAAGTCTTACATTGAGCATAGTAGGAATATATTCTCTAGCCCCTGTAATTTCTAGTCAATTATCAAAAATAATTGCCCCTTTGTTTAGGGTCATAGGAGCAGATCCTTCTATATTTCCAGCATCTATCCTTGCTTGCGATATGGGAGGCTATATTTCAGCAGCTAGTATGGCTCAAACAAAAGAAATGGGCCTATTTTCTGGGCTTATTTTAGCATCTATGTTAGGGGCAACAGTAGTGTTTACAATTCCTATTGGAGCAGGTGTCGTTGAAAAGAAAGACCAATATTTTTTCACCAAAGGGATATTAGCAGGAATGATAACTATACCCTTAGGAAGTGTTATTGGAGGAATACTGTTAGGACTTCCTATATCTATTCTTTTGACTAATATGGTTCCTATAATATTAATGTCTGCGATTTTAGCAATTGGGCTTATTAAGTGGCCTGATAAACTTATAAAAGGATTTAATTATTTCAGTAAAATCATAATTGTTACTGGAGCAATTGGACTTATCATAAGTATATTTGAAAGAATATCAGGAATAGCTATTATACCAGGAATGGAACCCTTTGATGAAGGATTAAAGATAGTTGGAAGTATAGCCATAGTACTCTGTGGTGCTTACCCCATGATGCATGTAGTGACTAAAGTGTTTAAAACACCTTTATCAAAACTTGGAGAAAAGATAGGCATTGGAGAAAATGCAGTTGTAGGCATTATAATGTCATTAGCTAACAATATTCCAGCATTTATTATGTTAAAAAACATGGATGATAGAGGAAAGGTACTATGTTCAGCATTTGCCGTAAGTGGAGCATTTACATTTGGTGGTCAGCTTGGATTTGTAGCAAGTATTGAAAAAAACATAATAGTTCCTTTTGTTGCTTCAAAGCTAGTAGCAGGCATTAGTGCTGTTATCTTAGCCATGGTTCTCACTAGAAATATGAATGAACAAAGTAATGTAGTAGAATCTGTTTAGTAGTTTTAAAGTATACATATTCAATTAAAGGGAGGTAACATGTATGCAAGTAAATGAAAAGCTTAAAGCTCTTAGAGAGTTAATGAAAGAAAAAGGAATGGACGCTTATGTAATACCTAGTTTTGACGCACATCAAAGTGAATATGTGCCTGAACATTGGAAATCAAGAGCATGGATATCTGGTTTTACAGGTTCCGCAGGTACAGTAATAGTCACATTAGATGAAGCTGGCCTATGGACTGATGGAAGATACTTTATACAAGCTGAGAAAGAGCTTAAAGGAACAGAGATTAAGCTTTTTAAAATGAGACAGCCAGGAGTTCCAACTTATTCTGAATGGGTTGCAGAAAAACTTAAAAATGGAGATTGTTTAGGCTTTGATGGAAAAGTTTTTTCATGTAATCAAGCTAAGGAACTAGAGGAAAAGCTAGAAGATAAAAACATAAAAATAGACGATAGATATGATTTAATAAATCCTATTTGGAAAGACAGACCTGAATTACCCTTAGAAAAAGTGTATATTCATGAAGTAAAGTATTCTGGTAAATCTACAAAAGAAAAGCTCAATATAGTTAGAGAAGAGATGAAGAAAAAAGGTGCGGAGTATTATTTACTAAGTAGCCTTGACGACATAGCTTGGCTTTTCAATATAAGAGGCAATGACGTAAGGAACAATCCTGTAACTATATCCTATGCTTTAGCATCAATGGATAATGCAATACTTTTTATAGATAACAGAAAGATAACTGATGAAGTAAGAGCTTTACTTAAAGAAAATGGAGTAGAAATAAAAGAATACGAAGAAGTGGAAAATACATTAAAAAACATAGATTCAGCTTCAAGTATTTTCTATGACCCAAATAAAATAAGCAGATGGTTATATGGCTGCATGCCTGAAGGGACTAAAAAAGTCAAAGGTAAAGATATATCTATGCTTCTTAAAACCATCAAAAACGAAGTAGAAATAGAAAACCTTAGGAAATGCCATATAAAAGATAATGTAGCCATGGTTAAATTTTTATATTGGATAGATAATGCAATAAAAAAAGAAGAAGTAACAGAAATGTCTGCTTCAGATAAGCTTGAAAGCTTTAGAAGACAGCAAGAAAACTTCATAGGCACAAGCTTTGACACCATAGCAGCATACAAGGATCATGCAGCCATGATGCATTACAGAGCCACAGAAGAAAATCAATATACATTAAAACCAGAAGGAATGTTTTTAGTAGACTCTGGAGGACAATACTTAGACGGTACTACAGATATTACAAGGACAATAGTTTTAGGAGAAATAACAGAAGAAGAAAAGAGAGACTTTACATTTACACTAAAGGGACATATTGCCCTATGTAGAGCTAAGTTTTTACATGGTGTAACAGGTACTAATCTTGATGTATTAGCAAGACTGCCATTATGGGAGCAAGGAATAGACTACAAATGTGGTACAGGACACGGAGTAGGATTTTTACTAAGTGTACATGAGGCACCTCAAAGATTTAGTATAGAATATAATGACACTAGACTAGAAAAAGGCATGGTAATAACCAACGAGCCAGGAGTGTATAAAGAAGGAAAGCATGGAATACGTATAGAAAATACAATATTAGTAACTGAAGACCAATTAACAGATTCAGGACAATTTATGAAATTTGAAGTATTATCATATTTTCCAATAGATTTAGATGGAGTTGACGCTAGCTTACTAACAGAAGTAGAAAAAAGCTGGCTCAATAACTATCATAAAAATGTATACGAAAAATTATCCCCATACTTAAATGAAGAAGAGAAAGAGTGGCTCAAGAAAGAAACAAGGGAAATTTAAAAAAAGCATGACTTAAAAGGAGAAGACTTCTTTTAAGTCATGCTTTTTAAATTGCTTGAATTTCTTAATTTTAATAAAATATTTCAATTAACTAATTTGAAATATAGACTATTTTTTTCGAAAAAAACATAATATGAAATATAGGAGAACTATGCATAAATAAATAAAAGGTAATAGGAGGTGTCGATAATGGATAACAATAATAATGCTTCAAACAAAGGAAAAAGCTCATTGGGAATGGATGAAAATATAGCAGGACTCTTAAGCTATCTTTTAGGCTTTATCACAGGAATTATATTTTATGTTCTAGAAAAAGAAAGTAAATTTGTAAGGTTTCATGCTATGCAATCTATTATTTTATTTATTGGTATTATGGTTTTAACATTTGTTCTTGGTTTTATTCCTATTGTAGGATGGATTTTATCCTTACTTATAGGACCTCTTAGCTTGATATTATGGATTATTTTAATGGTTAAAGCATATCAACACGAATACTTTAAGCTTCCAGTAATAGGAGATATGGCTGAAAAACAATTAAAATGAGCCATGAAACATTTATATTTTAACATTATAAGCTAATTTTTGAGCGTGCTATGCACGCTCATTTTCGTCTACAACTTTACCCCAAGAAAGATGAAAATGTATAACTTATCCACAAAAAGTTAATAATCATACTGATTATCTATCCGGAAAGGGGTGTAAATGTGGATAATATTAAAAATAAAGTAGAAAAAGGTACGGGATTTAACAAAAATATAAACCAATTCATGAGTAAACTAAAAAGCAATTTTGCAGTAAATGAAATCAATGAGGACGAAATATTTTTAAGACAATTGAGTGAAGCTCATGAAGAATGGCATAATGCAGAATTATATTTTCAAAGTGTAACAGAGCCAGACCTAATAGATTATGCAATACATAAGATGGAAGCTTCAAGAACAAAATACGTGTATTTGTTAAAGCGAGCAAGAGAAATGGGGATAAAGGCTGAAAATGTAAATAATAGCTTGTAATATTTGTCTCCCATAGCCTATATATTGATAGTGTAGAATATTAATGTTTAATGTAATTTGACTTATCATAAAAAACATAATATTAATCAAGCATTTATATTTTCAATATTCTAGTATAGAGGTGATAAATATGGGATTGCAAATAGAACTTAGTGTAATACTTGCCTATGCCGCAGGATTAATTCTTTTATATTTTTTAGGATGGATTTTAATAATACCAATAAAATACTTAGTGAAATTAATAATAAACGGTGTAGTAGGCGGTATTCTTTTGATATTAGTAAACTTATTAGGAGGATTTGTTGGTATAAATATAGCGATCAATCCAATAACAGCTATTATAACAGGAATCCTAGGGGTGCCAGGCGTTGTTTTGCTTATAGTTTTGCAATATATATTATAAAAATACTATGAAAATATTATAAATAAATAGAAAATTTGAAATTTCCGCAATTTTCTGGTTTAATATATATAAGGACAAAAAAACCAAAGGAGGAATTTTTATGGCAGTACCTAAACTAAAAGCGGAGATTAGAAGTAATGTAGGAAGAAGAAACTGTAACAAACTTAGGACTTCTGGATATGTACCTGGAGTAATATATGGTAATGGAGAAGATACTAAAGCCATCAAACTTGAGACACAAGAATTAAACAGAATTCTAAACAAACATGGTAGCACAGGAACAATTGAGATTGAATTACAGGGAGAGGCAGTTACAGTATTAATTAAGGAAGTACAAAGACATCCAATAAAAGATGTAGTACTACATACAGATTTTCAGAAGTTATCAGCTGATAAAAAAGTTAGGCTACGTATACCAGTAGTTATTCAGGGAAGA
Source organism: uncultured Clostridia bacterium (assembly GCA_964470635.1). Classification (GTDB taxonomy): domain Bacteria; phylum Bacillota; class Clostridia; order Tissierellales; family Proteiniboraceae; genus Proteiniborus. The sequence continues at coordinate 20,370 of CAYYDM010000019.1, read as the reverse complement.
GAATCTGTAGAGGTGGCAACATCAGGAGTTATTGAACAACAACTAATGGAAGTTGAATTACAATGCCTTCCTAAATATATTCCTCAATATATTGCAGTGGATGTTTCCAACCTTAATTTTGGAGATGTTATAAAACTTTCAGATCTTGATATTGCTAAGGATGAAAATTATGAACTATTTACAGATTTAGATGAATTAATAGTGTCCTTGACAGCTAGTAGTAAGCATGAAGAACTTGAAGAAAAAGCAGTTCCTATTTATGAAAGTGAAAAAAGTATATTAGATGAGTAGTAATTAAAATACAAGGCCCAAGATTGAAATCTTGGGCCTTGCTATTATTTTATTACTTGAAAATTAGCTTTTCTTGAAGCCTTTTCGTTATTAGAATGAATTGTCCCCATGCCTGTTTGTGTTTTCTTAGGAGGCACCTTAATGGCACTAACTGTATCAACAAAAATAAATGACTGGAATATAAAAACAGGAATGAGAAGTAAAACTAATAGGATGATTCTCATTTTATCATCTCCATTACAAATATTTACAAGAAGACATAAAACATACAATATAAGTTTCTGTTTTTACATTATATCAATAAATAATATTTTTTTCTATAAGGAATTAGCACTAATAATGTCGAATACGGGAGTAAGGCTTTTCTAGTTTTCTATTTTCTCAATTTCTACAATAACCATCTGCTCATAGATATTGAAGACAGTTGATTATTTAGCAATAATTGTTCAACCCCTAAATGATAAAAGTAAGAACAATGGCCAGGCAATGAGAATAGAATATAATATAAGGGCAATAATTAAGATAAACTGAGTTAAGGAGTTGGTCTTGTGAAGCCTGTCTGCCAGATATGTAATGGGGGAGAAAATAACGGAATAAACTTACTGGGATTACATTTGTGTAAAAGATGCCTAGAAGCAATATCAAAAACAGAAATAGATGATATGAGGTACGAATATTATAAATCTGTAATTAAGAAAATATGGCTTGATTACATAATCGAATACAGGTAAAACAAAAGGTATAGAGATAGCTCTATATCTTTTTAATTGGAGTGAGCTTTAGAATTATTCATATCCGAAACCGTGAGCGTATATTTCTATTGTACTTCTCACATTACCCAAATAAAAAATAAAGGATAATTGACTTCAATAGTAGAAATAATACAGCAGGAGGAATATTATGAAAACACCAATAATAAATGGATTGAAAAAATATAACTTAGAGAATAATAAAAGATTTCATATGCCTGGACATAAAGGAAAAGAACTCCTTAGATTTCTAGGAGAACTTATACCAGAAATAGATGTAACAGAAGTAGAAGGTACTGATAATCTGCACAACCCAAGCTCAATTATCTATGAAAGTCAAAGATTAGCAGCAGGAACTTTTGGAGCCAAAGAAACCTTTTATTCAGTAAATGGAACTACTGGAGGCTTACATGCAGCAATAACTGCAACAGTTAAACCTGGAGGTAAGGCCTTAATACAAAGGGACTGTCATAGAGCAGTATATAACGCCCTCATACTTGGCAGAATAACACCTAAATATATTTATCCTAGATATAGTGAGAAAAATAACATCGTTACAACATTAGAGCCAGAAGAAATAGATAATGAACTCTCATTAGATAAGGATATAGAGGCTGTAATTATCACATATCCGACCTACTACGGAATATGTTCAGATATAAAAAAAATAGCTGAGATTGTTCATAAACATGGAAAGATACTCATAGTAGACGAGGCTCATGGTAGTCATTTAAAATTTAATGATAGACTTCCTATTTCTGCACTAGATGCAGGGGCGGATATAGTAGTTCAAAGCACACATAAAACCCTTCCAGCATTTACTCAAAGCTCCATGATACATGTAGGTTCAAATAGAGTAGACATTGAAAAACTTAGGACTATGGTCTCTATTTTTCAAACCACAAGTCCTTCATATATACTTATGTCATCTATTGATTTTGCTGTGGCTTATATGGCAAGTCAAGGGAAAGACAAGTTAGAAGCATTACTTGATAATATAGAAAAATGGACCTCTTATATGAAGCAAATAAATAAGGTTAAAATATTAGATAAAGATTCGAAAGACAATCAAATATTTGATTTTGATAGCACAAAAATACTCATGAAAATAGATGGACTGACAGGTAAAGTTATGGAAGACATTTTAAGAGAGAAGTACAAAATTCAGCTTGAAATGAGTGACTATTATTATGGGCTTGCATTGACTTCAATACTAGATGAAGATGAGGATTTTGAAAGATTAGCATATTCTATTGAAGACATATCAAAAAAACATTCCTATATAGATATGCCATTGAATAATATAGATATAAAGAAAATCAAACCAGAAGCTGAGATATCATTATGTGATGCATTTCATAGGGAAAAAACTGAAATAGAACTTATTAAAAGCAGTGGAAAAATATCAGGAGATTTTATAATTCCTTATCCACCAGGTATCCCTATAATATGTCCCGGAGAAATAATAACAGATGAGGTTATTTCATATATTGAGACGCTGAAAAAAAATAATATACAAATATTAGGTTTTATAGATTATAATAGAGAAAAGATAAAAATCGTAAAGTAAATTCAACACGTAAGAGCACAACGAAAGGATGATCATAAAATGAAAGGACTGTTCATTACCTTAGAGGGACCTGATGGATCAGGGAAAAGTACAATAGCAAGATTTTTAGCAGATTACTTAAAGGAAAAAGGATACGATGTAGTTACTACCAGAGAACCTGGAGGAACGAAAATAAGTGAAGATATAAGAAATATAATACTTGATAATAATAACACTAATATGTCCTATGTAGCAGAGGCCCTTCTATATGCTGCTTCAAGGGCACAGCATGTGTCTCAGAAAATACGTCCAGCTATAGAAGCAGGAAAAGTGATAATATGTGAAAGATTCGTCTTATCAAGCCTTGTATATCAAGGTATAGCTAGAGGCCTTGGTGTAGAAAAGGTTAAAGAAATAAATGATTTTGCAATCCAAGGAATAGAACCTGATTTAATACTATTTTTTGATATACCACCAGATATTGCCCTTAGAAGAAAGACAAGAAAAAACCAAGGAGATAGACTCGAAAGAGAAAAACTAGATTTTCATGAGAAAGTTTACGAAGGGTACTTAAGTTTAATGGAAATCTATAAGGGTAAAATTAAGCTAATAGATGCAACAAAAACAAGAGATGATACTTTTGAACAGGTAAAGGCGGCCCTAGATAATTTATTAGAAAAATCTAAGGAGGAATAAAAATGAAACTTGTTATTGCCATAGCTCAAGATGATGATACTGCAAATCTAATATCTAAACTTACTGAAGAAGGTTTTAGAGTTACTAAACTGGCATCTACAGGAGGCTTTTTAAAGGCAGGCAACACAACTCTACTAATAGGAGTAGATGACGAGAAAGTTGACGATTTAGTGAAAATAATAGAGAAAGTATGCAGACCAAGAGAGGTTACAACTTCTGTATCACCAATGCCACTAGTAGAAGACACCTATATGCCATATCCCTATAATATTAAAGTAGGGGGAGCAACTATTTTTATTTTAGATGTTGACAGATATGAGCGAATCTAATGAAATATACGCTCACGGTTTTGGATGTGAAAAAGGAGAATTATGGTTTTATTCTGAAGTTCGCTTAATATTCCATTAGACTCATGTAAAAATGAAAGGAGGTAAAATAATGAAACTTGTAATAGCCATAGTTCAAGATGAAGATGCTCCTAAACTTGTTGATAAATTAATGAAAACAGGATATAGTGTAACTAAGCTAGCATCAACAGGAGGTTTTTTAAAGTCCGGAAATACAACCCTATTGACAGGAGTAAAAAAAGAAGAAGTAGATAATGTCATAAAAATTGTAGAAGAACTATGTAGATCTCGAAAAATGATTACTACCCCACCTCCTCCTGTTGCTTGGTCATCCGGAATTTATATGGCATATCCAGTAGAAGTTCAAGTTGGAGGGGCCACAATATTTGTTGTAGACATAAGTAGGTTTGAAAAAGTTTAGGAGAGGTTTAATATGAAGATAAATGATGTGATGAACAAATCAACTCAGACTATTGACTTATCAAATACACTGGAGACAAAAACGAAAGGGACTCGCAGAACCAAATTTACAGAAGAACTAAAAAGAGCGGATGAGTTAACTGTAAAGGAAAGGATTGAAAACCTTCTTGAAAGAATAGACAAGCAGGCAGACAGATTATCAAAAAATGTTACAATAAAAGAAGTTTTAGCATATAAAACCCTTATCTCTGAATTTTTGAAAGAATCTGTAGATGCTATGGTTAAATTTAATAAAAGTAGTTTCTTAGATAGTAGAGGAAGGCATAGAGTTTATGGTATTATAAAAAGGGTGGACGAAGAATTAGAAGGACTTACAAAAGATGTTTTATCTAAAGAAAAGGATAATATAAAAATACTAAAGAGACTAGATGATATAAGAGGCTTGATTCTAGACATATATTTGTAGTGAGGGTTGCTTTATGGATTTTGATGATATAATAGGGCATGAGAAGATTATTGAAAGCCTTAAAAACGCAATAGGGAATAGTTCGGTTTCCCATAGCTATCTTTTTGAAGGACCTAAATCCATAGGAAAAGAAAAGTTAGCTAGGGTATTTGCTAAGACCTTATTATGCCAAAAGGGTGGAGATAGTCCATGTAACACATGCCCATCTTGTATGAAAATAGAATCAGGGAATCACCCTGATTTTCATGTGGAATATCCAGATAAGGATTCATTTAAGAAAGAACAAATAGAAGAACTTCAAAGAACTATCAGAAAGATTCCATTAGAATCTAATAGGAAAATCTATATACTTGATGATGTAGATAAAATGACACAACAGGCACAAAATAGCTTCCTAAAAACCTTAGAAGAGCCTCCAGGATATGCAGTAATTATACTACTTGCTACTAACAGCTATAGTTTACTTCCTACTATAGTTTCAAGATGCCAAGTTGTAAAGTTTACTTCAGTGGAGAAACACAAAATAGAAAAGGCATTAATCAAGAATTTTAATAGGACAGAAGAGCAGGCAAGGTTCATAGCTTCATTTTCAAACGGGATAATCGGAAGAGCTATAGAGTTATCAGAATCAGACGAGTTTAAGCTCATTAGAGATGAAACATTAGAGAAACTAGATGTTATTATTAGCGGAGATAAATTAAAGATTTTTTCGGTAAGCGATTTCTTTGAACAGAATAAAGAACGTATTGACGAAATTATGGATATTATTTTATTATGGTACAGGGATTTATTAATATATAAGGAAACAGAAAGTATAGATTTTTTGATTAATAAAGACAAGACTGATTTAATTTCTTACCAATGTCAAAAACTTTCAAAAAAAAGAATAATTGATATAATAGATGTAGTAAGAAGGACAAAAGAAGATATTCACTCCAATGTAAACTTTCAACTTTCCGTAGAAGTAATGCTTTTAAAGATTCAGGAGGTATAAAATATGGTAACTGTTGTAGGAGTTAGATTTAAAAAGGCGGGAAAAATATATTATTTTGATCCCGATAATATAGATATTAAAAAAGACGACTTTGTTATAGTAGAGACTGCTAGAGGAATAGAATTTGGGCAGGCAGTAGTTGGTATAAAAGAAATAAAAGAGGAAGAGATAGTTCCTCCACTTAAAAAGGTTTTAAGAATAGCAACAGAGGAAGATATTAGAACTAATAAGGAAAACATTAGTAAGGAAAAAGAGGCATTTGAAATATGCATAAAAAAAATAGAATGTCATAATCTTGATATGAAGCTAATAGATGTAGAATATACTTTTGACAACAATAAAGTCATATTTTATTTTACCGCTGACGGAAGAGTAGACTTTAGAGAGCTTGTAAAAGACTTAGCTGCCATATTTAAGACTAGGATAGAGCTTAGACAAATAGGGGTTAGAGATGAATCAAAGATGATAGGTGGATTAGGACCATGTGGCCGTTCACTTTGCTGCTCAACTTTCTTAGGAGAATTTGCTCCAGTATCTATTAAAATGGCAAAGGAACAGAGTTTATCATTAAATCCAACAAAAATATCTGGAATATGTGGTAGACTTATGTGCTGCTTAAAATATGAGCATGAAATGTATGAGGATATACTTAGAAGACTACCAAGCATAGGTTCAATTGTCATGACACCTAATGGCAGAGGTATAGTTGTGGAAACAAACACACTCCTTGAAATAGCAAAAGTAAAAGTAAAGCTTCCAGATGATACAGAGGATATAGTACCTTTTGTCATTGACGAAATAAAAGAAATTGAAAAACCTGCTGCTCCAGTGGAAGAAAACACATGTATAGGAGTGGAAGATGTAGAAGATATTAAGATATTAGAGGAGCTTATGAAAGAAGATTGATATTATTAAATATCAAAAAAATGCTTTAAATAAAAAATAATAAGTGGTACAATATTAAAGGATATATGCAATGTCATTATCTTAAGGAGGTGAACCCTAATGGCATATAAAATTACAGATGCATGCATAAGCTGTGGAGCATGTGAAGCAGAATGTCCTGTGAATGTTATAAGTGCAGGAGATGATAAGTACGTAATAAACGCAGAAGGTTGTATTGAGTGTGGCGCTTGCGCAAATGTTTGTCCAGTTGATGCACCAATGCCAGAATAATATTATACTTACCTAATAAAAAAAGACCTGAAAAGGTCTTTTTTATTTATGACCTAACCCGATTGTTTCAGATGCTTTTTTGAAAGAATCGTAGGTAGGTCAAACGCAACGAGCACCAACTTTATTATAAGTTTATGATCGGTGTGTCCGTTAGGACCAAATTTATGTGAGCGATAGCGAACAAATAAATTTGTGTTGCGAGACTGCGAATATACCCAGAGAAAATGGTATAATACTAATATGATTCTTAACTCAATGACATAAAAGAGGAGAGATTTTATGGAACAAGTAATATTAAAAGAAAATGAAAGAATAGATGATCTTCAATGTAAAGGACTTAAAATAATACAAAACACTGAAGGATTTTGCTTTGGAATGGACGCAGTACTGTTATCTAATTTCTGTGATATAAGAAAAAACGCAGAAGTAGTAGACTTAGGTACAGGCACAGGAATAATACCACTTCTAATATGGGCGAAAAACAATGTAAAAAAAATATATGGAATAGAAATTCAAGAAGAAGTTGCAGAAATGGCTAAAAAAACCGTAACTATGAACAATCTTGAAGATAATATAGAGATAATCAATACAAATCTTATTAAAGCCCCTGAAATCTTAGGTGTAAACAAATTTGATTCAGTAACATCAAATCCTCCTTATATGCTTCAGGGCGGGGGCTTAATAAATCCAGAAGATAAGAAGGCAATATCCAGACATGAAATAACTTGCACATTAGAGGATGTAATAAAAACTGCTAGTAGACTATTAAAGCATAATGGAAGCTTTTTTATGGTACATAGACCCCATAGAATAGTAGATATTTTTTGCTTGCTAAGACAATATAAGCTTGAACCTAAAAGAATCAGATTTGTACATCCAAAGGTTGGTGACAAACCAAATCTTGTATTGATAAAGAGCGTAAAAGCTTCAAAGCCAGAGCTTAAGTTTGAAGCGCCCTTATATGTATATAATGAAGACTTAACATTTACAGATAAAATATATAAGATATATGGAATGGAAACGAGGTGAAACGTCCATGCAAGATAAAGGAATGTTATACATATGTCCAACACCCATAGGAAATTTAGAAGATATTACACTAAGAACATTAAAAGTATTAGAGGAAGTAGACTTAATAGCAGCAGAGGACACTAGACATACAATAAAGCTTTTAAATCATTTTGATATAAAGAAACCACTTACAAGTTATCATGAACATAATAAGAGAGAAAAAGGAAAAATTTTAATACATAAACTATTAAGTGGAGAAAACATAGCATTAGTATCAGATGCAGGGATGCCAGGAATTTCAGATCCAGGAGAAGATTTGATAAAGTTGGCCATAGAAAATGATATTGAAGTCATAGTATTGCCAGGACCTACTGCATCGATTTTAGCTTTAGTACTATCAGGCTTACCTACAGGAAAATTCGTATTTGAAGGTTTTTTACCATCTAATAAAAAAGAACGAAGAGAGTCTTTATCAAAAATAAAAAATGAAGAGAGAACTATAATATTATACGAATCTCCCTATAGAGTAAAGGCTTTACTTGAAGATATGCTAGAAATATTTGGTGAGAGAAATATTGCAGTTTGCAGAGAGCTTACTAAAAAATATGAAGAAGTTTTTAGAGGAAGTATAAAGGAATCCATAGATAGATTTACTCAAGATGACCCTAAAGGAGAGTTTGTAATAATAGTTAAAGGAACAGACAAGGTAGAGAATAATGTGGAATCACATGAATGGGCAGAGATATCTATAAAAGAGCACTTACTAAAATATATAAATGAAGGAATGACAAAAAAAGATGCAGTAAAGAAGGTGGCAGAGGATAGAGGATTGCCGAAAAATGAAGTATATAAAGAAAGCCTAGAAATATAATGAAAATAAAAAAGAGATTCTACAATTTAGAGAATCTCTTTTTTTAGTAAGTAAGTATAGAAACTATTTGCTAAGTTCTTCTAGACATTGAGGGCAAATATTTTTACCTTTGAAGATTGTTATGTCTTTAGCTTGTCCACAGAATATACAAGCTGGAGCATATTTTTTAAGAATAATTTGCTCTCCATCTACGTAAATTTCAAGAGAGTCTCTTTCAGCTATGTCAAGAGTTCTTCTTAATTCTATAGGAATAACCACTCTTCCAAGCTCGTCTACTTTTCTTACAATCCCTGTTGATTTCATTCTACATCCTCCTTTATCATATGTCAAAAATCGACTTGTTTTTACAGTTAAAATTGTACCATATATTCCATTTAAAGTCAACTTATTTAGAAAAAAATAATTTTTTGGTGTTTTCACTTGTTGCAATGGCTATTTCATCAAAAGAAACCTGTCTAAGCTCTGCAATCATAGCAGCTACATATCTTACATTTAAAGGTTCATTTCTATTTCCTCTTTTTGGTTCTGGCGCTAAATATGGAGAATCAGTTTCTATTAATATTCTATCTAATGGTATATTCTTGGCAACTTCCTTTGAAACCTTTGAATTTTTAAAAGTTACAGGTCCTGCAAAGGATAAATAAAATCCCATTTTCAAATATTCCTTAGCCATTTCCAGGCTTCCAGAATAACAATGAAGAACACCAGTAAGGCTGCCGTCAGCTTCTTGTTTCAAAATATCATACATATCCTGACTTGCTTCTCTTTCATGTATGATTATTGGAAGCTTAAGCTTCTTAGCAAGTCGAATTTGCTCGACAAACCACTTTTTTTGTACATCTCTAGGTGAATTATCGTAATGATAATCTAATCCTATTTCTCCTATTGCTACTACTTTCTCATTGTTAGCAAGGGAAGATAGCAGCTGTATAGTTGTATCATCCATAGTTTTAGCATCATGAGGATGAACACCTACAGCTGCATATATATTATCATATTTTTTTGCCAAAGATATTGCCTTTACAGATGATGCAACATCAGCTCCAGGATTTATTACAAGCTCAATGTCTTGATTTCTTAAATCTTTAATTATTTCATCCCTATCCTTATCAAATTTCTCATCATCTAAATGTGCATGACTATCAATTAGCATATTTTTCCTCCTTACTTCACCTTTGCTCCACTTCCAATGTCATCCATTGTAGTAGCTAAGGTAAGCTTTTTGCCTTTATCAGCAGCCAATATCATACCGTGAGATTCTACTCCTCTAAGCTTAATAGGCTTAAGATTATAGACTAAAACTACATTTTTACCTATTAGTTCCTCAGGGCTATAATATTTTGCTATTCCTGATACAACCTGTCTTTTTTCATCTCCAACTTCAAGTTGAAGAACTAATAGCTTATCTGCATCTGGATGTTTTTTAGCTTCAAGAACTTTAGCTATTCTTAAATCAACCTTATCCACATCATCTATAGTAATGTAGTTTTCATCTTCTTTCTTCTCATCAACTTTTTCTGCGCTATTATCTTTTTTGCCATATCTTTTTTCAATAAATCTTTCATTAAATTCATTGATTTTTTCAAGCTCTTGCTTTACATCTAGTCTTGGAAACATTGGATTTTCCTTTCTGACTTTAAGACCTGTAGGGAGTTTACCCCATTCTGATAAATCCTCCCATGATGTTCCTTGACCATAGTCTACTCCTAGTTGTCTCCAAATACTATCTGAAGTTTTTTCCATAAAAGGTCTTATAAGTACAGATACTATCCTAAGTGATTCTGCTAAATTATATAAAACAGTATCTAATCTAGGCTTTTTATCTTCTTCCTTAGCCAATATCCAAGGAGTAGTTTCATCTACATACTTGTTTGCCCTGCTTATTAACTTCCATATTTCCTCAAGAGCGTTGCTAAAGCTTAGATTATCCATATGCTTTTCTACTCTCTGAGCTGTAGAAGTTGCTAGAGCTATTAGACTATCATCAACTTCTTCTTTTACATTACCTTCAGGAATTATTCCACCATTATATTTTTCTACCATTGCAACAGTTCTGCTAACTAGGTTTCCTAAATCATTTGCTAAGTCTGAATTCAGTCTATTTAAAAACTTTTCCTTAGTAAACGAACCATCTTGACCAAAAGAGAATTCTCTTAATAAGAAATATTTTAAAGCATCTACTCCATATAATTCAATTAATGGCTCTGGATAAATTACATTTCCTTTTGATTTTGACATTTTGTCATTATCAAACAATATCCACCCATGGCCAAAGACTTTTTTAGGAAGTTCAATGTCTAAAGCCATTAAAATAGCAGGCCATATTATAGCGTGGAATCTTACAATCTCCTTACCTACAAGATGAATATCTGCTGGCCAATATTTTTTAAACTCCCCATCATTATCTGAAAGATATCCTAATGCAGTTATATAGTTACTAAGAGCATCAATCCACACATATATAACATGCTTTTCATCAAAAGGAACCTTGATTCCCCAGTCAAACGTAGATCTTGAAACACATAAATCTTCTAGACCAGGCTTTAAAAAATTATTTAACATTTCATTTCTTCTTGATTCTGGTTGAAGAAAATCTGGATTTTCTTCATATAATTTTAGAAGTTTGTCTTGATACTTAGATAGTTTAAAGAAATAAGCTTCTTCTTTAGCAAGCTTTACTTCTCTACCACAGTCTGGACATTTTCCATCTACAAGCTGACTTTCTGTCCAAAATGACTCACATGGAGTACAGTAATGTCCTTCATATTCACTTTTGTAGATATCACCTTTATCATAAAGCTTCTGAAATATTTTTTGTACTATTGCTTTATGATCTTCATCAGTAGTTCTTATGAATCTGTCATAAGTAATGTCTAGAGTTTTCCACAACTCTTTAATGTTTCCTACTATACCATCTAAGTATTCTTTTGGTGTAACACCTTTTTCGTGAGCTACAGTTTGAATTTTTTGCCCATGCTCATCAGTTCCAGTAAGAAACTTCACGTCATATCCAAGCACTCTTTTAAACCTTGCAATTGTATCTGCAGCAACAGTACAATAGGTATGACCTATGTGAAGATTATCACTTGGATAATAGATAGGCGTGGTTACATAAAACGTCTTTTTTTCCATAACAAAACCTCCTGTCATTGATTGATTTTTAAACTTAGTATTAACATAAAATAATTTTAAAATTAAATATTAACTAATCAATAAAAAAACCTTCATCTCTATATTATAGAGACGAAGGCATATTCTTCGTGTTACCACCCTAATTTATCTAAACCTCACGGATTAGACCTTAGTAAGTTACTTTAATAACTTTGTTAATATAACGGAAACAAATCCGACATAGCCTACTTATATGTTCAGCTACATAGCTTAGGGTCCATGTTCAGCTCAATATCTAACGCTAGCTTTCACCTAATCTAGCTCTCTAATAGATAGACATATAAACCTACTCTTCCCTTCATTGCTTTTAAATATGTTTTTTTATTTAACAAAAACTATACTAAAAATGCTTAAATTTGTCAAGCCACCATGCCAAGAAAAATAATAGAACTATTCATATCCGAAACCGTGAGCGTATATTTCTATTATTTAAACACAATATTACATATAAATACAGATGCAATTATAGAAGCTAAATGAGACAATAAAGCTGCAGGCAATGTATGCCTTGAATCTTTTACACCAACTATTCCAAAATACACAGCCATAGTATAAAATATAGTTTCAGCAGAGCCCATCATAGTAGATGCAACTCTTCCTATAAAAGAGTCAGGACCATACTCAGATATTATTTCCTTTACAACAGCCAAAGAGCCACTTCCAGAAATAGGTCTCATAAGAGCAAGAGGTATCACTTCCTTTGGCACACCTATTACTCTAGCAACAGGGCCTATAATATTTACTAATACATTCATAGCTCCTGACCGTTTAAATATTCCTATGGCTATAAAAATAGCTATTAAATAGGGCATTATCTTTAAAGAAGCATTAAACCCTTCCTTGGCCCCTTCCACAAAGGCGTCATATAGGCTTACTCCTTTTATGTATCCATGTATCAATATTATACTCATTATGGCGGGAATAATTGATACTGATAATATTTTAATAATTTCTATCATAGATAAATCATTCCTTTTTCTCTAATATTTTGGCACATAAGATACCTACAACAGTAGAAACAGTAGTTGCAATAAGAGAAGTACCTATAATTTCTGTTGGATTTGCTGAACCTGCATCTGCTCTAATTTTCAAAACAGTAAGGGGAACTATTTGTATAGACGACATATTAATTACGAGAAACATACACATAGAGTTTGTAGCTTTTTTTTTATCTCTATTAAGACTATTCATCTCCTCCATAGCTTTTAATCCTATGGCAGTCGCAGAATTTCCAGCGCCAAACATATTTGTTACCATATTCATCACTATAGCGCTCATGGCAGGGTGCCCTTTAGGTATATCAGGAAATAGAATACTAGTGATGGGGGTTAGCAATTTGCTAAAGCTTTTAATTAAACCGGATTTTTCAGCTATGTTCATGAGCCCTAGCCATACTGCCATTATACCCGTTAGACCTATGGCAAATTTAACAGCCTCAGATGCATCATCTACAATAGAAATATTTATAGAGTCAAGATTACCCGTAACGAGAGCAGTCAATATACCTATGACTATCATGAAAAACCAAATATAATTTATCATCATTTAGTCTCCTTTTCTCCTAAATACATTTTGAAACTTTCTTTCAATTACTATATATAGATATAGAACTTGAATATTTAATAAAAAATACAAAGAAATTAAATTTGCAGAACACGGTTATAACTGAGTTATCCATGGGTGAAATTGTAATTGGGTATGTTTTTTATTAAGTTTAGAAATGGAGAATTTATAATATATTTAGATTATATGTTCATAAATAGTATAGAATTACACTTAACAACTCTAAGCATGTTTCACTAGAAAATATGTCATATTTCCCAGGAAATAATAATAAAATGCTGTCTTTTAATAGTAGAAAAAGGCACAAAAAAGCCAAGACTAAATCCTAGGACTTAGTCTTGGCTTTTTTATATCTTTTTCATGTAATTTTAATTATTATTCTTCTTTCATCTACATTTCTTCGTCCATCATTGGCATAATAGGATACATTTCATCCATTGAATCCATTATTGGATACATTGGGCTATTTGGGTGCATTGGGTTATTTGGGTACATTGGGTTATTTGGGTACATTGGATACATTGGGTCCATGTATGCTTCTTCCTCACCAACCATATGTCTACCGCAGCTTGACATACACATCATCATGCATCTCATCATCATAGGATTCATCATAGGACAACCGCACATATGACGACCTACTGGATAAGTTGGATACGTAGGATATTTAGGCTTTTCGGGACATTCTGGTTTTGGACATTCTTCAGGTTTTTTCGGAGGCATACAGCGCTCCCTAGGTCTTCTCATCAAATTAGATCAACTCCCTTTATTGAATTAATTAATCCATAAAAAAATATTATTTGTTGGCTAATATCATTATATGAACTACATAATTAACCGTTACCCTTTGTTATGGGTTAACTAAAAAATAGTCAATCTGCTTATCCTTTAGCTATCATCACTAGGGATTTCTTCTTTAAAAACGAGTAAGAACCGAACAGCACTTAAATTTGTATTACCCAAGGGGATATTACTAGGTATAAACTTATAAAATACAGTCAAAACTAATAGCTAGTACCATAGGGACAAACAATGACTTCATCTTTAACGCTAGAATAAACTCTTAATGAGAGGAAAATGTTAACTTTTATGAGAAAATGACGTATAAATTTGACAAATTATTTCTTTTAAACTAGAATAGAAAATGGTTTCAAAAAAGCAGGAATAAAATGGAGTATATTTAAACTGCTGAGTAACATATTATATTATATAAAATTTAGGAGGTTCGAAATGGAACAGAAAAACAGGAGGAACAGGCTTTTAACTATTACAGCCATCATCCTCACTGGAATAACTGTATTCTCTCTTGCTGTGTTCAACATCACAATGAAAAAAGTTGATATTGTAGTTGATGGAAAGGAAATTTCTATAAATACTAGTAAAAAAACTGTATCAGAAGTACTTAAGGACAAAAATATATCATTAGGTGAATTAGATTATTTAAATATACCTTTAGATAGTCCCATAAAAAATGGTACTAAAATAGAAATAAAGAAAGCAGTACCAGTGACTATTAATTACGGTGGCCATGCATTTGACATAAATACTGCTGAAAATACCGTAAAAGAACTATTGGATTCAATAAAACTAGATTATTATCAGGATAAAATCACACCATCACTAAACAATAAAATTATATCAGGCATGGAAATAGACATAGTAAAAATAGATGAAAAAATTGAAACAATAAATGACATATTACCTTACAAGACAGTAACTAAAAACAATATTAACTTAGAAAAAGGGAAACTGATTACTATACAAGATGGAAAAGAAGGAAAAAAAGAAACAAAAATTAAAAAGATTTATGAAAATGGAAGGCTTTTATCATCAGAAACAGTTGATGAAAGAATTGTAGAAGAACCAGTTGATGAGATAATTGAAAAAGGTACAAAAGAACAAGAGTATACAATTGCTTCTAGGGGTACTTTTGCAGGCAAGAGAGAGATTATTATGGTAGCTACAGCCTATGATTTGTCATATGAAAGCACAGGCAAAAAACCTGGTGACAAATGGTATGGAATTACTGCTTCAGGAACTCAAGCAAGACCTGGAGTGGTGGCAGTAGATCCAAATGTTATTCCATTAGGAACTAAGGTTTATGTGGAATCATTAGACGGCACCAAAGACTATGGCTATGCAATAGCAGAAGACACTGGAGGCGCCATAAAAGGAAATAAAATAGATCTTTTTATGGAAAATGCTAAACAAGTAAAATCATTTGGCAGGAGAAAAGTAAAAGTTTATATTATAGGTAAATAGAGCAGGCAACTGCTCTATTTTAATTATAACTAAGGTAAGAAATATAATAGAAATATTAAGCGAACATTTGCAGGGCACGATTATAATTCTTAGCAAATGCAAGTAAAAAATCCGTTAAGCAGCTTGCACTGTTTGAGCGAAGCGAGTTTGCAAGCTGTAGGATTTTTTACTGGAGTGAGCTTAGAATTATTCGTGACCGAAACCGTGAGTGTATATTTCTATTATATTTCGGTAACGGAGAACTATTTTTCTGACAATGAATATTTATTTAATTTTAAATAAAAGTTATAATTATATATGATATTTCCACTAAGATTGCGAGGAGTCAAAATGATAAAAGAAATAATAGTAGTAGAAGGAAGAGACGATATATCAGCAGTGAAAAAGGCAGTGGATGCAGAACTAATAGCCACAGGAGGCTTTGGTATTACAGAAGAAACAATAAAGAGAATACAAAAAGCAGCAGAAAGAAGAGGGGTCATAATATTTACAGATCCTGATTTTGCAGGAGAAAAAATTAGAGGCATAATATCTAAAAAAGTTAAGAATGCAAAACATGCATTTTTACCAAGAGATAAAGCTACAAAGGATGGAGATATAGGTATAGAAAATGCCTTACCTGAAGATATTATAGAAGCATTATCTAAGGCCAGGGTAGAATCAGCAGAGCCATCAACAGAATTTACTAAAGAAGATTTAATTGAGACAGGTCTTTTAGGAGGCTCAGATTCAAGTGTAAAAAGAGATATAGTAGGAAGAATATTAGGGATAGGATATTGTAACTCAAAACAGTTTTTAAAAAGACTAAATAATTATGGCATAACGAGAGATGAATTCGAAGAAAGCATCAGGAGGTTGTATAATGAAACAAGAAAATAAAAGGCTTTATTCGCCTGCTGTTGTAAAAGAGGTTATAGAAAAGCATGGATTTAGATTTTCAAAAAGCCTGGGGCAGAACTTTCTAATAGATGGCAATATAATAGATAATATAATAGAAGGCTCTAACATCGGAATAGATGATGGCATAATTGAAATTGGTCCTGGAATAGGGACCCTCACACAGAAATTATGTGAAAGCGCTGGAAAGGTTATTACAATAGAGTTGGATAATAATCTTCTTCCTATTTTAGAAGAAACTTTAGGAGACTATAATAACATTGAAGTAATACATGGCGATGTGCTAAAAGTCGATTTAAACAAAATAATAAATGAGAAGCTAGAAGGTAGAAAAGTAAAAGTAGTGGCAAATCTTCCATACTATATAACTACACCTATAATAATGAAGCTTCTTGAAGAAAACTTAAGGATAGATAAAATCGTAGTAATGGTGCAAAAAGAAGTTGCTCTAAGAATGAAGGCTTCACCTGGAAACAAAGACTACGGAGCTCTATCTGTTGCAGTACAGTACTATTCAGCACCTGAAATAATAGTAGATGTTCCTAAAAATGTTTTTATGCCTAGGCCCAATGTAGACTCAGCAGTAATAATGCTAGATGTATATAAAGAACCTGCTATAAAAGTAAAAGACCAAAGGCTATTTTTTAATGTCGTTAAGGCTGCATTTGGTAAAAGAAGAAAAACTCTTTTAAACGCATTATCAAGTGATATAGAGCTAAGGAAAGAAGAGATAGAAGCAGCTTTAGAAAGAAGTGGAATAGATCCAATAAGGAGAGGAGAAACTCTCGACATTACAGAGTTCGCAAGAATAGCTGATGAAATATATAGTACAATGAACAACTATTAGTTCACTATTTCCCCCTTTATACATATATTAATAACAAGGAGTATAAAGGAGGGAATAAATTGAGCGAATTCATGAGAAAATTTGTGATATTGGAGGAGCAGCCTGGCTACTATAAAAAAGTTCAAGGGCTAACTCCTAAGGGTCATATGAATATTGAAGTAAGAGACGGTAGAGGAAAGTTAACCCTTAATGTTGATAATCTAAAAATAAATCCAGATGAAGAAAAACTTTATAAAGCATGCTTAATAGGAACAGATAACAAGGATTTTGTAGATGTAGACTTAGGAGTTATAGTATTAAATGACAAAGGAAAAGGAAGCTTAGAGTGGAGATTTGACCCGGCATCAGTAGGAGGTACAAGTCTCTCTATAGAAAAATTTAATAATGTTCTTGTAAAAGAAGTAGATATGGCAAATGAAAACAATGATATGGTAATTCCTCTGCTAGGCTATATTTATAAAAAAGACGGCAGTATAGTTAAGTTAATGAAAAAACAAGCTGAAAAAGAATTACCTAGAAAGAATGAGATAGAAAAACAAAATATAGACTCAGTACAGTTTGAAAAGTCTAAAATTGACAAAGAAGAAATTTTAGAAGAAGTCGAATTTAAAGAAACTTTAGACAAAGCTGAAATAGAGCAGAATCATATACAAGAAGATACATATGTACCTTTAATAGAAGAAACTAATATAGAAGAAATAAAAGTAGAGAGAAAAAAAATAGTAGAAGAGATAGAGATGGAAGAAGTAAGCATAGAAGAAGTAAATAAGGAAGATGAAACAGAAGAACAGGAAATAGAAGAAAAAGAAATAAAAGCGGAAAATATCCAAGAAGAAATCCAAGAAGAAACACAGGGAGAAGTGTATGAGGAAAGAAAGAAAGAAGAACAGATAGAAGAATATAAAGAAGAGAAGTTTAGACTAGAAATAGTTAACACAGAAGCAAAAGAACCAGAAAATGAAAAAACAGAGATTGAAAAAACAGAGGTAGAAGATTTAGAATTTGAGGATATTATACCAATAGACATAAAGTCTGAAGAACTTGAAAGTCAGGAAATATATACGGAAGAAGAGGAGAAGGACGGTCAAATTCATAGGGCAGAAACTGTTTGGCTTAACCTAGAAACTGAAGAGAAGATATCTGATAATGATAATGAAGATGAATCAGAAGGCTATGGTTTCATTAAAATGGGAGATGACTTTACTCAACATCATCAAGTTACTTACAACTATGGAGATTATATAGATAATTTTTATGGCAATAAAATTAAAAAAATGGATGACTATATTGAGACTGCCAAAAATTACAGTCTACAAGTGGCAAACTATACAATGGATATTCTGAAGTTTTTTGAAAAAATACAACCCTTTAGAGAAAACTTAAGAGATTGCACATGGTGGAAGATAGAACATAGAAGCGAAGATTTTAACAGGGGATTTCTTCCTTTTTATAGTTATCTAGTTAATGCATATTACCCATATCCACTAACCTCAAGAACTACTACATGTCAAAACTTGATAGAAGAATATGGGCACTATATTTTTGGTACAGTAAAAAAACAAGAAGAGATACAGTACTATGTTTATGGAGTACCTGGAAAGTACACAATAGCAGAGCATCCATACAATGGTGCCACAGGTTTTAATACATGGTTACGAGATAAAAACTCACTAGAAGGCTTAGGCTATTGGCTCATATATATAGATGCTTTAAGCGGTAAAATAGTTAACCCAGTAAATCCAACAATACCTACAAGGTAACCTCTATTTTTAGGGGTTATTTTTTTATACTTAAGGATATAATCACAATATGATATAATCTAGAAAAGGGCAATCGGGGGGGATGAAAATGCAAAGTGTTGAGCAAGACTGGATATGCAATACAACTGAAATAAACAAGGATGCTGTAGATAGCATGAAAAAAGACATTCTTCCAGAAAAAACAATAATAAGCTTATCTGAGGTTTTTAAAACCTTAGGTGATCCTACAAGACTTAAGATAATTTACCTCCTTTCAAAACGGAACCTATGTGTCTATGATATAGCAGATATACTGAACATGAGTCAATCAGCCATATCTCACCAGTTAAGAGTTCTTAGAGGTTTACGACTTGTAAAGTTTAGAAAAGAAGGTAAGCATGTAATATATTCATTAGATGATGATCATGTTCTTCAATTATTTAACCAAGGTATAGAACACATATCCCATGAATAAAAATATTTAATTTTTCTTTTGATTAAAAAAGGTTTTTTTAGGGCAATATAGAAATAATCTATAGAGAGAATAAAAATAATAGATTATTTCTATATTGGGAGGCATGAAAAAATGGCAAATGTAACTATATTCACAAGTAACACATGACCACATTGTACAACTGCGAAGCAGTACCTTTCGGAGAAAGGTGTAAGCTATACAGAGAAAAATGTTCAAACAGACCCAAGTGCAAGAAAAGAGTTAATGCAAAAGGGTTACATGGCAGTACCTGTAATAGTAGTAGATAGCGAGGAAATTGTAGGTTTTGATAAAGCAAGACTAGAAGAACTCCTATAATATAATATTATATATTATAAATAAAAAACCTTGGCGAAAGCCAAGGTTATTTATTTAATTCTGCAAGAAGTTTTTCTAAGTCTATTCCATGTACCATTGCAGCTTGTTCTAATGATTCCATTTGAGAAGAAGGGCATCCAATACATCCCATACCAAATCTTAAAAGAGCTTCTGCAGCTTCAGGTTTTGCTCTTAATATTTCTCCTATAAGCATATCTTTAGTTATAGCCATTAAAAAATTCCTCCTTAATACTATTTGATATAATCATACCACAAAATAAAATGTTTTGTGTGATTAAAATCACATTTTAAAATTATCATACTAGAAATTAAGTTGAATGAGTTAAATTTAATTATCTCCAACACAAAATATAATATACTAACTAAGAAAAAATGACAATAGCAAATAAAAAATGAATAAAAATTATTATTTTAGCCAAAATACATATGAGGAGGGATGTTAAATGCCAGATAATGAAAGAAATAATGAAAGAAACAATGAAAGAAACA
>CAYYDM010000018.1:35474-36188 GCA_964470635.1 uncultured Clostridia bacterium | reverse complement strand
CTTTGCTCCAATTCACCAGCTAATTCCATGATACTCATCATGTGATTTAATCCTTCTTCAGTTAATACAAGGTCTGGTTTCCAAGTGTCCTGCTCTTTGTATCTCTGAACTAGTTTTATCAATATTTCTCTATCTGTTTCAACGAAATGTGGTTGTAAAGCATCTGCAATTTCCTCTGCAGAATGAGAGTGAACCCAAAGCATACCTTTATAAATAGCATTTGTAAAGCTTTGAATTATTTTAGGATTCTTTTCTATATAACTTTTCTTTGCACTATAGCATGTAAATGGAATGTAACCACCTTCTTTGCCAATAGACGCAACTATATAGCCCTTTCCGTCCTTTTCTAATTGAGAAGCCACTGGTTCAAATAGTGTTACATAATCCCCTTCACCACCAGTAAATGCACCAGCCATCATGTCAAATTGTATATCAGTACGCACTTCTACATCTGTTCCAAGCTTTAGACCATTTTTCTTAAGTACATATTCTAGAGTCATTTCAGGCATACCACCTTTACGTCCGCCAATTACTGATTTTCCTTTTAATTTGTCAAAGGTGAAGTTAGGATCTTTTTCTCTGCCAACTAAAAAAGAACCGTCCTTTTGAGTTAATTGAGCAAAGTTAACTGCATAGTCTTCTTTATTCTGGTTATAAACATATATTGTTGCTTCAGGTCCCATAAATCCAATATCAGCTTCACCACTAAGTATT
>CAYYDM010000018.1:0-35464 GCA_964470635.1 uncultured Clostridia bacterium | reverse complement strand
CTTATCTGCACCTTTACCGTTTATGAGCTCAACCTTTAAACCTTCTTCTTCAAAGAAGCCTTTTGTAATAGCTACATATTGAGGTGCATAGAAAACTGAGTGAGTTACTTCAATTAGCTTTATGGCTTTAGCATCACTCTTTTCACACCCCATTAAAAATGTAGATGATAGAATAATTATTAGTAAAACTATAGAAACTAGTTTTAGCCTTGACATTCTCTTTTCCCTCCCGGATAATAAATAGCTTAATTTTATAATATTCAATTCCGAGGGAAATGTTACAAAATGAATATTGAACATCCTTAAAACCTAGTAAAATATAAAAAAGCACTAGTAATTATGAAAATAGAAGGATATTGATAATGCCAAATAGAATATTAAATAGTATGAAAATCTAATAATGGATAAAATTAGAATATTAGTTCTCGCTATGTACATAAAACCTAATATTTAAATATAATATAATACAATACATATTTAAACTTTTTGAGGATTCATTATATCACTAAAATATCTTTAAAGAGGTGACACATGAATATACCAAATATATTAACAACAATAAGATTTTTTCTTATTCCTGTTTTTGTAATTGTTTTTTATTCATCAGTTGAAAATAGTGTATTATATGCAACTTTGGTGTTTGCAATGGCTGGTATTACAGACGTACTAGATGGCTATATCGCTAGGAGCTACAATATGGTTACCAAATGGGGTATAGTTATGGATCCATTAGCAGATAAGCTTATGCAACTTACGGTATTAGTTTGCTTTACAAGCAAAGCATATTTGCCTTTATGGGTAATCATTGTAGTGGGGTTAAAGGAAATATTAATGGTAATAGGAGCTTTATTTCTCTATTGTTCTGTTGATAAAACAGTAATCCCTGCCAACAAATATGGCAAGATTGCAACAATAGGATTTTATGTAGCTATATTATCTATAGCCTTTAATATTCCTCACTCCATAAGCTTCTTTCTAATTCTAATTGCCGTTATACTGACTTTAGTAGCTTTTATTAATTACTTTTTTGGTTTTAAAGAAGTAAGGAAGGATAATAATAATATTAAATCATATTGACAAATTTAGTTTTGTTATATATCATAGAAATAATTAAAAATAATAAAGCTATTGCTATGAAGAAGAGGAGTAAGTAGATAACCTATAAAGAGAGTATAGTCCGTAGGCTGAGAGACTTTACTAGGCAATGTTTACTGAAGGTAGCTTCTGAGCTTTCAAGCTGAAAATAATAGTAAGCTTGAACGGTTATAACCGTTATTCTAATGAGAGCTAGATGTTTTTTTATCTAGAAATAAGGTGGTACCGCGATTACGGCCCTTCGTCCTTATATATAGTGACGAGGGGCTTTTATTATTTCAATAGGATGTGATTGAATTGATGTTTAAATTAGGGGTACTATTTATTATTGCAGGGGCAGTCTTTATTTTTGGTTCTGATATACTGTATAAACGTAAGAAAATAACTAAATTAGAGTCTTTGCTAGTGACTAAGTTAATTGGTCTAGGCTTAACTATTGTGGCAACTATACTTATGATTTTCGGCAAATAGATATTGTATCAATATAGAATTTAACAAGGAGGTTTTAATATGAGTGAAAATTTAGCTAAAACTTATAATCCTAAAGAGTTCGAAGAAAGAATTTATGAATATTGGAATGAAAAGGGCCATTTTAAAGCAGATGTAAATAAGGAGAAAAAACCATTTACAATAATGATGCCGCCACCAAATGTTACTGGTAATCTTCACATGGGTCATGCCCTAAATGGTGCCATTCAAGATATACTTATTAGATGGAAGAGGATGGAGGGCTATGAAGCACTTTGGCTTCCAGGTACAGACCATGCTAGTATATCTACAGAGGCAAGAGTAGTTGCAAAAATAGAATCTGAAGGAAAGAATAAGTATGAGTTAGGAAGAGAGAAATTCCTTGAAGAAGCTTGGGACTGGACAGAAAAATACGGTGGCAATATAAGAAAGCAGCTTAGGAAATTGGGTGTTTCTTGTGATTGGTCAAAGGAAAGATTTACTTTAGACGAAGGATTAAGTAATGCTGTTGAAGAGGCTTTCATAAGACTTTATGAAAAAGGACTAATATATAGAGGCGACAGAATAATCAACTGGTGTCCTAGTTGTGGAACTGCTCTTTCTGATGCAGAAGTTGAGCACGAGGAGTCACAAGGAAAGCTTTGGCATATTAAATATCCTGTTAAAGATAGTGAAGAATATATTGTCATAGCTACAACAAGACCTGAAACTATGCTAGGTGACTTAGCAGTAGCTGTACATCCAGAGGACGAGAGATATAGTAGACTAGTGGGTAAAATGCTAGTTTTACCATTAGTTAATAGAGAAATTCCAGTAATTGCTGATGAATATGTTGAAAGAGAGTTTGGAACTGGCGCAGTTAAAATAACACCTTCTCATGACCCAAATGACTTTGAAGTTGGAGCAAGACATAATTTAGGTCAGCTTAAAATAATGGATGACCATGGGCATATTAATGAACATGGTGGAAAATACAATGGTCTAGAAAGATATGAAGCTAGAAAAGAGATAATAAAGGACTTAGAGGAACAAGGATATTTAGTTGAAATAAAAGACCACGCTAATAATGTAGGCCATTGTGAAAGATGTAGTACAGTTGTTGAACCAATAATATCAAAACAATGGTTTGTTAAAATGCAACCTTTAGCAGAGCCTGCAATTAATGCATTAAAAGAAGGAAAACTTAAATTCATACCTGATAGATTTGGAAAAATCTATTTGCATTGGTTAGAAAACATCAGAGATTGGTGCATATCAAGACAGCTTTGGTGGGGACATAGACTTCCAGTATATTATTGCCAGGATTGTAATGAAGTTATAGTTTCTAGAGAGAAACCTGATAAATGTAGCTGTGGAAGTACAAATATTGTGCAAGACTCAGATACTCTTGATACATGGTTCTCATCTGCACTATGGCCTTTCTCAACACTAGGATGGCCAGAAAATACTGAGGAGTTAAAGTATTTTTATCCTACAGATGTATTAGTAACAGGATACGATATAATCTTTTTCTGGGTTGTAAGAATGGTGTTTTCAGGCTTAGAATACATTGGAGAAATTCCTTTTGAAAATGTATTTATTACTGGACTTGTAAGGGATTCACAAGGAAGAAAGATGAGTAAATCTCTTGGAAATGGAATAGACCCTCTTGATCTAATTGATCAATATGGTGCAGATGCTTTGAGATTTTCTCTTGTTACAGGAAACACACCTGGAAATGATATGAGATTTTATATTGAGAGAGTTGAATCTAGCAGAAATTTTGCAAATAAACTATGGAATGCATCTAGATTTGTGTTAATGCATTTAGAGGATGCTAACATTCCTGGAGACAATGCAAGTCTAAATCTTTCAGAAGAAGATAAATGGATTATTTCTAGAGCAAATTCTGTGACTAAGGAAGTAACAGAGAATCTAAGAAAATATGAGCTTGGTATAGCAGCACAGAAAATATATGACTTCACATGGAATGAATACTGCGACTGGTATATTGAAATGGTTAAACCAAGATTATTTAGTGATGATGTAGCTGATAAAGAAACAGCAAAATATGTTCTTTTGACAGTTCTAAAAGATATATTAAAGCTATTGCATCCATTTATTCCTTATATTACAGAAGAAATTTGGGATCACTTACCAGGAAAAACTAATGACCTAATTGTTGAAAAATGGCCTGTATATGATGAAAGTAAAGATTATAAGGATGCAGAAAAAGCTATAGAATTTATTATGGAATCAGTAAAAAGCATAAGAAATATTAGGGCAGAGATGAATGTAGTGCCTTCTAAAAAGGCAAAAGCTATATTTATGACAACTGATAATGAGCTAAAGAGTATTCTAAGTACATCAGAAAGGTTTTTCAAAACCCTAGCTTCTGCTTCTGAAATTGAAATAGTAGAAAGCAAGGATAATATCAGTGATGATGCCATGTCATCTGTAGTAGGTAATTGTACTATATTCTTACCATTAGAAGAGTTGGTAGATATAGAAAAGGAAATGGAAAGATTAGAAAAAGAAAAAGAAAAGCTTGAAAGTGAAATAAACAGAGTAAAAAGTAAGCTATCAAATGAAGGATTTGTTGGCAAGGCTCCAAAACAAGTCATTGAGCAGGAAAAAGAAAAAGAGATTAAATATCAACAGATGATGGAAAAGGTATTAGATAGGCTAGCTAGTTTGAAAAAGTAGAGTAATAGATGTTGAACTTCACATCTTCACAACCCATCGGCAATAATATGCTGGTGGGTTTTTAAACTTTTTAAATTTACAAAAAACACCAATGATGATAAAATGAAAAAAAGGAGGGATTAAATGAAAAAGAAATTTTCACTAAAATTGTTTTTATTCTTTTTAATTTCTTTTCTAATTATCACAACTATACATATTGGTTTTAATGCCGTTATTATGGCTAGGCAGCCATCACCAAAATGGAGCAGGGGATTTCCAGTAAGCACAACTTCTTTTGCAAGGGATATTGTAACAAGTATTACAGAAGAAGGTGATATTTTAAACGTATCTCCAGTAAAAGATGGCAAAGAAATGCTTAAGGTTACGAAATTAGGAAAGGACATGAAGATCAAAGAAGAATATGAAGCTAGTGTAGATATATTAAACATTAATAGAGTAAGTTCTAGCGATATGTTACTTATAGGAAAAAGACTGTATTGGAGAGATAATAAGGACAATTCCTTATATACATCTGTATTAGATGATAAAAGTAAGAAATTTAACAAAGTAGAGAAGTTGCATGAAAATATTATAGATTTTGATGTGACTAAGGATAATAAATATTTGGCAGTTGCTTTTCTAGATGGACAAGTAGCAATTTTTGAAGAAACTAATGGAACTTATAGTTTAATAAAAGGTCCCTCTGATTTAGGTAAGGTGGAGATGGTAAAGCTTAAAGCCATTGACAATATTATATTCTTGCAGACAGCTACCTTTAATAAGGAGGATTCAAAAAAAGAGGTTTATATTACTGAATATAAGGACAATGAATGGGATAAATCCATATATCTGACATCTATGCTTGAGATAAAAAGCCAGATAAAAGATATAGCATTTGCCATAGACAGAGATTATGTTTATTCAGTTTCATCAGTTCAAGGAGAAGATAGAACCAAATATTCATACATAATTAATGGATACAATAAAAGAAATAGGGAACTAATTGACGAACTAAAAACACGTTGGGCAATAGATTTAAAAGTTTACGAATTTTCTAGCAATCCTATTATGTTAGACAGTGACAATGAAGGTGTAACACTATTTACTACGGCACCAAATAATATAGATATTAGAGAAACTAATTCAAATTTAGTAAAGCTAAACCTTTCAAAAAATGGATTTACTAGTGCTGAATTAGTGTCAAATACTAAGAAATGGTCCCAACAGGTTGCTGTTTTAAGGGATAACAACATAGAATATGTGCTATGGAATGAAACTGGGGGCTTTGGTTCAACTATAGTTATGGGAGCAAGCAATAGCGAAGCTGTTATAAATAATAATGTTAAGATAACAAATGAAGATATTAAGCAAGCTGGTGCAGAAGAAGTTCCATACTTAGTAAATCTTTTAATAGTCTTAGTCGGTGCAAGACTTTTTAGTATTCTTCCTTCAATTATTTGGCTATTGTGCATGTTTTTCTGGTACAGTAAAATGGAGAAAAAGTACAGCTTTTATTTATTTGTAGGTATGATTATTTATCTTGTATCTCAACTTGTCTCCATGAACTTTTATTATCAAAATGCATATTTGATGCCAAAACACCTTACTTTAAGCTTAGTTAAATATACTATACCTTTGTTATTTGCAGTACTAGGAGGTATATTTGCTTTTATATATAAAAAAGAATCAGATGAGCCGCAAAGCTACAAGGTATTTGCTATGTATTTAACTTATTTCCATATTTTAATGAATTATTTATATGTGCCTTATTTATTTTAACACTAACTGCGGTTAGTGTTTTTCTATCTTGTATAAAACAATATTTAGGTATAAAATATAGTAGATTAAACTTACGGGAGTGAGAAAATGAACTACAGAGAAGCTTTAGATTACATACATGGAACAAAAAAGTTTGGAAGCAAACTAGGGCTTGATAATATAAGGGAATTATTAGGACTACTAGGTAATCCACATAATGGTCTTAAGTTTACCCATGTAGCAGGTACTAATGGTAAAGGCTCTACATCATCATTTTTAGCTAATATCCTTATAGAAGGAGGATATAAAGTAGGATTATTTACATCTCCTTATTTAGAAGTATTTAATGAAAGAATTAGAATAAACAATCAAGATATAAGTGATGATAGTTTAGCTAAAATTACTTTTAAAGTAAAAGGTAAAGTAGAAGAAATGCTGAATAAAGGTATGAATCATCCTACTGAATTTGAAATAGTAACAGCCATTGCAATGGAGTATTTTAAAGATGAAAAAGTGGACTTTGTTGTTCTAGAAGTAGGTCTTGGTGGTAGATACGATTCTACAAATGTAATTAATGACTCATTAGCATCTGTTATTACAACTATTTCAATGGATCACATTGACATATTAGGAGACACAATAGGAAAAATCGCCTATGAAAAAGCAGGAATAATCAAAGATAATGGATTTGTCATTAGTTATCCTCAAGAAAAAGAAGCACTAGAAGTAATAAAGGTTGTAGCCGAAAAGAAAAATGCTAAACTTACAATAGTACCTACAGAAAAGCTAGAGGTCATAGAGACTACTGAATTTGGAAGCAGGTTTAACTTTGAATATAAGGATATAAAAATGTCTGATTTAGAAATTCAACTTATTGGAGCTCATCAAACTCAAAATGCTGCAACGGCATTGACAACAATATTGGCCCTTAAAAAAGAAGGACTCATTTCTATATCAGAAGAAGCTATTAGAAAAGGTTTGAAAGAAACAAAATGGAGTGGAAGATTAGAAGTCTTAAGAAGGAAGCCAACCTTCTTAATAGATGGAGCACACAATATTCAAGGAATACAAGCACTTAAAAAGACTTTAAAAGATATATTTAAATATAACAAGTTAATACTTGGAGTTGCCATATTAGCAGATAAAGATGTAGACCATATGATAGAAGAGCTAGTGCCAATTGCAGATAAGATAGTAGTTACTGAAGCTAATATATTTAGGGCAATGAAGGCAGAGGATCTGGCAGCGAAGATTGAAAAAATAAATAATAATGTAATCGTAGAAAGTAATATAGAAAAGGCAATACAAAAAACCTTTGAACTGGCAAATGAAAATGACCTTATTGTATTCTCAGGCTCACTTTATTTAATTGGAGATGTGAGGACCATTGTAAAAAATATGAATTAATTATATTTATGCATTCTATTGAATAGAATAATAATATATTCTATTTAATAGGGAGTGAGTAGCATTGTATTAGAATTCAGACCGTTTAAAAGATTAAATGATAAAGAATTACTTGAAAAAACCCTTGGCAAGATTAAAGAAATAAAGCAAATACCTTATGAGTATGATGAATATAGATATATGCTGCAAATGACAACACTTAACAGCTTAATAAAAGAAACAAAGTTAAGAGGATTAGTAGTTGAAAAAGATTTAATAATTAAAAATATATTTATTGATTGGAAATAGATGCAACTAGCATCTATTTTTTTTCTAATTATCCTACCTTATCACCAAAATAAACTAAAAGCATAAACTGATATATAAGCGAAATAGGAGAGGTGATAAATTTGGAGTTGCTTGAAAATAAGCTTGTAGTGGCAAATACAGGTAGTGATTCAATATCAATAATTAATATTGATACTTACAGTTTATCAGATACTATATTTCTCTGCGAATTAACTAAAGTTAAAGAGAAAACAACTTCAAATGGACCATTTATAGGGCCTCACCATATATGCTTTAACAATGATAATATTATTTACTCTGCAAACTCCTATAATAATAGCGTATATAAAATAAATATTGAGTCAAAGAAAATAGAGGACATGGTTTATGTAGGTAGTTTTCCTAGCCACTTAGTCCTTCACAATGGTTATATATACGTTACTAATAGCGACTCAAATTCAATATCTATAATAGAAGAAAAGGGATTTAATATAATAGAAAACATTTCTGTTGGTGAAAGACCCCATGATATAAAACTAAATAAAACAAATAACAAGCTATATATTTCAAACAATAGCGGATATAGCATAGATATGATTGATTTAAATCTCAATACTCAAAATAGGATTAGATTAAAATATAATCCAGTTCATATTGTGGTTGAAGATGACACTATCTTTGTATTATCTCCACCTTCAAATGGCATGATAGATAGTAAGTTAATATTATATTCTTTGAAGGAACAAAAAGTATTTAAAGAAATTAATGTACAAGGTGTTATAGTGGATTTAGTTACTTTGGAAGATAAAAAAACAGCTTATGTAACAAATGTAGAGGATGGTAATTTATATGAGATTGACTTACTGCAATGCAAAATCAAATCTGTTCATTTCATAGGTGGGATGCCAAACAATATCATAAGAATAAATGATGAATTTTATATTTCTGATGCATTAAATAATAGGATTGCAATTTTTAATTATAAACAGGGCAGAATAATAAATAGCATAAATGTAGGTATTGAACCTAATGGCTTAATAATAATTTAACCATGGGAGGCGCAAATGAAAGAAAAACAATGGTATAAAATGAACATAGAAGAACTAAAAGAAGAATTGAAGGTAGAACCAAGCCTTGGACTAGACAAAGAAGAAGTTGAAGAGAGAAAAAAACAATTTGGCGAAAATATCATACAGACAAAAGAAAAAAAATCTTTATTAATGATGTTTATAGAACAGTTTAAGGATTTTATGGTAATCATTTTAATCATAGCATCGATAATATCAGGATTTTTAGGAGAAATAAGTGACACTATTATCATTATATTAGTAGTTCTACTAAATGCATTTTTGGGAGTTTTTCAGGAAAATAAAGCTGAAAAATCATTAGAGGCGCTAAAGAGCCTTTCCTCGCCTACAGCAAAAGTAATGAGAGATGGAAAGGTTATAGAAGTAAAATCTAAAGATGTAGTACCAGGAGATATCCTAATTATAGAAGCTGGTGATTTTGTTTCAGCAGATGGTGTTATTATTGAGAGTGCAAGCCTTATGATAGAGGAATCCTCTCTTACAGGAGAATCTGTACCTGTTGAAAAAAACAACCAAACCATAGAAGAAGAGGACATCCCTTTAGGAGATAGAAAAAATTTTGCATATACTTCTAGTTTAGTGACCAATGGACGGGGAAAGATTATTGTAACAGATACTGGAATGAATACTGAACTTGGGAAAATAGCTGAAATGATAGAGAGCCAGGAGGAAATGAGAACACCACTGCAAGCCAAGCTAGATGAACTAGGAAAACTACTTGGAATAGGTGCAATAATAATTTGCGCTGTCATATTTCTTATTGGATTTTTACAAAACAGACCTGTTATAGATATGTTTATGACATCTGTATCTCTTGCAGTTGCTGCAATTCCAGAAGGACTTCCTGCCATAGTAACCATAGTGTTGTCAATTGGAGTCCAAAACATGATTAAAAACAATGCCATTATTAGGAGACTGCCTGCAGTTGAAACCTTGGGAACTGCATCTGTAATATGCTCTGATAAAACAGGTACACTAACACAAAATAAAATGACAGTAACTAAAATTTATACATACGACAGACTAGTAGATATAAATGATGTGGATATTAATAATAATGCTGAATTAACAGCTATAACTATAGGTTTATTATGTAATGATGCATCAATAGAAGAGGATAAGGGTGAAAGAAAAGCTCTTGGAGATCCAACAGAAGTAGCTTTAATAGTAGCTGCAAAGCGGCAGGGTTTACTTAAAAAAGAGCAAGAGGATTACTTTGAAAGAGTAGGAGAAATTCCTTTTGACTCTGACAGGAAATTAATGACCACCATAAACACTTATGAGAAAGCCTATAGAGTATTTACTAAAGGTGCATTAGATGTCTTATTAGAACGTTGCAATAAAATACTAGTCGGAGAAAATGTTATTCAGCTAACTGGAGATATGATAGAAGAGATAAAAAAAGTAAATGAGGAATTATCATCAGAAGCATTAAGAGTGTTGGCTCTTGCTTATAAGGACATATCTAATATTCCAGATACAATTAATTCAGAGGAAGTAGAAGGAGACCTTATTTTTGTTGGAATGCAAGGAATGATTGATCCTCCTAGGGAAGAAGTAAAGTTAGCTGTAAAGAAGAGTAAAGAAGCAGGTATAAGACCTATAATGATAACAGGAGACCATAAAATAACTGCAATGGCCATAGCAAAAGAACTTGGAATTTTAGAAGGAAGCCAAGAAGCTATTGAAGGTAGAACTTTGGAAAGTATGAGTGAAGATGAGTTATTTAATAACATAGAAAAGTACTCAGTTTATGCAAGAGTTTCTCCTGAACATAAAGTAAAAATAGTAGAGGCATGGCAGAAGAAAGGGAAGATAGTGGCTATGACAGGTGATGGAGTTAATGATGCTCCTGCACTTAAAAGAGCAGATATAGGCTGTGCCATGGGAATAACCGGCACTGATGTGTCAAAGGAAGCTGCGGACATGATACTGACAGATGACAACTTTGCAACTATAGTTGCTGCTGTAGAAGAGGGAAGGACAATATTTGATAATATTAAGAAATCCATACATTTTTTATTATCCTGTAACTTAGGAGAAATAGTAACGCTTTTTGTATCAATTATATTAAAATTACCCATACCTTTATTACCTATACATATTTTATGGATTAATTTAATAACAGACAGTCTTCCGGCTTTAGCACTGGGAGTTGATCCTGCAGAACATGACATTATGAAAAGAAAACCTAGAGATCCTAGAAAAAGTATTTTTACTCATGGTCTTGGTTATATGCTTGCTTTAGAAGGAATATTGATTGGAATACTTACGTTAGTTGCTTTTATTATCGGAAGCAATGAAAGCTTAACAGTTGGAAGGACAATGGCATTTACTACATTATCTTTATCACAGTTAGTCCATACACTAAATGTAAGATCAATAGATAAATCTATCTTTAAGGTTGGATTGTTTACAAATAAAAATTTAATATGGGCAAATTTAATTTCTTTTATTTTAATGATAATAATAATATTAATTCCTTCTTTAAGAGTAATATTTAAACTTGTAATGTTGACTCCAGTTCAATGGGGAATAGTTATAGGGCTTTCCTTCGCAATTCTAATAGCTGTAGAGTTAGTAAAAGCAATAAGAAATATGAAAAATAAATAGCCTGCATCTAGCAGGCTATTCATCTATCAACAATTCAAATATATTTTTATAGATTTCGTGAGGATTTTCCTTCCAATTATTACATATCATTTTTGCTTGTTTGTTTGAAACAACATTTAGAGACATGCTAAATAGAGTTATATCTTTTTCTATTACTTTAAGATTTACAATATATTCAGAATCATTTTTTTTATAATAGTTTCCTACAATTTGGCTATCCTTTACCATTTCCTCTTTTTTCTTTTGATACCTTTTATCTATTTCTTCTTTTAATGCTAGAGGTATTCTGTCATTAAAGAAAACTAGAGTATCTTTTCCTGCCTTTGACAAATGATAATATTCCTGACCATCCTTAGTAGAGAACTCAATGAATTTAGAACTTACAAGCTCGCTTATAAACTGCTGAGCTAGGAAATAATTCATATAATTATTTTCCAATAAAAATTGAGTAATCTCTGAATTATTCATAGGAATTTCAGCATTATCTAGTATGTATAAAATAAGAAGCTTATACTGTGCTAATTCTTTACTATTATCAATAAACATATCAATCACCTTCTAAACCATACATAGTATATTTTTAAGACAATAAACATTTATACATCTGATAATGTATTACATAAATTAAGGTACAACATAAAACAATTATATCATAAAAAAAAGAGAAGCGGTATCATGCCCACTTCTCTTTTTTTATATTATTTATTTGCCTGCTAAAGTTCTTTGTGCTTGCTCAACTAATCTCTTAGTCATATAACCGCCAACGTATCCGTTTTGTCTTGAGCTTAAGTTTCCTTTATCTATGCCTTCATAGTTAGTTAATCCTAGTTCGCTAGCGATTTCAGTTTTCATTTGATTTAAAGCCATTCTTGCTTCAGGAACAACTATTTTAGCCATGTTTTTCCCTCCAAATAGATTTTTTATAATACAACATCATTTTGATGTTGTAATATTAATATAACCTGCAACTGCAACCTATATGCTAGCAATTAATACTAAGAAAGGATAGTATATAGGAAATACTCACAAGATTTGACAATTTAAAAAGATTTTTTTAGTTGATTACACCAATATTATTTCTATATAGCTATAAATTTATTATATCTAAATTAATAAGCTAAGAAAAAGATTATATATATGTTAGCTTTAATAAATGTAACCGAATTGTCATTAATACAATATAGATTATTTGGTATATTTAAAATATAATTAGATAGTAGTTATAAATTATTAGTTCAGAAATTAATACAAAGGAGGAAGATAATATTGAAAAATTCTTTTAAATTTATTTCAATATCACTGATTATTTTATTATTCTTATCAGGATGTTCAGGAATTACTAGTAAAACAAGTGCAGATAACACTCAAGTTTCAGATAATGAGATTCAACAAGACAATGGAGAAAAAATAGAGAACAATGGAAATAAGCAAGAAGAAGCTGTTAAAGAAAATGACAACATTGACCCAAAAGAAAAAATCGATTTAGGTCTTAAACCCAATGAAGCTGGGCAAATAATGGTACTTATGTATCATAATATTGGAGGAGAAGAGTCAGAGTGGGTTAGAACCGTTGACAATTTCAAAAAAGATTTAAAAACATTATATGAAAAAGGCTACAGACCTATTAGTCTTGAGGATTTTGTTAATAATAATATTAATGTTGAAGCGGGACTCACGCCAGTTGTTATTACTTTTGATGATGGAAATCAAAACAACTTTAATATAATTGAAAAGGATGGAGAAAAGATAGTTGATCCTAATTGTGCAGTAGGCATCTTGGAGGAATTCAATAATGAGCATCCGGATTTTCCACTAAAAGCAACCTTTTTTGTGTTTGGCTCAAACCCTTTTAGACAACAGGATTTATTAGGATATAAGCTAAATTACTTAGTTGAAAAAGGCTTTGATATAGGTAATCATACTTTAGAGCACAACGATATGTCAAAGATTAGCGATGCAAATAAAATTCAAAAAGTTTTAGGAGAACAGGCGGCATTTTTAGAAAGCTTTGTGCCAAATTATAAAGTAAATACTTATGCCTTAAGTTATGGTGCAAGACCTAAAGATAAATCCCTATACCCATTTCTTAAAAAAGGAGAATATGAAGGAAAGGCTTACGAGAATATTGCAGTATTAAATGTTGGATGGGATCCATCAGTATCACCTATAGATAAAAACTTTGATCCTTATGCTATACATAGAATAAGGGCAAGTGAAACAAAGGTAGATGGCGTTGGAATGTATGATTGGCTTGCCGTATTAGATAAAAATCCAGAGAGAAGATATATAAGTGATGGCAATCCTGATATTGTAACTGTTCCAAAGAAGTTTGAAGAAAAAGTAGACAAAGAAAAGTTAAATGGCAAAGAACTTTATATTTATGAGGAGTAGGGTTTCCTACTCCTTTATTATTTTTTTGGAAATCTTCAACAATACAGAAGAAAAAGGAAGCAAAATAATGGTAGTTACTACATTGAAAATTGTATGAGCATTAGCTATTTGTCTAGCAGGATTACCAGGAGATAAATTAACCACAAATGCAGCAAAATGATCAATAAAAAAATAAAAAGTGAGAACACCAAATATATTAAATAAAACATGTACCAAAGCCGCTTGCTTACCAACCCTATTAGTTGCAAAGCTGCCAACAACAGTATCTACACAAGTGCCAATATTTTGACCTAAAATAATAGGAATTGCCGAGTTTATGCCTATTATATTACTAGCAGTCATAACTTGAAGAATAGTAATGCCTGTAGTGCTACTCTGAATAATAGCAGTAAGCATAAACCCTGCTAATATAGACATGCCTTTGCTATGACTTAAATACTTAATAAGTTCAAAAAAGAACTTAGTAGATTTAATTCGAGATATGGAGTAAGTAATTACATCCATACCAGCAAAGATTAAAGCTAGGCTTAATATGGTTTTCCATATGATGTGATGTTTTTTTCTTCTTAAAACAATCATTAACAGCAAACCTATAATAAAAAGATATACTGATATATTTTGTACTTTAAAAGCTACTAACTGAGCAGTAAAAGTGGTTCCTATATTTGCACCCATTATTATTGGAACAGCATTATATATACTCAATAAATTACCATGGACCAAGCTAATAACGATAATAGTAGTAGCACTACTACTATGAAGAAGAGCAGTAACCATGATACCGATGAAAACGCCACCGATTTTACTAGATGTAATTTTATTTATTTTGTACTTTATTTTATAGGATATAATCTTCTCAAAAGATTTCGATATTAGCCTTATACCTGATAAAAACAGAGTTAATCCCCCAGAAATTCCTAAAAGTGAAATGAAATAAATATTTTCTAAAAACATAATTTCCTCCTAATATGACTGTTTTCAAGCATATATTTAATATATATGTTTATTTTTTTTTGCTAACACAAAAAGGATTAAGTCATTAATAAACTATTTAGTTTTAGTCATATAAATGGATTATTTATTACATAATTACAAATAATAATTGTGATTTAAAAACTATAGAGAGGTGAAGCAATGGAAAAGAGGCTTAATACTTCTGAATTAAAGAAAGAAATAAAAAGCTTTTTAAATGAGAACAAAACAGCTACATTAGCCACATGTGGAAATAATATTCCTAGATGTAGTCCAGTACATTATTTTACAGGAAGTGAGATGGATTTGTATGTAATATCTGCTGGAGGAGATAAATTCAACAATATTCAAGAAAACCCCAATGTCTGTCTACTAGTAGATACTGGTTATTTAGATTACAGAAAAATAAAGGGAGTACAGGTATTTGGACAGGCGCAAACTAGTTTAAAACATTCAAATCTTATAGACGAAGCTCTTAGATTTTCACCTGACTGGCAGCAACTAGAAAGAGAAAAAGATAATATAAATGTTATTAAAATAGTGCCAGATGAAATAGTCTATTTGGATGCATTAAATGGAGATAGAACAAAGCAAATCCTAAAAAATGATGAAGTCATAGAAAAACAAGATAGAGTATTATCTATTCATTAAGCTGTGGATTCCACAGCTTTTTTGTTTATTATTGTTGGATATAGCTTATGCCAAGACTATATTTATCAACTAATCCTGGCATAAGAATATATTAATCAACTTCTAGATAACTTTCTCCAGAAAAGCTCTCGTTCTACTTTCTTTTGGATTTGTAAAGATAATTTCAGGTACATCTTCTTCAACAATTTTACCACCATCCATAAAGATAACTTTATCTGCTACCTCTCTAGCAAAACTCATTTCATGTGTTACAATTACCATAGTCATTCCTTCATTTGCAAGGCCCTTTATAACATTCAGAACTTCGCCAACAAGTTCAGGATCAAGAGCTGAAGTAGGTTCATCAAATAACATAATATCAGGATTCATAGCAAGAGCTCTTGCAATAGCTACCCTCTGTTTTTGGCCACCAGATAGCTTGGCAGGATAATAATCTGTTTTATCAGCAAGTCCTACCTTCGTTAAAAGGTTTGTTGATCTTTCAAGAACTATATCACTGTCTTCTTTTTTCACAGTTAGAGGTGCTATCATAACATTTTCTAGAGCTGTTTTGTGAGGAAACAAATTAAAATTTTGAAAAACCATACCCATTTTCATGGTTATATTTCTCATGTTTTTTTTATTTTTATAATCCATAAGTTCATCTTCGACTATTATTTCCCCCTCATTAACCTCTTCAAGGTTATTCAGGCATCTTAAAAAAGTGCTTTTTCCTGAACCAGAAGGACCAATGATGACTAATACCTCACCTTTTTTTAAATTTACACTTATATTCTCAAATACAACCAAGTCATCAAACTTCTTAGTTATATTCTTAGCTTTAATCATATATATTAAATCCCTCCTTGATTATACATATTTTGATAATTTCTTCTCAATAATAGAAAACACACCTGTAAAAATTGATGTCATTATTAAATATAATAGAGCTGCAGCTATTAACATTTCTGTATATTTAAAAGTAGTAGAGGAAATTTGCACTGCACTTCTCATAAGCTCTACCATAGCAATTGTAGAAACAAGCGATGTATCTTTGAGCATAGAAATAAATTCGTTTCCTACAGGAGGTATAATAACCCTAAAGGTTTGAGGTAATATTATTTTCCTCATTGTTTGAAAATATGTGAAGCCTAATGCTTTTGATGCTTCAAACTGACCTTTATCAATAGAAATAATACCACCACGAATTATTTCGGCCATATAAGCACCACAATTTAGGCTAAGACCAATAATTGCAGCACTAAGTGGTGATAGGCTAATCCCCATCATAGGTAGGGCGTAATAAAAAAAGAATAGTTGTAATATTATTGGTGTACCTCTGAAAATCCATGTATAAGATGTAGCAACCCAAAACATTATCCTGTTTCTAGATAATTTCAATAGTGCTGTTAATACCCCTAAAAAGGTCCCTAAAAATAAAGATGTAATAGTAAGTTGTATAGTCATAACACTACCTTGTATTAAAAAAGGCAATTCTCTAAAAATAAAATTAATATCCAATCTTCTCACCTCAGTTCGGCCTCATGCCCTAGTACCGATATAATACTAAGGTACATAATCAATATTACTTATAATAATCTGCTTTAAACCACTTTAAAGATATTTTTGAAAGCGTACCATCTGCTTTCAAATCATCAATAGATTTTTGTATAGCATTTTTTAGTACTGTATCTTCTTTTCTAAATCCGATTCCAAAAGGTTCTTCGTTTAACTTACCAACAACATAGTATTTATTTGCGTCTAAGCCTGCATAATATCTACCTACTTGATCATCAGCAACTACAGTATCAATTCTTTTAGCCTTTAGATCCATTAGAGCTTCAGTTACCTTATTGTATTTTTTCACTTCTTTAACGCCATTAATTTTATTTGCTGCAAATTCACCTGTAGATCCAAGTTGAACGCCTATTACCTTACCTTTTAAATCCTCAGAGTTTTTTATAGAAGTATTATCTTTGTTAATAATTATTATTGGTCCTCCAGCAATATATGGTTCACTATAGCCAATCTCCTTCTTTCTTTCTTCAGTTATACTTAAGGCGGATATTATCATATCAAATTTACCTGATTTAAGTGCAGGTAAGATACCATCCCAAGCAGTTGTAACCCATTCTACATCCATCCCTAATTTTTTCCCAATAGCATTACCAAAGTCAATATCAAAACCAACTAAGGCATTTGTATCATCCCTAAATTCCATGGGAGGATATGCATCATCAAGGCCGATAGATATCTTCCCTACATTCTTGATTCTATCGGGCAACATAGCATATATGCTATCATTTTTCTTTACCGAAGCTATTATATCTTCGTTAGGTGAATTTGAAGATGTGCTATTTGACTCATTTTGACAGCCTACAAATAAAGAAGTGATAACTACAATTAAAAGTGTAATAAGTAAAATTTTTTTCATAATGGTCAACCTCCTTTTGCATAATTATTTATTGTTATGATTATATATAAATGTTTTTAATTATGCAACATGTTTTTAATGGGATAATATGTTATTTTGATTATAAAAATACAATAAATAATTGTTGAATAAATATAAAATTGAGAGTATAATTACGAAATATAAAATAAAGCGACTAAGTGCATATATTCGATATATATCTTTAATATGTCAAATAGTCATTAGGTATAATTCTTATATTGTCAGTAAAGGAATATGCATAATAATGCATAAAATGCATTGCTAGAAATAATATGAAACTTAAGCTTTTCTAAGAATCTAAGCATGTTACACATGCTACATTAGTAAAATAATATTAATCTTATGCATATATATGCATAATAAATAATTGAAAGGAGAAAACATAATTATGAAAGAAAAAGTTGTTTTAGCGTACTCTGGAGGATTAGACACATCTATAATAGTGCCATGGTTAAAGGAAAACTATGATTTTGAAGTTATAGCTGCTTGTATGGATGTAGGACAAGGAGATGATATGGAAGAGATAAAAGAGAAAGCCATAAATTTAGGAGCATCTAAAGTCTATGTTGAGGATTTAAAAGAAGAGTTTGTAACTGAGTATCTTTTTAAAGCTATAAAAGTAGAAGCATTATATGAAGGTAGATATTTTCTTGGAACAGCTCTAGCTAGACCCTTAATGGCTAAGAAACTTGTTGAAATAGCACATGCAGAAGGTGCCAAATATATAGCTCACGGTTGTACAGGTAAAGGGAATGATCAGGTAAGATTTGAAGTTGGAATTGCATGCTTTGATCCTGAAATAAAGATAATAGCTCCATGGAGAATATGGAATATCAAGTCTAGAGAAGAAGCTATTGATTATGCTACTGAACGAGGTATTAGCCTTACTGTAACAAAAGAAAAAATATATTCAAGAGATAAAAATTTATGGCACTTAAGCCACGAAGGCGGAGATCTAGAAGATTTAAAGAATGAGCATAAGAGAGAAATGTACCAGATGGTAACTCCTCCAGAACTAGCAAAAGATGAACCTACTTATGTAGAAATATATTTTGAAAATGGTATTCCCGTAAAATTAAATGGGGATAAAATATCACCTGTAGAGCTTATTGAAAAATTAAATATTATCGGTGGAAAAAATGGAATAGGAATTGTTGATATGCTAGAAAATCGACTTGTTGGCATGAAGTCTAGAGGAGTTTATGAAACTCCAGCAGGAACAATACTTTATTCAGCTCATAAGGAAATCGAAGGTGCAACATTAGAAAAAGATACTCTTCACTATAAGAGATTTATGGCTGAAAAATATGCTGAGCTGGTATACAACGGATTATGGTTTTCAACTTTGAGAGAATCTATAGATGCTTTTGTTGAAACTACTCAGAAAAATGTTACTGGCTCTGTTAAGTTAAAGCTTTATAAAGGAAATATTATGGTGGCTGGAATAACTAGTCCATACGCTTTATACGATGAAGGCATATCTTCCTTTGGAGCTAGTGACTTATATAGCCATAAAGATTCTGAGGGTTTTATAAATCTATTTGCTCTTCCGTATAAAATTAATGCCATGGTTAATAAAAAGAAGTAAGTTGAATTATAAAATACAATAACTAGGGGTGATCATTGAGTATGAAATTGTGGGGTGGAAGATTCATAAAAAGTGAAAGTAAGCTAATGGAAGATTTTAATACTTCCTTAGGCTTTGATAAAAAGCTATATAAAGAGGATATAGCTGGAAGTAAGGCTCATGTGAAGATGTTGGTAAAGTGTAATATATTAACCTCCTCAGAAGGTGAGCTAATTCTCTCTGGGTTGGAATCAATCTTAACCAAAATTGAAGAAGGCAAACTTCAAGTTAAAGGAGATTATGAAGACATCCATAGCTTTGTAGAAGTCAATCTAATTAAAGAAATAGGCGAAACAGGAAAAAAGCTGCATACTGCTAGAAGCAGAAATGATCAGGTAGCTTTAGACATGAGACTTTATGCAAAAAACAAAGCAAAAGAGGTTGTTTTTTATCTAGAAGAACTGCAGCAAATAATTTTAGAGCTTGGACAAGAAAATAACGTCATAATGCCTGGATATACACATCTTCAAAGAGCTCAGGTAGTTACCTTCAAGCATCATATTATGGCTTATTATAATATGTTTAGCAGAGATAAGAAAAGAAT
The DNA here is from genome assembly GCA_964470635.1 of uncultured Clostridia bacterium. Taxonomy (GTDB): domain Bacteria; phylum Bacillota; class Clostridia; order Tissierellales; family Proteiniboraceae; genus Proteiniborus. The sequence goes on along the minus strand of CAYYDM010000018.1, from coordinate 15,485 downwards.
ATTAAACTCTATAGAATTAATGGATGAAAGTCCTCTAGGCTGCTGTGCACTTGCTGGAACCACATATAACACAGACAGAGATTTTACAGCAAAGGAACTAGGTTTTAAGAAGCCAGTTGATAATTTTTTAGATGGTGTAAGCGATAGGGATTATCTAATAGAATTATGCTCAGATTTTTCTCTAATAATGATGCACTTAAGTAGGCTTAGTGAGGAATTGATACTATGGAGTAGCAAAGAATTTGATTTTATAACAATTGATGATGAGTTTTCTACAGGTAGCAGTATAATGCCTCAGAAAAAGAATCCTGATGCTGCAGAGCTAATTAGAGGAAAAACAGGAAGGGTATATGGTTCTCTAATGTCCTTACTTACAACTATGAAAGGAATTCCTTTAGCGTATAACAAGGATATGCAAGAAGATAAAGAACAGTTTTTTGATTCAATAGATACTGTGATGAGTTGCATAAAGATTATGGGTTTTATGCTTAGAACCTTAAAAATAAAACAACAAAATATGATTAAAGCAGTAAAGAAAGGTTTTTTAAATGCAACTGAGGTAGCTGATTATCTCGTTAATAAAGGAATGGCTTTTAGAGATGCTCATGGAGTAGTAGGTTCAATCGTTTTATTCTGTGAAGAAAAAAGCACCCCAATAGAAGACTTAAGTCTTGAAGAGTTAAAGTTGTTTAGCGATTTATTTGAAAAAGATGTTTACTCCTTTATCAATTATGAAAATACATTAAAGAGAGGTTTAAAAAAGGAGTTACTATAAGTTTCTTTTCTTGAAGAATTAGAATTTGAAAAAGTAAAACTAGTTAAAATATGATGATTTATGTTATTGTACAGACTTAAAGAGAAAATAAACACATCAATTAAAATTATAATTGATGTGTTTATTTTGTAAATTTGTTACTGCAATTTAATCTTATGGCTGCTAACAAACCTTTCTATTCTTTTCAGAGCTTCAATAATATTACTCATAGAAGATGCATAGCAAGCCCTTATAAATCCTTCCCCACATTCTCCAAAAGCATTTCCAGGAACTACGAGCACTTTTTCTTCCATAAGAAGTTTTTCGCAGAATTCATCAGAGGTCATGCCTGTTGGTTTAATACTTGGAAATACATAAAAGGCTCCTAAAGGCTCAAAACAGTCTAAACCTATTTTTCTAAAACCATCAACAAGGATCCTTCTTCTCCTGTTATATTCCTTAACCATTTCTCCAACGCTATGGTCACTATTTCTTAAAGCTTCAATAGCAGCGTATTGAGAAACTGTTGGAGAACACATTATAGCGTATTGATGAATTTTTTTCATTGCATCAATTAAAATTGGATGCCCACATGCATATCCAAGTCTCCAACCTGTCATTGCATAGGCTTTAGAAAACCCATTAATAACTATAGTCTTATCCCTCATTTCTGGAAAACTTGCTATAGAAACATGTTCTCCAGAGTACGAAAGTTCTGCATATATTTCATCGGAAATCACAATTACTTCTTTATCTTTCAATACTTCAACAATTTCACTGAGCTCTTGTCTAGTCATTATAGCCCCTGTTGGATTATTAGGGAATGGGATTATGACTACCTTGGTTTTTGGAGTAATAGCTTCTTCCAACACTCTACGTGTAAGTTTAAATTCATCTTCTGCCCTAAGATTTAGAACCTTGGGAGTAGCACCTGTAAAAGTTGTACATCCTTTATAAGCAACAAAACTTGGCTCTGGGATAATAACTTCGTCTCCAGGCCCCACTAAAGCTCTAAGCGCAATGTCTATACCTTCGCTACCACCTACGGTAACTATTATCTCATCTTTAGGATTATAGCTTAGATTAAATCGTCTCTTCAAATACTTAGATATTTCTTCACGCAGTTCAATGAAACCTGCATTTGAAGAATAATGAGTATGCCCTTCCTCAAGAGAGTATATTCCTGCCTCCCTTATATTCCAGGGAGTGACAAAGTCTGGTTCTCCTACTCCTAAAGATATTACATCATCCATTTCATTAATCATGTCAAAATATTTTCTTATACCAGATGGAGGCATATTTTTTACATTATCTAAAATCATGTTTTCTAATGACATGTTTTCTAATATCATGTTTCCTAATGTCATATAATCAATACCTCCCTTTTATCTATTTGTTTTGGCTTAAATATTGTGCCGTGTTCTTTATACTTTTTAAGTATGAAATGTGTAGCTGTGCTAAGCACATATTCTTGTACTGCCAGTTTTTGAGATACAAAAAGTGCTACTTCCTTCATAGTTTTCCCTTCAACTATAACAGTTAAATCAAAGCCACCAGACATTAAATAGCAAGCCTTAACCTCTGAGAACTTATATATTCGTTCTGCTACTTTATCAAATCCCACTCCTCTTTGTGGAGTGATCTTAACTTCTATTAGAGCAGTAACAGTATCCTTACCAGTGTTCTCCCAATTTATTAGTGTAGTAAACCCAGCTATTATGCTTTTTTCTTCAAAATCACGAATAGCTTCTCTAACCTCTTCAACTGTTTTTCCTGACATGATAGCTATTTCCTCGTCAGTATATCGACTATTTTTCTCTAGAATTTCAAGAATTTCTTCCATTTTAAATTCCTCCCCACTTTTTTAAAAAATAATAAAAAAAATCCTTCATCCCAGAAAGGGACGAAGGATTTACTTCGCGGTACCACCCTAATAAGCAAAATTGCTCACTCAGTTAGAATACATAAGCATATTCTATCCCCTATAACGTGAGGACACGTCACTATCTACATTAAGAGTAAAAACTCTTATTTTTCGATGTGAGATTCAAAGACTGCTTCCATAAAGTTCCCTTACCAAAGTTTCACCATTCTTCAGCTCTCTAAAAAGTTCCCTAAATGTACTACTTCTTATCATTATCTTTCAAAATTTATATATTCTTTATATTATAACCAGAATAAAGATTAATATCAATAGTTATTAACTAATATTTTTTACAGGTATTTTATATAATGAAGTATTATGGTATATAGGCATCACAGCTTTTTTATAACCCATAGGAAAGTACTAATTTACTCTAATGTAAACTTTCTATAAAATGGGTTTCAAAAAAGGCTTCTTTAATTTATTAATACTTCGGTAGAGCCTTTTTTATTTTTATAAGTAATAATACTAAAACAGAAGAATAAATTATAGTAACAATATTTTAAGGAGGGGACAGATGAAAGTTTATATATTTGATAAAAAAGTTACTATAAAAATAGCAGCAGTATTGTTGCTTGTAGTCGTATCCATCATGTTTACAGGAGTAGTAAGTCAAAAAGGAATAATGAGTGTATTTTCTACAACTAAAGAATTACCAATTTATTGTGTTGATACACCTGAAAAAAAGATTGCAATAAGCTTCGATGCAGCATGGGGAACAGATTTTACTAATGATATACTAGATACACTAGATAAATATAATGTGAAAACTACATTTTTTCTTGTAGACTTTTGGGTAAATAAACATCCTGATGTAGTGAAAGAAATAGATAGAAGAGGCCATGAGATTGGAAATCATTCTACAAATCATCCGTACATGTCTAAGCTAGATGAAATTCAAATAATTAAAGAGTTAAAAACAACAGAAGAAAGTATAAAAAAGATAACAGGAAAAAGAACTATTTTGTTTAGACCTCCTTTTGGCGATTACAATGATAGATTAATAAATGTATGTAGAGAAAATAGCTATTATGTAATACAATGGGATGTAGATTCACTTGATTGGAAAGAATTCGGAGTGCAGCCAGTAGTAGATAGAGTTACTAGAAATGTAAAGAATGGTTCAATAGTTCTTTTCCATAATAATGCTAAATATGTATCCCAGTATCTACCTATAGTTTTAGAAAAATTACAGACAGATGGATACCAAATAGTACCTATATCAGAGCTTATATATAAAGATAATTTTTATATCGATAATAGCGGAAAGCAGATAAGAAAAACAGTAAAGTAAGGCTATAAAAGTCTTACTTTACTGCTTTTTTTTATGACCTTCCTAGGTGAGTGTATTTATCTGTAGTTTCATTATCCATCATTTTGGTAATATGATCATCTCTGTCTCTTAAATCAACTTCCATATCCTTTGCTAATTCCTCTTTAAAACTTTCAAATGCTTGCCTTGCATTTGAAGATGTTTTTTTATCCTTCATATTTATCACCTCTTAATTATTTTTTAACTAATCCCCCAAAAATATTGCTGGAAGATAATAGAACTGGAAAAGCAAACTAGCATAGACACATAAAAAAAGCTATATAGGTAAAACATATATTTATCATTAGACATTAGAAGGGGAGCAAAGATAATGAAAACGGAAGAAGTGAACTTCACAGGTATTACTTGTGACTCATGCAAGGTACAAAAAGGATTTGCATTTGTTGCTATTAAAGGATTAAAGAGTAATGGAAGCAGATATATTAATGATGCAATAAAGAATGGAGCAAGTATAATATATACGGAAGAAAACATTACATACGAGGATATACCTGTAATAAAAGTAGAAGATTCAAGAAAAAAACTTGCTGAACTACTCAATAAATACTATGATTATCCATCACAAAAGCTAATTTTAATAGGGATAACGGGTACTAATGGTAAGACTACTACTTCTTATATTTTAGAACATATACTAAAAAATGCAGGTATTAGAACCGGAGTTATTGGAACACTTGGTATAAGAATAGGCGAAAAACATATTCCTACTGATTTAACTACTCCCGAACCCGAGGTTTTATTTCACACTTTAAGCGAAATGGTAAAGGAAAAAATTGAGGTAGTTATTATGGAGACATCATCTCATGGGCTTAAATTAATGCGAGTTGATGGTCTAAACATCTATATGGGCATACACACTAATATTGGCTTTGACCATATAGATTTTCATAAGACAAAGAGCGATTATATAAAATCAAAAAAAATACTTTTTGATTCACTAAAGAAAAATGGAATTTCTATAATAAACATAGATGATAAGGAAGGCTTAAAGCTTATAGAAGGCAATTCAAATACAATAGCAGTTACTTACGGATTAAACTCAAAAGCTAGTATTACTGCTTCAACCCTAAAATTATCGGAAAATATTAAATTTAATCTATACATACAAAGAGGACTAACAGCTATAAATAATGTAGAAATTGAACCTATGGAAATTCCAATTACTATGAATCTATTGGGTAGGCATAATGTATATAATTCCTTGGCTGCTATTAGTGGTGCTTTATGTCTTGGTGTACAACCTTATGATATAGCAAGATCATTAAGTGAATTTTCCGGAGTAGATAGAAGACTTAATGTGATATATGACATGGAGTATTTAATAATTGATGATTTCTGTCATAATCCATCAGGATATGAAGCAGTTTTTGAAACCATACAAGCACTCGATTTTAACAAGTTAATAATAGTTAACGCAATAAGAGGAAGTAGAGGAGTAGAAATCAATAGAAGCAATGCAAAAGTTATAGGTTCTTGGTGTAGTACGATGAAAAATGTGCAGCTATTTTTAACTCTAAGTAAAGACGTAATAAAAGCAAATGACAAAGTAAAGGATGTAGAAATCTTAGCTTATAAAACTGCTTTAGATTATATGGGAATTAATTATTGTATTTTTGATACACTGGAGGAGGCTTTGAAAGAAACCTTAAAAGTAGTTGAGAAAAACGATTTAATACTAATGCTGGGAGCCCAAGGAATGGATGAAGGAAAGAGAATAATTAAAGATATACTCAACATTAAATAGACTTATTCTAGCTATGGAATAAGTCTATTTTAATGCAAAAAATAATATTTGTGTAATAATAGAAGGATTTTTGCCTTTTGTGTCTAATAAAAACATAAAGATTCTATTCATATTAAAGTTTTTTTATTTATTTTACTAATGATTTAAAAAATAAATCATATTATTAAACCATTGAGAATAAACATATTTTAGATTAAAAAAACATAAGAATAGGAAGGGGAGTGGGGTTTGATGGCTGACAAGGTAATTGATACTAATTCAATAACCGTAGTGGGCAAGATAATCAGTGAAAAAGAATTTAGTCACGAGATGTATGGGGAAGGCTTCTATTCTTTTGAATTGGAGGTACCCAGATTAAGTGATTATTCTGATGTGTTACCAATCACAATATCTGAAAGACTTTTAGTTAACATGGATCTAAAACCAGGGGTAAATTTAGTCGTGGAAGGACAACTAAGGTCATACAACAGATATGTGAATGGCAGTAACAAATTAGTACTAACAGTTTTTGCAAGGGATGCTTTTGTTCCCGAAACTGAAGAAGAACTTAATGAACTATGGAAAAGACCAAATGAGATTTTCCTTGATGGGTATATTTGCAAAATGCCTGTTTACAGGACAACTCCGTTTGGTAGAGAGATAACAGATTTATTAGTAGCAGTAAATAGGCCTTATAACAAATCAGACTACATACCTTGCATTGCATGGGGAAGAAATGCAAGATTTTGCGAAAAGCTACAGGTTGGCGACCATATTAGATTGTGGGGAAGAATCCAGAGTCGTGAATATCAGAAAAAGCTTGTAGAAGGAGAAGTATTAAATAAGGTAGCCTTTGAGGTTTCAATATCAAAGCTTGAATTTGTAAGAGAAGATAACAATAGAGAAGGAAAAAAACAAGACCTTTAAAAGGTCTTGTTTTTTGATATAATTCAATTGAGGTGATATGATGAATTATAAGCTCATAATTTTTTTTATTTTTTTAACTGTGATTGTTAGCATACAATACTCACTTAATAAGATAATTGTAGAATTAAAAGAAATTAAAAAAATACTACTTCAGAATAAAATAAAAAATTAAGTGCAGGTGAAAAAAATGAAACCTTTATTAGCTACAATAGATAGTATATACAATTTATATTCATCAAAGTCCTATAGCAAAATAGAGGATGATATAATTTATTCTTCTATTTTACTTACTATGAAGGAGCATGGAATAAAACAAGAACATATTAGAGAACTAAAAATGGATAAGCTATTAAAGGTTTCTCAGTGCAAGGCATATTCTCTTCTTGAATGCAATGAATTAAAAGAATTTTGGCAAAATGGAACAACTTTATTAAGGATTTATGAATACATATCAGGAAGAAAAGATGATAAAAAAGAACAATTCGGTATTTTCTACACGCCTGAATGGATAGTAAAATATATGGTAAACAATTCTATGCAGGAGTTTTTGTTAAATCATGATTTTGAAACAATCAAGATATTAGAGCCTGCATGTGGTTGTGGAGCTTTTTTACTTTGTTTATTCGATATATTATTTGACTTATATTCAGAAAAAACAAAATATAGTAGTGTTCATATATGTAAATACATTATTGAGAATAATTTATATGGAATAGATGTCGATTCTAAGGCTATAGAAATATGCAAATACTTATTGATGCTTAAAGTGTTTAAAAGGACAGGTAAACTCATTCTTTTTAATTTTAATTTATGGATAGAAGATTTTTTAAAAACAACATCAATTGAAAGAAATTTTTTTGATTTAATAATAGGAAATCCACCTTATTTAGAAAATAGAAGGCTAAATAAGTACTGTGATAAAGAATATTTGAAAGAGAATTTTATTACGGCAGTAGGCAGATTTGATATTTATAGTCTTTTTGTTGAGAACTCAGTATTATTCTTAAAAGAAGGTGGAATTCTTCATTTTATTCTTCCAGGGAATTTGTTGTCAAATAATAATTTTTCACAAACTAGAAAATATATATTAGACAATTCTATGATTACAAGTATTATCAATTTAGGAGAAGGAATTTTCGAAGATGTTGGCATGAATTTGATAATTATTTCTATGTGCAAAAGTACAGTTGAAATAAATGATTTAATTTTGTGTAAGAATATTTCTAATAGTGAAAACAAGAAAAGAGATATAGAATTAGTACCATATAATAAAATTCCCCAGAGGTTTTATAGAAACACACTTCTAAATGTTTTTGACATTGATTCATCAAATGATACTTTTAAACTTAGAGAAAAAATTTACAACAATAGTTCTTTAAAAGTAAAAGATGTAGCTGATGTAGTTGCAGGTATAGCAACAGGTAATATTAGAAAAAAGCTTTTGACAAGAAATAACGGCAAACTATATGTAAAAAAAGTTTTGGAAGGAAAAAACATTCAAAGATTCTATCATGAATGGTCAGGTCTATATTTTATTGATGATAAAAATCTCATAGATAAACAAAATGGCGAGTATGCAACTTTTATGAGAAATGATATGATACATGGCGAAAAACTAATAATAAGACAGACTGCGGATAAATTCATTTGTTCATATGACAATGAGGGATACTATATTCTAAATACTCTTTATTCATTAATAATAAGGGATGGATATGAGAATTTGCTGGATATCAAATATTTGCTAGCTTTACTAAACTCAAAACTCTTTCATTTTCTATATAGCACTTTAATAAGAGAAAAGGGCAAATTATTTCCTCAAATTAAAATATTCCATATTCAACACAGCCCTATAAGAATTCCTAATGAAAGCATTCAACAAGAAATGAGAAAGGTAGTAGATGAGATAATATTTCTTAATAAGAAAATAAATGATAACAATAGACTAGATAAGACTAATATGCCTGAATACAAGAAAAGAAAAGAGACCCTGAGTGGTCTGTTAGATGACATGATATTTGGTGTATTTGAATTAACTGCAAGGGAAATAGAAGTAATAAATAATGAAATTAAATAGTTTTCATAAATTATTACTTATTTTTTTCATAAATTCTTTTTTAGATTTAGTATGAGCATCATATTCTTCTTGACTTATGACGCCAGATTTTTTTAATTTATCGAATAAGACTATAAATGAAGTGGAAAGCTCAAGCAATCCCTTTTCTATTTCCTTAACATCATTCATTTTTATCAACCCCAATAAAATAGTTTAGTTGAAGTAATAGTATTATAAGTTTAGTCAAAGGAAAATTAAAAATACCTATATAATAGTATATTATATTTTTGAAAATTTGTAAAATAATTTACCATTAATATATATTCAATATTTTTTAAAAAATTCCTTTAATCTATTTATTATTTTTTTGTAAACAAGGAAAAATATTTAAAAGATGCATTAATCAAATTATTGACAAAGCAAATTGTTTAGATTAGAATGAGTTTTAAATAGATAGGATTGTCATTATACGAATTCATAATTTATTGCCAAAGGGGTTGAATTTTTCTATGGACATGAATAAGAAACAAAAAATACTTTTTTCATCTGATGACATAAATAATAGGGTTAAAGAATTAGGTGAACAAATAAGTAAAGATTATGAAGGTAAAAAATTAGTGGTTGTTTCTCTTCTAAGAGGGAGTTTTATTTTTGCAGCAGATTTAGTAAGACAGATTCAGGTTCCAACTCAAATTGAATTCATCACTACTGCAAGCTATGGTCATAATGAAGAATCATCAGGACAAGTAAATATTGTTACTGATATTAAGGATGACATCGAAGGTAAGGATGTATTAGTTGTTGATGACATTATGGACACTGGATTGACTATGGAAAAAATACTAGAGCATTTGAAAGAGAAGAACCCAAGTAGTATCAAATCTTGCGTTATGTTAGACAAGCCTGAAAGAAGAAAGACTGAGATAACACCAGATTATGTAGGGTTTACTATTCCTGATTTGTTCATAGTTGGATATGGCTTAAACTATGGAGACTATTATAGAAATATTCCTTATATATTTTCATTTGTTGATTAATCAAATAGAAAGAGCTGATTTTGTTCAGCTCTTTTTTATAACTCGCTTTTTACTAAATCATCCATATTATAAAATGCAGGATCTTTATTAACTAAAAATTTAGCAGCTTTTATAGCTCCCGATGCAAATATATTTTTTGATGCAGCACTATGGCATATTTCTATGACTTCATCCTTGCCAGCAAATATTACAGTATGGTCTCCTACTATAGTGCCTCCTCGTACTGCATGAATTCCAATTTCATTTACACTTCTTTTATCTGTTTTAGAATGTCTCCCGAAAGTATATTTTTTAGTTTCTTTTAGGCTTTCATTTATTTTATTTGCAATTAAGTAAGCTGTACCACTGGGAGCATCTACTTTTAAATTATGGTGTTTTTCAATTATTTCAATATCAGCAGAATCCTCCATTAACTTAGCTGCTGTTTGAACCAGCCTTATTAGTACGTTTATTCCTATTGACATATTTGCTGATTGAAATATAGGTACTTTACTTGATGCTTCTTTAATGTTATCCATATCTTGAGGAGACAATCCTGTAGTTGCAATTACTAAAGAAGTATTAGTTATAACAGCATATTCTAATAATCCTTGCAATGCTTCAGGTCTTGAAAAATCAATTATGACATCAGCCTTTTCCCTGCAGTCAAAGATATTATCATATACTGAGAAGGCCGTAATTATCTTACTAGGATTTTTGTCTATTCCCGCAACTATATTAAGTTCATTATCTTGCTGAATTTGATTTATTAATACCTGACCCATTTTTCCGTGACATCCGTTTACTATTATATTTAACATAGCTACCTCCTAAAGCATGTTATAGTTTTCAAGTTCTCTTACAAGTACTTTAGTATTTTCTTCGGACATTTCTACTAATGGTAGCCTTAGATTTCCAACATTCATACCTAAAAGGTTCATAGCTTTTTTTATTGGAATAGGACTTGTTTCTATGAACAAAGCATCGATTAAAGGCTTCATTTTAAGTTGTAGATTTTTAGCTTTCTCAATATCTTTTTCTAGATAGCTAAATACCATATCATGAGTGTCTTTAGGAAGTATGTTTGCAACTACAGATATTACTCCTATTCCTCCTAATGATAATAAGGGAACTACCATATCATCGTTTCCAGAATAAATCGCAAAATCCTCTGGGCATATACGAGCTATTTCGGCTACTTGACTAATATTACCACTGGCTTCTTTAACTCCCTTTATATTAGGATGCTTAGATAATTGATATAGAGTACTTGGAGCGATATTAAGTCCAGTTCTTCCGGGAACATTATATACAATTATAGGGATATTGACATTATCTGCAATAGTATTATAGTGAACTATAAGTCCTCTTTGGGTAGTTTTATTATAATATGGGTTAACTATTAATAATCCATCTACTCCTACATTTTCAGCTTCTTTACTCATTTCTATTGTATGTTGAGTACTATTGCTTCCTGTACCTGCTATAACAGGAATTCTTTTGTTGACTTTCTCTACAGTAAATCTAATGGTTTCTAAGCGCTCCTCATCAGTCATTGTAGATGCCTCACCTGTTGTTCCGCAAATAATGATAGCATCAGTTTGTTGCTGAATATGCCATTCTAATAGCTCTTCAAGTTTCTCGTAATCAACTTGGTCATCCTTAAAAGGTGTAATTATTGCAACTCCTGAGCCTTTAAATAAAGCCATTAAATCCCTCCTTGTTTGTTGTACTAATAAATAGATTACCAAAAACTATTCTGAAATTCTACCTCCTTAAGTATAATATATTATCACGAGTATTAAAAAATACAGAAATACTAATAGTAATTGAATTTAGTAAATAATAAATGTACAATATAATGAGATGTTCAATTTTACTTGCAGGGGGCTATATGATGATAAAGGACAATTCAAGACCTTCAATATTGGAGGCCAATTCTTTTTATTTATTTATTTTAATAATTCTATTAACTCTAGGTTCATATGTACAAAGTAAAGGTATATACTCAGGATTAGTAATAACTGAATATGTTATTATTATGATACCTACAATTTTCTATCTGAAAATGAGAGGATATAGTCTAAAAAAGGTCCTTAGGCTTAATAAAATTTCACTTAAACAGGCTTTGATTATTCCAATTATTGTAGTGTTCTCTTATCCAATTGGAGTGTTTTTCAATTATTTAATGATGATAATATTAAATCATTTTGAAAAGATAAATCCTAGTCCTGTTCCAATACCTGAAAATGCTCAAGAAATGGTGCTAGGCTTAATTGTAGTTGCATTATCTGCAGGAATATGTGAAGAGATAATGTTTAGAGGATTTGTTATGAAAGCCTATGAGAAAAAAGGGATAAAAGTTGGAATCATGTTTTCAGCATTGCTATTTGGAGTATTTCATTTCAATATTCAAAATCTTCTAGGGCCAATATTTTTAGGAGTATTATTCGGATATATTGTTTATAGAACAGACAGTATATTCTCTTCAATTATTGCTCATACAACTAATAATGCATTTGCATTGATATTGGGAATGCTTATTACTAAAGTAAACATTGATCCGGAAGTGGCGGCAGACATAGCTGCATCAGGAGTTATTTCAGATACAACATCTATGATTATTGGAGCTATTGGAATAGGTTTTATTGCCATTATCTGTGGAGTGATAGTTTTCTTTCTCCTAAGATTATTGCCAAAAACTGAAAACAATCTATCCCAGGATTCAGTTATTAGCCTTCAAACAGATACTGATATTCAAGAGGAAATAGAAAGTAATACTAAGGAGGGCATTGTTTCATTTATTCCTTTATTTATTACTTTTCTAATATTTATTTATGTAACTTATGTGTTTTTAGAAATGTAGAAAAAAGTTTTATAGGAAATTACTAAATTATAAAGGACCTACCTGGGGAAAGTAGGTCCTTTATTCAATATAATTTTAATATATAACAAAATATATATTAAAGGGGGAGTGGGAAAGTAGTATCTTTTCACAGGCTTTAGTTTAACACTATAGTATATATAAATCAAGTTAAAACCTTAACAATTACACAATCTTAATACTTATTTAGATTAGGTAACATATTTATTACAAATAGTATAAGAATATTATTTCTCTTTTTTTCAAATAATAGTTAAAAGGAGGAATGATTTACTATGAAGAAAAAGTTAAAAATTGAAACACCTCAAGACAGGTTAAAATATGAGATTGCAAAGGAACTTGGCTTAATGGATAAAATTAAAGAAGTTGGATGGGGAGGGCTTACTGCAAAGGAAACAGGTAGAATTGGTGGTATCATGACTGTACGCAGTAGAAATAAAACTAAAAGCAATGAAAAAGAGAATAGTTGAATATTCTATAAAACTATACTAAAATTAAGTAGATATTGAAGTAAGACTTTGTGATATTTAGAAAAGGGGACCACAATATGGATGCTTACATAGGATTTGCTTATATATATGATAAACTAATGCAAGATGTGGATTATGCTAACTGGATGGAATTTATAAAGAAAATCATGTTAGCTTATGATAGGAAACCAAATGAAGTTTTAGAAATGGGTTGCGGTACTGGAAACTTTACAGATTTGTTATGTAAAGAAGGATATAACGTGACCGCATTTGATTTATCAGAGGACATGTTATCTGTTGCATATAACAAACTTGATTCATATCGAAACATTCAATTTCTTAAGCAGAATATGACAGAATTTTGTATTAATAAAAAATTTGATACTATAATTTCTGTATGTGATAGTGTAAATTATATAACTGAGTACTCTGATTTAGAAAAAACCTTTGATAATGTTTATGCTCACTTAGATTCAAATGGAATATTTATTTTTGATATTAACTCATATTATAAACTAGAACATATTATTGGCAGTAATATTTTTGTAGAAGATAATGAAGAAGTATTCTATGTTTGGGAAAATGATTTTAATGAAATTGATAATACTTGTGAATTCTATATAACTTTTTTCGTTAAGGAGCAGGGACTATACAAGAGGTTTGATGAACTTCATGTTGAAAGAGCTTATACAACCTTAGAAATAAATAATGCCCTAAAAAAGGCTGGTTTTAAGACTATCCAAGTATATGATGGATACTCAGATAAGTCACCTAACTATGAAAGTGAAAGGTTAACCTTTATAGCGTTAAAATAGTTAAACGCATCCATGTATGCTCCAAGTATGTTCCAAGTGTTGAATAAATAGGGATTTAGCTGGGAATATTAATTGACAAAGGAATTTTCATGTGATAAACTAGCAATGAAGGTGGATGTACATAAGAAGTCATCTGCAAATTTTTCAGTATATGGAGGAATGTTTTAAATGGTTAAAGGTACAGTTAAATGGTTTAACGCAACAAAAGGTTATGGCTTTATCTCTACTGAAGCTGGAGAAGATGTGTTTGTTCACTACTCAGCTATAACTGGAGATGGATTCAAGACTTTAGACGAGGGACAAAACGTTGAATTTGAAATAGTTCAAGGTGAAAAAGGACCTCAAGCTACAAATGTTACAAAACTATAATTGACTATTATACGAAACTTTATATATATATAGTTTTCTGACGGTAGCACAGCCCCTTCATGGGGCTTTCATATTTTTTGATTAATTACTTGATTTTAGGTAAAAAATATGTATATGAATTGATACATTTATTAAACCAGGGAGGATTTTCATGCAGGATTACATAATAAGAGCTATAGATGATGAAGGTAATATTAGAGTCTTTGTGGCAAATACAACAGTTTTAGTGAATAATGCTAGGAATATACATAATACAACACCTACAGCTTCTGCTGCTTTAGGGAGGACATTAACTGCAGCTGCCATTATGGGTACTATGCTGAAAAATGAAAAGGAAACTATATCTATTCAGTTAAAAGGAGATGGCCCATTAGGAACAGTTTTAGCTGTATCAAATAGCAAGGGAGAAGTAAAAGGATATGTAGGGGATCCTAGTATTGAGTTACCATTAAAGGCGAATGGCAAACTGGATGTAGGAGGAGCAGTGGGGCAAGATGGAAAAGTCACTGTTATTAGAGATTATGGATTAAGAGAACCTTACATAGGGCAGTCTGATATTGTAACGGGGGAAATTGCAGAGGACCTAACTAATTATTTTGTTTATTCTGAGCAACAACCATCAGCAGTAGCCTTGGGCGTACTTGTTGACAGAGATACTTCAATAAAAGCTGCGGGGGGTTACATTATTCAGGTACTACCAGGAGCAACTGAAGAGGCATTAGTCAAGCTTGAAGATAATTTGAAGAATATAGAGCCTGTATCATCATTGATTGAAAAAGGATACACTCCAGAGGATATATTATTCCATGTTTGCAGTAGTTTCAATATGGAAATAAAAGATAAGATACCTGTTAAATTAACCTGTGATTGTTCTATGGAAAGAATGCAAAAGGCATTAATAGCCATAGGAAGAGAAGAATTGAAAAAGATAATTGAAGAAGATGGAGAAGCGGAGCTAGTATGCCATTTTTGTAATGAAAAATACAAGTTCGATAGAAATGAGCTTAATAGCTTGTTAAATGATTCAGTTTCCTAGAGGGTAAAAAACTAGAGATAAATCCAATTGTATATAAAATTTGCCTTGAAAAATTTATTAATGATACTATTGACATTATGTCGAAAATAATGTATACTAAAATCTGTCGCTAGAAAGGAATTGTGCCCAGATAGCTCAGTAGGTAGAGCAGGGGACTGAAAATCCCCGTGTCGGTGGT
>CAYYDM010000017.1:0-37727 GCA_964470635.1 uncultured Clostridia bacterium | reverse complement strand
TGCTAGAGGCATTTAAATCACCACTATTTATGCAGTATCATGACAACCAGCCATTTAACAACAATCACTTACGTCCTTGCCCATTGCTAGATAACCCTGGAAGGTTAACTGATATGGTAGAAAAATCAGGATCCAAATCTACAGATATGCAAAACCCAGAGGATGTACATGAGCTAAGCAGTAAATGTGAAAATGCAGCTAAAAATTGGGCACCTGTTGCTGATAAATTGTGGCGAAGATAATATTTTGAGCCACTCTGTTGATTGCTTACCAATAGGGTGGCTTTTTTACTAAATTAAATATAATGACCTAGGAGGATAAACTTGAAGAATTTTTATACAAAAGCACAAAAGATATTTAGAATATTGCCATTTCTTTTTCTTATTGGAGGAATATTCTTATATATTTCTATGGGCAAAAATATTACAATAGAGCAAATCCTAGAATTTACACCTAAAAATTATTTTTTAGCAATTGTGAGTTTGCTCGGGATGTATGCTCTAAAATCACTTTCTATTGTATTCCCTATAGCAATGCTTTATATTGCAACTGGAGTAATTTTTCATACTTATTTAGCTATCATTATAAATATTGTTGGAATTGCTATAGCATTATCTATTCCTTATTGGATAGGACATTTATCTGATAGCAAAATGACAAGTCAACTCGTTAGAAAATATCCTAAGTTACAACAGATAAATTCTTTGAGGCAGAATAGTGAATATTTTTTTGTTTTTATAATAAGGATTATTGGCATCATACCAATGGACGTTGTTAGTATGTTTATGGGCTCTATTGACATATCCTATAGAAAATATTTGATTGCATCTATATTGGCAATGATGCCTGATTTACTAGCTATTACATTTATTAGTGCATCAATTACTAATCCTCGATCTCCAAAATTTATTTTATCATGCATAGCTAAATTTGCTATTACAGCTATTTCTATTTTAGTATATAGAAGAACAGTAAAAAAAGATAACAATTAGAAAAAATTACCAATAACATAAAAACATTTGATAGTATTCTCAATTTGACTACATCATGTTTTTTTGCTATAATCATTTTGTTTGATAATTAATAATACGCGCTCTTAGCTCAGCTGGATAGAGTAGCTGACTTCGAATCAGTTGGTCGGGGGTTCGAATCCCTCAGGGCGCGCCAAACATTGAAATTTTATTACTTTGCTATTGAAAACAAAAGGTATTGAGCAAGAATAGACAATCTGATTTTTTGGAGAAATCGAATAAATCAAGTTGTCTATTTTTTTGCAACTTTTATTTAAAATATGCTGATTAGTTTTATCCATAAATTACATTAGGAGGATTTCAGATTAGAAGAAATGACTTTTTTAAAGAAAAATACTAAGAAGATTGAGGAAGGTTTTAGAGAGTATATAAAACATTAAATTACAATACAAATTTTTGAGTTAACAACTATATATTGTCATAATATTTAATTATATGGTATTATGTGTATATAAATGTAACTGTGGAGGAAACAATGAAGAAAATTGATATTGCCTATTTAGAGCAGATACAAAAGGATAGTATTGAAAAAAATAAAATTGCTAATACTGTTACTAGATTAATGAATGTGTGTAAGGACCTACTAAATAACTTTACCGACTTTGTTAAGTTTATGAAAGTGGTTGAATTGTCATCTATAATTTGGAGTATGAATAGATGGATTAACAGTAAAGGAAAATTTAACTCTAAAACATTTGCGACAAGGGATATAGTAGAGGTAGATTTGGGTATAGGCTATGGGTTTGAGATGTCATATAGGCATCCATGTATAATATTAAAGGATAGTAATGCTGGTTTTTGTCTTGTAGTACCCTGCTCAACTGGCAAGTATGGGAAGAAGAATAAGTTCATCATAGATGGTACAAAAACAGATGGATTTGAGGAGAATACAGGCGTTTTGATAGATGCAATTAGATGTATAAGTAAAACAAGAATTACAAACAAAGTCGGACAAATTACCGTACCATTTTTAGATAAGTTAAATGATGCTATTTTAGAAACATATTTTTCTAGAAAATTTTATAAATTAAGCAAACTGGAGAAAGATATTCTGGAGGAAAAGAAGAAATATAATAGCTTAAACGCAGAGAATGAAAAACTTGCTAGTCAAAATAAGAAAATGAAATATTAAAGTTAGAATTGGATAAAATAGTAGCAGAAAGAATTGCAAAAGAAGGAACCATATCTAATAAAATATCATAAATACTTGTTGACATATGTTTAAGAAGATGATAGTATTAACTTACAGTTAATATGCTATATTAAATAGATATAGACGGCGCAAGGCCAATTGACATGCATAGCATGGATTTAGTAGTAAAAGACTCCCTTAATAGGGGAGTCTTTTCTTTACACAAAAACTGTTTAAAATAAACTATTCAAATCGTAAATTAAAATTTTCTATCATATAGACAATAAATTTCAAAATAATCCATTATATGTACATAAGCTAATTTTAGATATTTGAATGTGGCTTGATTTCAATACATGTTTTCTAGTTCTAACTTGCTTTTCGACAAAACGAATTGCAAGTTTTTTTCATTTCAACCAAGAATCATAGGAGGAAGATCAAGAGTTTACATGGAAACTTTTCAGAGTAAAGGATTTGATATCGTAAAAACCATTGAAGAAAATGATAGAAATTTTTAATGGTAAAGGGAGAATGTATTATAAAATAAAAATATTATAAAAAATAAATCAAAACGCGCCACTTGTTTATCTAATATATAGAAGTACTTCATTGTGAAAGGAGCATAGTTAATGGACAAAAAAGAGTTTGCCCAAAAAACAGAGGCAGTAAAAAAACAGCTGTATAAAACTGCTTATTTGTATTTGGGTAATGAGGCCAGTGCATTAGAAGCCGTCGACGAAAGTGTTTATAAGGCACTTAAGGCCATAAAAAGCCTAAGACAGCCTGAATATTTTAATACATGGATTACACGTATTTTAATTAATGAATGTAAGAAAGAACTGAAAAGGCTTACGCGAGTAAAGCCAGAGGAATACATACCGTCGGAAAAATTTGAAGAACACCAATACGACAAACTTTCTTTGAAAGAAGCAATTAGGCATCTTCCAGAGGAACTAAAAGTTATAATAATTTTAAGATTTTTTTCCGGACTAACCCTTTCGCAGACTGCCCAAACTCTTGATATTCCCCAGGGTACGGTTGTTACACGTCAGCGCAGAGCCTTGCAATTACTAAAACTTGAATTATGGGAGGGAGAACAGAAATGAGCAGAAATGAAGAATATTTTTTGTTGATGGATGAAATAGAAAACACTCCTGCTGAGTTAGAATACACCATTGAGCGAGCCGAGGCAAGAATTAAGTTCCAACAGAATAAACGACGTATTTTTGCTGTATCTCTTAGCAGTGTAGCATCACTTTTGATTGTGTTTACAGTTCTTGTTAATTGCTTTCCTATTTTTGCTTATGCTTGTGGAAGAATACCACTTTTTAAAGAGCTGGCTCAGGTGGTGGCCTTTTCACCGTCACTTTCGGCTGCAATAGAGAATGAGTATGTTCAGCCCATTGAACAGCAGCAAAGCTTAAATGGAATTACGGCACGGATAGAATATGTTATTGTGGATCAAAAGCAGCTTAATATTTTCTATTCTATTAACTCTGAAATCTACACAGCAATGGATGCAACGCCTGAAATTAAAGCACTTGATGGTTCAGCTTTAGAAGGCTATGGAATATCTTCTGGAAATCTGCAAACTCCCAACGGGAAACTTAATTTTATGACGGTTGATTTTATGGAACAGAATATGCCAAATGGTATGCGGCTTATACTCAAGATTCATGACAACGGAAACTTTATTGAAACTGTACGTGTAGAGGACTCTATTTTGTCTCAAGATGAGTATAAAGAACCCGAGTATATTTCAATACTTACATTTGATCTAAATTTTGACCCATATTATACAGCTCAGGGAGAAAAAATTGATGTAGATAAAACATTTATAATTGACAATCAAACTTTAACATTGAAGACAGCTGAAATATACCCAACTCACATAAGAATGGAATTTTCTGATATAGAGGAAAATACAGCTTGGTTAAAAAGTTTGTCTTTCTATATAGAAAACGAAAAAGGTAAAAGATTTGATGAAATTAAAAATGGTATTACTGCCACAGGCTCCATTGATTCACCTATGATGGTTTCTCATAGGCTTGAAAGCTCGTTCTTTTCTAAAAGTAATGAACTGAAACTTTATATTACTGGTGTGGATTGGCTGGATAAGGAAATGCAAAAGCTAAGGCTTGACCTTTTGAACGTCACCGCAGAGAATTTACCACAAGGTGTAATTTTTGAAAAAGCTGAGCGTAAAGGCAATAGCTGGATATTGACTTTTGCAGCGCAACAGTATAAAGAAAATTCCTCCTATCAGATATGGAGTCAAAACTATTATGATGAGTATGGTAATGAATACACATACAATAGATGGTCATCTCATATGAGTAGCGAACATTGGGATGAACAACAAAAGCATATTGATGTATTTCATGTGGAAATATATTTAGTAGATTACCCTTATGATATAGTTTATATGTCACCGATATTTTCACGAAAAGTGGAACTGAATCAGCCCATAGGGATAAAAATCAAATAATTATATCAGATTGGCATCATCTTTATTAGGCGTGATTCACAAAAAATGTAATACCTATAGAGTTTTACTCTGTAGGTATTTTATATTTTATTTTTCTTTTCCCGTGAAGAAACTTTCCAATATATTTAGCATAGTAAATAGTATACACATATATCTGTAAGGTTCTTAGATTGTTAAGTAATAATGGTAATCTGCTTTAGAAAATAAAAAAAGATTATAGGGGCGGGGGTAAAGATGTATAATGGATTTATCTCAATGGAAACACTAGGAACTTTTGCTGGGATTGTAGCTGCCGTAAGTATAATAGTCCAATTCACAAAATCAATAGTTAAAAACAAATTTGGCGATGCCTATGTTAGATTATATACTTTCATAGTAGCATTGATTTTAACTTTCATATTTGCAAGAGCAGGACAGGGTATTCAAGGAATAGTTCTTACAGTTATAAATGCAATAATAGTAAGTGTTACTTCAATAGGAAGCTATGAAGTAATATCAGATCCAAAAGCAACAAAGAAGAAAATTTAGCTTGTACATTTTTGTTTTTCTTGTAGTTAACTAGTTAGGTTAAAATTTTTAACGGCAACAACATGAAGCGAGCTAAGATCGAATGAAAGAAATACAGAGATTTCAACAAGTTAGACAGGTTACAGCATTTCACCAAAAGAAAGAATTATGACTTCGAATCAGTTGGTCGGGGGTTCGAATCCCTCAGGGCGCGCCAGAAAAATAGCACTTGCAGAATAAAAAAACTGTGAGTGTTTTTCTTTTACCCACAGTCTGTTTTTTGGTTTAAAAAGGAGCATATTTTGACATGATTTTTTCTGCAGTTCTAAGCCCATCTACTGCTGAAGACATTATACCACCTGCATAACCTGCTCCTTCTCCCATAGGGTATAAACCATATATATTTGACAAATAGTTTTCATCTCTATTGATTCTAATTGGAGAAGAACTCCTTGTCTCTACACCTGTCATTATACCATCTGGCATTGCAAATCCTTTAACTACTGTATCAAAGTAAAGAAGAGCTTCTTTAATAGTTTCAACTACATAATCTGGTAAACAATTTTTTAGTTCTGTAAAAGTTATATTTGGCTTATAAGTAGGTCTAACATTTCCTAGCTGTGTACTTTTTTTATCAGAGAGAAAATCTCCTATAAGTTGAGCAGGAGCATAATAATTTCCTCCAGCTATTTCATAGGCAAGCCTTTCCCATTTTCGCTGAAATTCTACTCCAGCTAGGGGATGTGAACTACCAAAATCAGCAGGCTTAACTTCTACTAGCAAAGCTGAGTTTGCATTTTCGCCATTTCTACTGTGTTCACTCATGCCGTTCACAACAACCTTTTCTTCTTCTGATGCTGCAGCTATTACATAACCACCTGGGCACATACAAAATGTATAGGCTGATCTTCCCTTGCTAGAATGATAAACTAACTTATAATCAGCTGCCCCTAAGCTAGGGTGTCCAGCGAAATCACCATATTGGGCTTTATCTATGAACTTTTGAGGATGTTCTATCCTTACTCCTACGGAAAAAGGTTTTTGACTTATCATTACCCCTCTTTGATGTAAAACACTAAAAGTATCCCTAGCACTATGACCGATTCCAAGCAATACAACTTGGCAATCTAGTGTTTCGGAATTATTTATGATTACACCATTAATTTTATTATCATTAATAATAAAATCTGTTACTTTAGAGTTAAATCTTACTTCTCCACCATTTTGGATTATTTCTTCTCGAATCTTTTTAATTACTGATTTAAGTAAATCAGTGCCTATATGAGGCTTATTCGAGTATAATATTTCTTCAGGGGCACCAGCTTTAATAAATTCTTCTAGTATTGTCCTACATCTTTTATCATTTATTAAGGTGGTTAATTTACCATCTGAAAAGGCACCTGCTCCACCTTCACCAAACTGTACATTGCTTTCAGTGTCTAGTACACCATTTTTCCAGAAGTTATTTACCTTAGTAGTTCTTGTATGGACATCTTCTCCTCTTTCAAGGATAATAGGTTTATAACCCATCTTTGATAAGAATAATCCAGCAATAAGACCTGTAGGGCCCATTCCTATAATAACAGGGCGCTGAGACATTTTTTCAGCTCCTAGGGGTACACCTACATAGGACATGTCTGGAGTTTCTGTTACTCCTTTTTTGCTATATTTTTTTAGTATCTTTATCTCATTATTTATTTGGACATCAATGGCATAGATAAAATAGATCACATCTTTTTTTCTTGCATCAATAGATTTCTTAAATATTTTATAATCTAAAAGGTCTTTTTCTGTGATATTTAGTTTTGAAATTATTTCTTTTCTCAATGCTTCTTTTTCTTCGCTATGAGTTTTAGCCTTATTTATATTAATCTTTATATTTGTAAGCCTAAGCATGCATTCTCCTCCTGTTTAAGTACCAAACCATATTAATTAGCAGCATTTAATCCTGCAATAAATCCTGATGACCAAGCCCATTGAAGATTAAATCCACCGCATTGTCCATCTATATCTATTATTTCACCTGCAAAGTATAATCCTTTTACTATTTTAGATTCCATGGTGTTTTCATTAATCTCATTTGTATTTACACCACCTGCCGTAACTTGTGCACTAGGCCAACTTTTAGTTCCTTTTATTTTAAATCTCCAATCTAAGAGTATGTTGCAAATTTTTTCAAAATCTTTTTTAGAAAGATTTCCAACAGGACATTTTAAATCATGGATTCCTGCCTCTTTTAGTAAAACTGGGATAAGTCTTTTATTTACTAGACCAACCATGTTGAATTCTACTGTTTTCTTTGGACCATCTTCAAAGCGTGATGCTAGAAGGTTTTTTATATCTTCTTTAGACATTGTATCTATGATAGTTATTTTTAATATAGCTTCTTTATTATCTCGTATAAGTTCTCCAGCTTTCCTACTGATTTGTAAAATAGGAGGGCCTGATACACCATAATTGCCAAAGAGAATATCTCCCCTATCTTTTGCCAATGATTTATCCTTATATAAAATTTCAGCAGTTCCTACAAACTTAACTCCTTCTATTTGTTTGAAAAAAGATCCCTCAAGCATTAATTGAACAAGACCAGGGAATATATCTATTATAGTGTGTCCCAATTTTTCAGCTAGTTCAAATCCATTTCCATCTGAACCAGTAGAGGGCATAGCTTTACCACCGGTAGCTATGATTACTTTATCTCCTTGAAATGTATTACCATCTTCTAATGTAATAATAAATTTATCTTTATTTTTTTTTATGCTTTTAACATAGGCATTGCCAATAATATCTACACCTATTTCATTTAGTTCAAACAAAAATACATCTAAAAAACTTGAAGCCTGATCAGACATAGGGAATACTTTACCAAACTCCTCAATTTTATGTGCTATTCCAAGTTTATTAAATAATCTAATGGTTTCATTTACATTAAAATTAGATAGTGCACTATATGCAAATTTAGGATTATTTCCATTATAATATGTTATGTCTGTATTGATATTAGTAAAATTACATCTTCCATTTCCAGTTGCCAATATCTTTTTCCCAATCCTAGGATTTCTCTCTAGTATTGTTACTTTAGCTCCCTGTTTTCTTGCGGAAATAGCTGCCATTATACCAGAGGCACCACCTCCCACAACTATAACGTGATTTCTTGTTTTAGTCATATTCATTTACCCCATTTTATATAATTTTTTTGCTTTTAGACTAAAGCTACATTTTTTAATAAAAAATGGATTATTCGTCAATGGTTTTATAGATTATTGTTAATCAATGCTTTGCTCCTTATTCTAAAATCTTTTTAATTATAGAAATAGTATGATTAATATCATCCTTTGATATATACTTATGTGTAACAAATCTAATTCTGCTACTATTTATATCTGATACTAATATACCTTCTTCTTTTAATTTACTGACAAGACTATAGCTGTTATATTTAGGTGTAGTTATATCCATCATTAATATATTTGACTGTACTGTATTCAAATCAATATTGATGCCTTCGATGTCATTAAGTCCTTCTGCCAGGAGTTTTGCATTCTCATGATCCTCAGAAAGTCTTTCAATCATATTTGTCAATGCTACAACACCTGCTGCTGCTAAAATACCAGCTTGCCTCATGCCACCTCCAAGTAGCTTCCTATATCTTCTAGCCTTATTAATAAATTCCTTGCTCCCTGCAAGCATCGAACCTACTGGAGCGCATAGCCCTTTGGACAAACAGAACATTATGCTATCGCAATATTGTGTTAATTTTTTTACATCGCAGCCTAATGCAGTACTTGCATTAAATATTCTTGCTCCGTCCAAATGAACTAGTAGATTATATTTTTTAGATAAGTCGTAAATTTCTTTCATAGATTCTGGAGGCACAACGATACCTCCTGCCATATTATGAGTGTTTTCCAAACATATAAGTCCAGTTTGAGGATGGTGGATATCTTCGTCAGAAACAATAACTTTTTCTACATCACTTGCACTCATTATTCCATTTTTACCTTTTACAATGCGAGCCTGTACACCGGATAAGAAAGCAATTCCTCCAACCTCATAGTTATAAATATGAGACCTTTCTTCTAGAATTACTTCATTACCTCTTTGAGTATGACATAGCACCGCTAATTGATTGCCCATAGTTCCAGTTGGTACAAATAAGGCAGCTTCTTTACCTACTAAATTAGCTGCTAATTCTTCAAGTCTGTTTATTGTTGGGTCTTCTCCATATACGTCATCACCTACTTCAGCATTAAACATTGCTGTTCTCATTTCTTCTGTAGGCTTAGTTACAGTATCACTTCTAAAATCTACGATTTTCATGATATCATCCCCCGTTAAAGTTCTTAAAATATTATATCTTATTTAAATTAAGCAGTAAAGATACCTGCTGTGTTTAAGCTTAAATAACATTTGCCACTTTTAGACTTCATCAATACTTTAGTCATAATAAATATAGGTTATAAGCATAGTCAAATGACAATTATTTGTATTGTTTTTATACAAAAGGATAATGTATAATGTTATCTAGCATTCGTATTGATCAATAGAAGGTTTGGTGAAAAGGACATGGAAAGATTAGAGAATAGGGATATAGGAAATCAAATTTTTAAGCTGGCTATACCAGCTATAATGGAAATGACATTGCATACCCTTGTATGGACAGCTGATATGGCTATGGTAGGTAGATTAAATCCTGCTTCAATATCTGCTGTTAACTTAGGTGCTCAGATAATGTTTACCATAAGTAATATTTTTGGAGCTCTTGGAATAGGTGCTACGGCCATGGTGTCAAGGCAAATAGGAGCCCAAAATATAGATGAGGCTGAGAATATTGCAGCACAATCAATTGGAATAGGCTTTATTATTAGCTTTTTTATTGGAATTATTGGTATATCGTCTGCAAATAGAGTATTTAAGCTCATAGTAGATGACCCTCAGGTCATAGCTTTAGGCAGTAATTATTTGAGAATAGTTTTTATTGGTGCTTTCTTTTTAATACCCCAATTTGTTGCAAATTCTATTTTGAGAGGGGCAGGGAATACAGTTGTTCCACTAATATCTGCAGCCTTTGCTAATGCATTTAATATTATAGGAGACTATGTACTTATATTCGGAAAATTTGGTTTTCCAGAGCTTGGGGTTAATGGAGCTGCTATTGCAACTGGAACAGCACAAATAATAGGTGCAAGTATTACTTTTTTCTTTTTAATAAGAGGAAAGTCTGGTATCAAGCTTCATATTAGTAAGATATTTAAGTTAAGCAAAGATGTAGTTAAGAGTATTATAGATTTAAGTATACCTGCTACATTAGAAACATTTATGAATGAAGGTAGCAGACTATTGTCTTCATTTTGGATAGCACAGCTAGGTACTATTGCATTTGCTTCACATTCCCTTGCTAATGCAGCTGAGTCCATATCTTTTATGCCTGGCTATGGTTTTGCCGTAGCCGCTACTACAATGGTTGGACAAAGTTTAGGTGCTAAAGACATAAAAAGAGCAGAGATTAGTGTTAGGAAAACAGTAATATATTCAGCTTGTTTAATGGGAGCCGTAGCCTCAGCCTTTTTAATTGTACCATATGGAATAATGAGGATTTTTAGCAATAATCTAGAGACTGTAACTTTAGCTTCAAAGTGTTTACGTGTAGGTGCTGTTGAGCAGATACCTATAGCAATAGCCATGTCTATTTCAGGAGCACTTAAGGGGGCAGGAGATACTAGGGGCCCATTTAAAATATCATTAGTTACTAATCTAGTTGTAAGGCTTCCTTTGATTTTCATTATTGTGTTTATATTAAAATGGAATGTAGTGTACGTATGGTGGGCTACAGCTATACAATTCATTGTTGAAGCTATTTTAATGACAATTAGATATAAAAAGGGAAGATGGAAATCTATAAAAATATAAAAGAAAGGGCTTGAAAAGCTCTTTCTTTATATTTTTATGAAAGCTCAATAGATTTTATTGCATACTCAATATTCTCCATAGGAGTTTCTACTAAAACATGATCTCCTACTTTTTTTAATAAAAGCGATTTCCCAATTGGTGAAAGGTATGAAGCAAAGTCACCATCTAATGGATTTGTAGTTAAGAAAGGAGAAACTATTTTAAACTTTTCTACTTCTTTGCTATATATGTCTTCCACTTCAACAATACTGTTAATTATAACAAAAGGACAGTCAGTATCTATTTTTTTAGACTTTCTAACATTTTTAATGTACCTATTGATTTTTGAAATATAGTCTTCTATAAGTAGCTCAAATTCTAATCTTTCGGCTGACATATCATAGTAGTATTCTTCAATAACCCTAGTTTTTTCTTCTTCTATTTCCACTAAATGCTCTATAAGTCTTTCAAAGATTGCTTCTGATTTTGTGCTAATTTTAATCCACCTCCCTATCCCCTGATACATTAAATGGTAAATAATTATATATACAACAAGCCATTCCGTAGAAACACGGAATGGCCTCTTAAATAATGATACCATAGATGTTAATCATTGTCAACTATTACTGACATTGCCATTTACTAACAAAATGGCTGTAATTCCTTATTGTTTGAATTTCTATTATTTGAATCCTATTATGTTATTTTCAGCTATGGGAAATCTTGATTTTTTATTAATTTCATTATTTAGGTTAGGAATTGGAGCCGGATTTTTAATATTATTAAATTCAGATACATTTGGTATTGTGCTATCTATTAATGGGTTTTCACTATTTGAATTGCTACTATTAAATATATCTTTCATAAAATACTCACCATCCTGATTTATATTTCTTAATAGTTTGTTCTAATCTATTTTAATTATTCTTTATGCATAGCTAAGTTATAAAAATCTCCGAATGGAGTCTTATTATCTATATAGAAACTTCATTTTTGTATAAAACATTTAAATTAAGGGAAATATAAGGTACGAATAAGACCTTGATGGAGGGATGAAGATGGCAGAAAAGAAGGGAATATCACATAGTGCTTATGGCGGCGTTCATGGCAAAGATTATGTTCCTTACATATCAGTAGAAGAAGCGATGCCTGAACTAACAGTTGCTTCTTTAGTAATAGGGTGTTTATTTGCAATATTATTTGGTGCTGCAAATACATATTTAGGGCTTAAAGTTGGACTTACTATTTCAGCTTCTATTCCTGGCGCCATAATGGCAACAGGAATTCTAAAAGGTGTTCTGAGAAGGAACAATATCCTAGAGGCAAACATGATACAATCCATAGGTGCCATGGGAGAATCCATTGCAGGGGGACTTATATTTACTCTTCCAGCAATTATAATTTGGGGATTAGAACTAAAACTAAGCACAATAGTAGTAGTTTCAATACTAGGTGGATTATTAGGAATATTGTTTATAGTTCCACTAAGGAAGTTTTTGATTGTAGAAGAACATGGGAAATTAGTTTATCCTGAAGGCATGGCTGCAGCAGAAGTACTTGTAACTGGAAGCACAGGTGGAGCTGGATTTGTAACAGTGCTTATGGGATTAATAGTTGGGGGATTATATAAGATACTTTCTGGTGGTTTTGCTCTTTGGATAGAAGAACCAGAATGGACTATCAGACCACTACAAGGCACTATATTTGGAGTAGATGTATTAGCTTCGCTTATTGGAGTAGGCTATATAGTAGGTATAGAAGCAGCACTTTATATGTTTGCAGGTGCCTTAGTAGCATGGATAGGACTGATTCCACTTATCAAATACGTAGGAAGTGGTTTAGCCTCTCCGCTATTTCCGTCAATAAAACTGATATCAGAGATGAGTGCATGGGAAATATGGAGTAGCTATATTAGATATGTAGGAGCAGGAGCCGTAGCTGCAGGAGGTTTTATTAGTCTTGCCAAGTCAGCTCCAACAATTATAAGATCATTTAGGTCAGCAATGTCTGGCATAGGGAAGGGTGAAGCAACTAACAAAAGGACAGATAAAGATTTAGCATTGACTTGGGTAGTAGGTGGAGCAGTTTTAGTTTTCTTACTTTCTTGGATTCTACCTGCTGTAAATGTAGGACCAATAGGAGCTTTAATGTTAGTATTCTTTTCATTCTTTTTCTCAGTAGTATCAGCTAGAATAGTTGGCATTATTGGGGTATCAAACAATCCAGTCTCTGGCATGACCATAGCTACCTTACTCTTTGTGACATCAATACTAAGAATAACAGGTTTCGTAGGAAATACAGGTATGCTGGCTGCTATAATAGCTGGAGGAATAGTCTGCGTGGCTATTGCAGTAGCAGGTGGAGCAGGACAAAATATGAAGACAACATTTATAATAGGAGGTACACCTAGAAATGTTCAGATAGCCATGTACATAGGTGTATTAGCTTCAGCAGCATTTGTTGGGTTAGTCATACTGCTACTCAATAAAATATATGTCATGGGTTCAGATCAAATACCAGCTCCCCAAGCTACTTTAATGTCTATGGTAGTTAAGGGAGTAATGACTGGCCAGTTACCTTGGGTACTTGTAACCATAGGAGCAGTTTTTGGAGTTATGTGTGAGTTAATGGGTATTCCAATATTAGCATTTGCCCTAGGATTATATTTGCCTATACATTTAAGTTCGGGCATACTAGTAGGTGGAATCATTAGAAAGCTTGTAGATAGAAAGTATAAGGACAACGAGGTATTACTAAAGACACAAACTGAAAAAGGTATATTAGTGTCCTCAGGGTTAGTGGCAGGAGATGCTTTAATGGGAATTGTAATAGCAGCTTTTGCAGGCTTAAATATTAATATAGCTGTTGGAAAAAGCTTAGCTCCAAATATAACTCAAAATCCAATAACTGCATCAGTGGCTTTCTTTTTATTAGCTATGTGGATATACTTTTTTACAACTAGAACAAAAGGCATTGAAAATAGCAGGTGATGATTATGAAGGTAAAATCAGAAAATAAAAAAGATAATTTTTTATTGTATGTTCCTAGAAAAAGTCATGATAATTGGATAGAAAAAGAAGGAGATGTATATTTAATATTTACTCACGATAAAATAATTGAGAAAATAGCTCAAAAATTATTTAAGAAACCTAGTGTTACGGATATAAAGCTTGACGAAATAGGTACATTTATATGGAATCTAATAGATGATAACAGAAATGTACATAATATAGGAGAATGTTTAATAGAAAGATATGAGAAGAGCTGTGAGCCTGTACATGAAAGACTTATAATGTATCTAAGATACTTAAATAAAATGGGATGGATAAGGTTTAGAAAAGAAGAATATAGTAATATATAACAAGCAGCTAGCTTAAGGAAACGAGATATCCTTAAAGCTAGTTGTTTTTATTTAATTGTTTGCAAATACAAACTTCTTGCAAAGTATGTTGTTTTTCAATACTATTATAACTAAAGAGTGTATATCTCTTATCCTTAATTTTTATGATAGTAGGTCGATTATTATGGAGCTAAAACAAAAAATTAAAGTATCTGTCCGCAACCTAGTAGAGTTTATCCTAAGGTCTGGAGATATTGATAGTGGATTTGTAGGTAGTAGCAACAATAGGGCTGTTGAGGGTACTCGAATACATAAAAAAGTACAGAATTCCAGCGGAGAAAAATATGAAGCTGAGGTTGTCCTTAAATATGAAATAGAATATAAGGACTATATTTTATGCCTTGAAGGCAGAGCAGATGGCATTATTCAAGACGAACATGTTATTACTATAGATGAAATAAAAAGCACTGCAGCACCTATTGAAAAAATAGATGAAGATTTTAACCTTCTCCATTGGGCACAGGCAAAATGCTATGCCTTTATTTATGCCGAAGAAAATCAGCTGTCAAATATAAATGTACAGCTAACATATTATCAAATAGACACAGACGAAATTAAACGTATAGCTAAAGAGTTTTGTTTTGATGAATTAAAAGAATTCTTTTTTGATTTAATTCATAAGTACTTTATTTGGACTGAAATGCAGCATCAGTGGAATATAGAAAGAGATATTTCTATTAGAAATCTATCTTTTCCTCATGAAACATATAGAAAAGGCCAGAGAGAATTAGCTGTAGCCGTATATAAGACTATAGTCAATGAGAAAAAGCTTTATGCCCAAGCTCCTACAGGAATAGGTAAGACCATATCTACAGCTTTTCCTGCCATTAAGGCCATGGGGGAAGGGCATACTTCCAAAATATTTTATTTAACAGCTAAAACCATAACTCGAACTGTTGCCCAGGATGCTTTTTCATTAATGAGACAAAATGGACTTAGAGTAAAGACTGTGACTATTACTGCTAAAGAAAAAATATGTTTTAAAGAAAAAGCAAGTTGTAATCCTGACCTATGTGAGTATGCTAAAGGACATTTCGACAGAGTAAATGATGCCATAATGGATATTTTGAAAAATGAAGATAATCTTAATAGAGAAACAATAGAAAAATATGCAAAAAACCATTGTGTATGTCCCTTTGAATATTCATTAGATTTAACTATTTGGGCAGATGCCATAATCTGTGATTATAACTATGTTTTTGACCCTAGGGTATCCCTAAAAAGATTTTTTGCTGAAAAAGGTGGAGACTATGTATTTTTAATTGATGAAGCACATAATCTAGTTGACAGGTCTAGAGAAATGTTTTCAGCAGAGCTTTATAAAAAGCCTTTTTTAGACTTTAAAAGAGAAGTGAAAACTACTCATTCAAAACTATCAAAGGCTCTCAATAAAGTTAACCAATACATGCTAGACCTGAAAAAGAAATGTAATGATGATGGCTATTATACTAAAGAAGAAATAGATAGTGATATATATTATCTATTAAAAAAGTTTATCGCTGAATGTGAAGAATATTTGTTAAAGCAAAAAAAGAATGAGATAAATGAAGACTATTTAAGCCTATATTTTGATGCTATTTCATTTACAAGAATATGGGAACTGTACGACGACAAGTATATTACCTATGGAGAAGATTCAAATGGAGATGTAAAGATAAAGCTGTTTTGTCTTGATCCATCTCATTTATTAAAGGAAACCTTAAAGAAAGGTAAAGCAGCTATTTTTTTCTCTGCTACATTAATACCAATGGATTATCATCGCAATATACTAGGTGGAGAAGAAGATGACTATATAATTTATTTAGATTCTCCTTTTTCCATTGAAAATAGGTGTATTTTTGTAGCAGATAGAATATCAACAAAATATAAAGATAGGGAAAAAAGCTACATAGATATTGCAGAATACATAAATTCTGTTTTAAATACCAAAGAGGGCAATTATTTAATCTTTTTCCCATCCTATCAATATATGAATAAGGTTTATGAGATTTTTACTGAAAAATATCCAGAGTTTGAAACCTATATTCAAGCA
The DNA here is from genome assembly GCA_964470635.1 of uncultured Clostridia bacterium. Classification (GTDB taxonomy): domain Bacteria; phylum Bacillota; class Clostridia; order Tissierellales; family Proteiniboraceae; genus Proteiniborus. Next base: position 21,248 of record CAYYDM010000017.1, on the reverse strand, counting down.
CCTAATATGTCTGAAGAAGAAAGAGAAGAATTTCTAGAATTATTTGAATTAGAAACACAAAAAAATGTTTTAGGCTTCTGTGTATTAGGAGGAGTATTTTCTGAGGGGATAGACCTAAAGCATGATAGACTAATAGGAGTTATAGTAGTTGGAGTTGGACTTCCTCAGATTTGCTTAGAGAGGGATATTATTAAAGACTATTTCAATAAGATAAACAAACTAGGCTATGAATACTCATACATGTATCCAGGCATGACCAAAGTCCTTCAAGCAGCAGGTAGATTAATTCGTACAGAAGAAGATAGGGGAGTTATTCTATTACTTGATGAGAGATTTGTCTATTCAAATTATCAAAGGTTATTTCCTAGGGAATGGTTTCCTTATTCAAGAGTAACCAATGAGAGTATAGAGAAGCATTTAGATGAGTTCTGGAGACAGCAGAGTTAAGAGTTATTTTAACGATTGTTTTTCAATAGTTTAACTATTAGTAACCCTTGCTCAACTATTGTATAACTAATGTTCACTATTGTTACAAATTTCCACAAAAAAATTTTTAAAAATAATATTGACTTTAATTCTGTACGTGGTATAATAGTTTTTGTCGGTAAGAAAAAAACAAATCACGCGGGAGTGGCGGAACTGGCAGACGCGCTAGACTTAGGATCTAGTGTCATTGACGTGGGGGTTCAAGTCCTCTCTCCCGCACCACAACAGCCAATGGTATATTCCATTGGTTTTTTTATTTTATATATATTTTTTCAAAAAATGTATGGTAGAATTGGACATGGGAAGAATTTATGATATAATATAGTGGTTAATTATGAGAATGATGATTTTATCATGATTGTAAAATAAAAGGACATTAACATTATTTGCAGTATACAGAATTTTTTTAAAATGTATATATTCACACTATACATAGACATGAACCCGTAGATTTGCCTATAAATAACTGTCAATGATATAAAAATGTGTGAATTAAAGAGACTAATATAAAGTTTTAAGGAGGATATTTAATGAGTTCAACATTTGTAAAAAAAGAAAATAATACGGTTACTTTAAAATTTGAAGTAGACGCAGAAACATTTGAAAAAGGTGTTCAACAAGCTTATTTAAAAAATAAGCAAAGATTTAACATCCCAGGATTTAGAAAGGGAAAAGCTCCTAGAAAGATAATTGAAATGAGCTATGGAGAAGGAATTTTTTATGAAGATGCAATAAACATTGTATTTCCAGAAGCATATGATAAAGCTATAGAAGAACATAAGCTTGACCCAGTAGATAGACCATCTGTAGACGTTGAAGACATTGAAAAAGGAAAAACAGTAGTATTTACTGCTGATGTTACGGTAATGCCAGAAGTTAAGCTTGGTGAGTACAAGGGTGTTGAGGTAGAAAAGACAGAATATAATGTTACAGAAGAAGAAGTAGAAGCAGAACTTAAGAGAATGCAAGAAAGAAATGCAAGAATTGCAGATGCTGGTGACAGACCAGTAAAACAAGGTGACATCTTAACTATTGACTATTCAGGATTTGTTGGAGAAGAACAGTTCGAAGGAGGAACAGCACAAAACCAACCTCTTGAAATTGGCTCCGGTAGATTTATTCCTGGATTTGAAGATCAACTTGTAGGAAAAAATAAGGAAGAAGAAGTAGAAGTGAAAGTTACATTCCCTGAAGAATATCACGCAGAGGAGTTAGCAGGAAAAGATGCTATTTTCAAAGTTGTAATACATGAAATAAAAGAAAAAGAATTACCAGCTCTTGATGATGAATTTGCAAAAGATGTAAGCGAATTTGACACACTAGACGAATTAAAAAATGACATAATGAGCAAACTTCAAAAGCAAGCAGAAGACAGAGCAAAAGTAGAAGTTGAAAATAAAGTAATAGAAAAAGTAGTTGAAGCATGTGAAGTTGATATACCTGAGGTTATGATTGATAGACAAGTAGATGATGACATAAACGATTTTGCATATAGACTAAGATACCAAGGATTAGAATTTGAAAAATATTTAGAATTAACTGGATCTAAAATTGAAGATTTAAGAGAGCAATTCAAACCAAATGCAGAAAAATTAGTAAGAGCTGATTTAGTATTAGAAGCTATTTCAGAAAAAGAAGGAATAGAAGTTGCAGATGAAGAATTAAATGAAGAGCTTGAAGATATTGCTAAGCAATATAATCAAGATGTTGCTAAATTTAAGGCTAACATAAAAGGTGACGATTTAGAGTATATTAAGAAGGGTATAATTAAAAGAAAGACAGTTGAGTTTTTAGCAAATGAAGCTAAATTGTCTTAATAAGTAAATGGGGAGGAGATAACATGGCTTTAGTTCCAATGGTTGTTGAGCAAACAAACAGAGGGGAAAGATCATATGATATTTATTCAAGGCTTTTAAAGGAAAGAATTGTTTTTATCAGTGACGAAATAAATGATGTCACTGCAAGCCTTGTAGTAGCACAGCTTTTGTTCCTTGAAGCCGAAGATCCAGATAAAGATATTCAGCTATATATTAATAGCCCTGGAGGCTCTATTACCTCAGGCTTTGCAATATATGATACAATGCAATATATAAAACCAGATGTTTCAACTATATGTATTGGTATGGCAGCAAGTATGGGTGCATTTTTACTTGCAGCTGGAGCTAAAGGAAAGAGATATGCACTTCCAAATGCTGAAGTAATGATACATCAGCCTTTAGGCGGTGCTAGAGGTCAAGCTGAAGACATCAAAATTCAGGCAGAGAGAATATTAAAATCAAGAGATCAAATAAATAAAATACTAAGCGAAAGAACTGGGCAGCCTCTAGAAAAAATTGCAAAGGATACAGACAGGGATAATTTTATGTCTGCTGAAGAAGCTAAAGAATATGGTATAATAGATGAAGTGATTACATTTAGGAAATAAGGTAGTTAGGAGAGGTGAACCATGCCAAAATATGAAGAAAAGCAGCTTAAGTGTTCATTTTGTGGTAAATCTCAGGAACAAGTAAGAAGACTTGTTGCAGGACCTAATGTCTATATATGCGATGAGTGTATTGAGTTATGTCAAGAAATAATTGACGAAGAGTTTGAAGATACTTTTGAACTTGAGATGAAAGAACTTCCGAAACCTACAGATATAAAAAAGGTTTTGGATGAGTATGTAGTTAAGCAAGATAGAGCAAAAAGAGCCTTAGCTGTTGCAGTATATAATCATTACAAGAGAATCAATAGAAAGACTTTGTCTGATGATATAGAATTGCAAAAAAGTAATATAGTCATGATTGGGCCTACTGGTTCAGGAAAGACTTTGTTGGCACAAACATTAGCAAGGATACTAAATGTTCCTTTTGCTATAGCAGATGCCACATCTCTTACAGAAGCAGGCTATGTAGGTGAAGATGTTGAAAATATATTGCTAAAGCTTATTCAAGCTGCTGATTATGACATAGAAAGAGCAGAAAAAGGTATAGTATATATAGACGAAATAGATAAAATAGCTAGAAAGTCAGAAAATCCATCTATAACAAGAGATGTAAGTGGTGAAGGAGTTCAGCAAGCCCTACTTAAAATACTTGAAGGAACCGTAGCTAGTGTTCCTCCACAAGGGGGCAGAAAACATCCACATCAGGAGTTTATTCAAATAGATACTACAAACATTCTATTTATAGTAGGTGGAGCCTTCGATGGACTAGAAAATATTATCCAAAGAAGAATAGGCAAAAAATCCATGGGCTTTGGTGCCGAAATTCAAAGCAAAGAAATAAAGGATGTAGGAGAAGTATTAAAGCATTTACAGCCTGAAGACTTGCTTAAATTTGGGTTAATACCAGAGTTTGTTGGTAGACTTCCAATAATGGTTACTCTAGGTCTCTTAGATAAGGAAGCTCTAATAGAAATACTAACCAAGCCTAAAAACGCCCTTGTTAAACAATACAAGGAAATGTTTAATATGGATGGTGTAGAGCTTGAAATAGACGATGAGGCCTTAGAGGTAGTAGCTGAAAAAGCCATAGAAAGAAAATCTGGCGCTAGAGGTCTTCGAGGAATATTAGAAGAAGTAATGTTAGATATAATGTATGAAATACCTTCCAGAGAAGACATAGAAAAATGTGTTATTACAAAAGATACAATATTAAATAAAACAGAACCTACTCTTGTTCTTTCTGATAAGAGAAAAAAGAAGAAAGCTAAAAAATCTAATAAAGAAGAAACAGCATAAAAAAACCCGCAAATTTGCGGGTTTTTTATTATTTGTGCATTACTAGCAACAACTCTCTCAAAGTTTTAATAGCTACAGCAGTTGAAGCACCACTAGGATCATAGTGTGGAGATAGTTCATTGATATCTGCAGCTACAACATTTAACTGAGACATTTTCAATATACAATTTAACAATGTAGAGAAATCTACTCCACCCGGTTCAGGAGTTCCTGTTCCTGGGAAAACTGAAGGATCTAGTACATCAAGGTCAATAGTCACATAGACAGGTTTTCCTTTAGTTTGTTCTATAATATAATCTATATCATCACAGTTATATCTATTTTGATGAAGATGTTCTTTAGCCCATTCAAACTCTGATCTATCACCAGAACGAATACCCATTTGAAATATCTTTCCATCTCCTACAAGATCCCATACTCTTCTAAGTACAGTTGCATGAGATAATTCTTTGCCAAAAAATTCATGACGCAAATCTGTGTGAGCATCAAAATGAATTACATGTAAATCAGGATATTTTTCAACTAATGCTCTTACAGTTCCTAAAGTTACTAAATGTTCTCCACCAATCATAACAGGTATCTTGTCATCAACTAAAACGTCTCTAGTAAAATCAGTAATAATATCTAATATTTGTTCAGGTCCTCCATAGGGAAGTACTAAATCACCATAATCAAATACAGATATCTCAGTTAAGTCTTTGTCTTGATAAGGACTATAAGTTTCAAATCCTAAAATACTTTCTGCTCTCATTGCTTTAGCAGCAAATCTAGTACCTGGTCTATATGAGGTTGTACCATCATAAGGAGCACCGAAGAGTACTATATTTGACTCTTCATATGTTTTATTACAGCCTATAAAATTTTGAATGTTTTTATTTATTGTCATTTTCTATCATTTCCTTTACGTAATTTGGTAGTGCAAAACAGCCTTTGTGAAGCTCTGTATTATAATACTTAGTTTTAATTCCTAGAGCATTCCATCTATCTGCATCTAAGTCAGTGATAGGATCTATCTTTTTTGATGCAAAACCGAAAAGCCAGTGACCAGATGGATATGTTGGAATATGTGCTTGGTAAACCTTGCAAATAGGGAACAATTCTCTAATTCTTTTATGAGCTCTTTTCATTGAGTTAGCATATTCTTTGTAATATGGACTCTCATGTTGATTCACTAAAACTCCTTCAGCATTTAAAGCTTTGAAGCAGTTTCCATAAAACTCTTTTGTGAACAGACCTTCACCTGGACCGATTGGGTCAGTTGAATCAACAATAATAAGGTCGTACTCGTTCTCTCTAGAACGAACGAATCTAAGTCCGTCTTCAAAATATAGTGTAACCCTTGGATCGTCAAACTTAGAAGCTGTTTGTGGTAAAAATTCCTTACAAACCTCTACAACAAGTTTATCAATTTCCACCATATCAATTTTCTCAATGGAATCATATCGTGTTAACTCTCTAACAGTTCCACCATCACCAGCACCAATAACAAGAACCCTTTTAATATCTGGCTTTGCTGCCATAGGAACGTGAACAATCATATCGTGGTAGATAAATTCGTCTTTTTCAGTCATCATCATTAATCCATCAAGAGTAAGGAATCTTCCAAATTCATCTGAATCAAAAACATCTATTTTCTGGAAAGAACTCTCTTTGCTATATAGTTGTTCCTTGACTCTTATAGAAAACCTAACAGTATCAGTATGTTCTTCTGTGTACCATAGTTCCATTATTTACACCTCCCTATATATCTAAAACATTTATATAATTCACATTCATATCTTCTGCTCCTGTAAGAAGGCAGCCTTTTTCTTTTGAATATATTATATAATCAACAGCATCTTTTGTTATCATCTCTCCTGGAGCTAATATAGGTATTCCTGGCGGATAACACATTATAGATTCTCCACTAATTAAACCAGCACTTTCCTTCAAGCTAACTTTTTTCTTATTAGCATAAAACGCTGCTTTAGGAGAAACCTTAACTAAAGGAGATATATACTCGTGATCAATCATGTTAGCCTTATCTTTTGAATGAGTACGCTTTATTTCTGCAAGTGCTGATACTAGTCTTTCAATAGCAAAATAGCTATCACCTACGGAAATAATTGCAAGAAAATTAGCTAAGTCTCCAAATTCTAATTGAATAGAATAATCATCACGTAATATATCATATACCTCAATGCCAGCAAGACCTAAATCTAAAGTATGGACACTAAGCTTAGTTTTATCAAAAGCATAAGTACTATCACCATTTATGATTTCTTCTGAAAATGCATAATATCCACCAACAGTATTTATTTCTTTTCTAGCATACTCTGAAAGCTCCAGTACCCTTGCAAAAATTTCTTTCCCATTTAAAGCCAGATTTTTACGAGCAATGTCAAGGGAGGACAACAAAAGATATGAACCACTAGTGGTTTGTGTCATATTTATTATGGTTCTCACATAGCCTGGGTTTATTCTTTCTGTATTTGCCAATAACAAAGAACTTTGTGTTAATGAACCTCCGGTTTTATGCACACTTACAGCAGACATATCTGCACCTAGATGCATAGCTGCTGGCGGAAGGTTTTCACCAAAATAAAAATGGGTACCATGGGCTTCATCTGCAAGAACAAGCATGTTATTTTTATGGGCAATATCAATAATACTTTTTAAATCAGAGCATATACCATAATATGTTGGATTATTAACGAAAACAGCCTTGGCATCAGGATTTTCTATTATTGCTCTTTCTACATCTTTTACAGACATTCCTAAAGGAATACCTAGTTCTTTATTTATTCCAGGGCTCACATATATAGGTGTAGCACCGCTTAAGATAATTGCATTAATTGCACTTCTGTGAACATTTCTTGGCATGATTATCTTGTCGCCTTCCTTGCATACACTCATAATCATTGCTTGTACAGCAGAAGATGTACCATTTACCATAAAAAATGCTCTATCACAATTAAATGCATCTGCAGCCAATTCCTCTGCATCCTTTATAACAGATGTAGGGTGGTTTAGATTATCTAGAGGCTTCATTGAATTTACATCAACAGAAAGACATTTGTCTCCGAGAAAATCTCTAAGCATAGTATTGCCCTTACCTTGTTTATGACCGGGAACGTCAAAAGAGACTATTCTCGCATTTCTGTAATCAATTAAAGCATCATGGATAGGTGCAGCTTCATGTTTAAGTTTATTCATTTAATCATCCCCCCACATCACCTGTAAATATTCATTCCATAATATATTTCAATCATTTCACGAGAGATCTTATCCCTGATTTCACGACGTTCATTAGGAGAAAGCTCTCGAATATCTTTGTTAAAAAGATAATGGCTTAAGTTTATTTCACTTAACATCATTTTTGTATGAAATATATTTGACTGATAAACATTAACGTCAATTGCGTCATATTTATTTAAAGTTTCTTTATCTATATAGTTTTGTATGGAAGTAATATTGTGATCCATATAATACTTGTTTCCTTCAACATCTCTTGTAAAGCCTCTTACTCTGTAATCAATGGTTATTACATCGGAGTCAAAGCTTGATATAAGGTAATTTAAAACATTAAGTGGAGAAATTGTGCCACAAGTGGATACATCAATATCGACTCTAAATGTAGTTATATCGTTATCAGGGTGAAATTCTGGGTAAGTATGCACTGTCACATGACTTTTGTCTAAGTGCCCTACAACGCTTTCCCTTAAAGAAGCACATGTTAGATTTCCTTTATTACAGCTTGGATCAATTACATGAACTGGAATAGCTTCCTCAGTAATTAGAATAGTAACACTTGCTCCCTGAGGTTCATAATCCTGTTTCGAAATATTTAATACATGAGCTCCTATTATTTCCGTTACGTCACAAAGAATTTTAGTTAGACGTTCAGAATTATATTGTTCATCGATATATTCAATATAATCTTGCTTATCTTTTTCAGTTTTCGCATAGCAAACATCATAAATATTAAAACTAAGTGTCTTCGTTAGGTTATTAAAGCCGTAAAGCGTTATTTTATCTTTCAACCCTATCATCAGCAACCTTTCTTTAAATAATTTATAAAAATCTAGATAATTATATATAATTCTGGGGATAAAATCAATAAATAAACTAGAATTTTACTGTTAATTTTTTTACTTTTTTTCACTTGATTTCTATCAGCAACATATGTACATTTTTTTTATATATTCTTTCATAACTACATTATTATTTTCTTAGATATAATAAGCAAAGTGCTATATTTTATTATTTGGTAAAGGACTTTTAATAATACAAATAATTTTACTTAAAAATTAATTTAAAAAGGAAATAGTTAAAAAATATCGAATCAATGAAGGATAACATATCAATCACTAAAGCATTAGTTACGAAAATTAATAAGCCTTAAAGTACTTTAATTTTAAACATATTCATAGAAAGGAGAAGAATTAACTTGGGGAAAAGTATCTGTAAAGAGGTGGGGAAATAATGTCTATCATACCTAAAATACTAGTCATAGGAAGTATGAATATGGACTTAGTAACTATTACAAGTAAGATGCCTGCCATAGGGGAAACTATATCAGGAAGCGGCTTTAGAATAATACCTGGGGGAAAAGGTGCAAATCAAGCTGTTGCTGCAGCCAGAATGGGGGCAAAAGTGAGTTTTATAGGTTGTGTGGGAGACGATATTTATGGAAAAAACCTTATAGAAACACTGAAAAAGGAAAAGGTCAATACTGAAAGAATAACAAAGACTAAAAATCTATCTACAGGCATAGCTACTATAATAGTAGATGACAAGGGAAACAATACTATTATTGCAGTGCCGGGAGCCAATACTGCAGTTACAGTTGAAAAGCTATATGCAAATATTGATTTAATAGATTGGTGCGATATCATGGTTTTGCAATTAGAGATTCCTATGGAAACTGTAATTCAGTGTATAATAGAAGGAAAAAAGAGAAATAAAACAATAATATTTAATCCTGATCCAGCACAGGAACTTGATGAAGATATGCCAAAAAACATAGATTATTTAGTGTTAAATGAGATAGAGGCAAGACAAATTTTAAAAACAAATGAAGTAGACGATGTAAAGCTAGTTGGCAATTTAATGAATATGGGATTTGAAAATGTATTGATGACTGTAGGAGAACGGGGAGTATGGTTTAATGAAAAAAATGCAGTTAACCATATCCCAGCCTTTAAAGTTAATGCAGTTGATACAACAGCGGCAGGAGATTCATTTATAGGTACTTTTGCTGTTTCTTTAGCAAAGGGAGTAGAAAAAAAATTGGCTATTAATGATGCTGTTAGAGCAGCAGCCATTACAGTTACCAAATTTGGAGCTCAAAGCTCCTTACCATATAGAGACGAAATATATACTATTTAAGCACATTTATTTTAAACTCACTAGATTTTCTAGTGAGTTTTTCATTTGACAATATTTTTCTTAAATGTAGAATATATATGTTACAATAAAGGTTAGAATAATATAAACAACATGTTGACTATGGACTATTATTTGGGTAACATTTATTATAGCCGTAAAAATCAAGATATATAAAAAATTTTACATAAATAAGATAACCTATAGATAAACATAGTGTCAAAGGGAGTTGAGCACATGGAAAAACAGGATTATAAAGTAGAAAAAAGAAGTATACCATTGATACCACTAAGAGGACTCTCTATATTTCCTTACATGGTTGTACATTTTGATGTAGGAAGGGATAAGTCAATAAATGCTTTAGAAGAGGCAATGGTTAATGATTCGCTAATATTTTTAACAGCTCAAAAAGAAGCAGATGTAGATATGCCTGGTTCTGAGGATTTCTATCATACTGGGACAGTATGCAAAATAAAACAGCTGTTAAAACTTCCAGGGGATAATATAAGGGTGTTAGTTGAAGGAATTAATAGGGCCAAAATAACTAGAATTATTATGGAAGAACCCTATTTTGAAGTAGAAATAGAAGAAATAATATATAATGAAGAAATTATTAAGGATAAGAAAATAGAAGCTCTTATGAGGATGGTAATCGAATCATTTGATGACTATATAAGCATAGGCAATAGAATATCTACTGAAGCACTGGTAAATGTATCGAAAATTGAAGAGCCTGGTAGACTAGCAGATGTAATAGCATCCTATATGTTTTTAACACTTGAAAATAAGCAGAAGATTCTAGAAGCTTTTCATCCATATAAGCGTTTGGAAACATTGCAAGTGATTTTGGGCGAAGAAATAGAAATATTAAAGCTAGAAGAAAAAATAAGCCAAAGAGTCAAGAAACAGATAAATAAGGTACAAAAAGAATATTATTTAAAAGAACAACTAAAGGCTATACAGTATGAACTTGGAGAAGATGATGAGCTTTTAGAGGAAATAGATCAATACAGAGAAAAAATAGAAAACATAAAAATGCCTGAGGAAGTGAAAGAAAAGGCTCTTAAAGAGGTAGATAGGCTTCTTAAAATGTCTCCTTCATCTGCTGAAACAGGTGTCATTAGAACTTATCTTGATTGGATTGTTGAATTACCATGGGATAAGGAAACTAAAGATAGAGTCGATATCAAGAAATCAAGAGAAATACTTGATACAGACCATTATGGTCTTGAAGATGTAAAAGAAAGAATACTAGAATATCTAGCAGTTAGAAAGTTAGCAAAGGGAATTAAAGGACCTATCCTATGTTTAGTAGGTCCTCCAGGAGTAGGTAAAACTTCTATTGCCAAATCAATAGCAAAATCACTTAATAGGAAATTTGTAAGAATGTCTCTAGGTGGAGTAAGGGATGAGGCAGAAATAAGAGGTCATAGAAGAACTTATGTAGGTGCTATTCCAGGAAGAATAATATCATCTATAAAGAAAGTTGGCTCAAAAAACCCTGTATTTCTTTTTGATGAGATAGATAAATTGAGCAGTGATTTTAGAGGAGATCCTGCATCAGCTCTATTAGAGGTATTAGATCCTGAGCAAAACAATACTTTTACAGATCATTTTCTTGAAGCTCCTTTTGATCTTTCAAAAGTAATGTTCATAACTACAGCAAACACTACGGCTTCTATACCAGGGCCACTTCTTGATAGAATGGAAGTCATTAGAATTTCAGGCTATACAGAGGAAGAAAAACTTCAAATTGCTATTAGATATCTATTACCTAAACAGATGAAAGAACATGGCTTAAAAGAAGAAAATGTTCATATATCTGAGAATACTATAAGAGATATAATAAATAACTACACTAGAGAGTCTGGAGTAAGAAATCTTGAAAGAAACATAGCAAACCTATGTAGAAAAGCTACAAAAAAAATCGTTGAAGATAATGTAAAAACTGTGAGAATAAATAGTGGAAACCTAGATAAATATTTAGGAATTCCAAGATATAGACACGAGAAAGCCCAAGAAGAAAATCAAGTAGGTATAGCTACTGGTTTAGCTTGGACAACAGTAGGGGGAGAAACTTTATCCATAGAGGTTACACCTATGCCTGGAACAGGCAAGCTACAGCTTACAGGACAGCTAGGAGATGTAATGAAAGAGTCTGCCATGGCTGGAATCAGCTATATAAGATCAAAGGCAGCTGAGCTTAAAATAGATGATAATTTCTATAAAGATAAGGATATTCACATACACGTGCCAGAGGGTGCCATTCCAAAAGACGGACCTTCTGCTGGTATAACCATAGCAACAGCAGTTATTTCTGCACTTTCAAATACACCAGTAAATAGAAATGTAGCCATGACTGGAGAGATTACCTTAAGAGGAAGAGTCCTTCCTATTGGTGGAGTTAAAGAAAAAGTCCTAGCAGCCAATAGAGCAGGTATAACAAAGGTTCTTCTTCCAATGGATAACAAAAAAGATGCAGAAGAAATACCAGATAAAGTAAGACGAAAGATGAAGTTTGTATTTGTGAAAACTATGGACGAAGTGCTAAGCCATGCCTTAGTTAAAGAGGATAATAAAAATGAAAATTAAAAATGTTGAGTTAGAGGCAGTAACGGGGAAACCCTCACAATATCCAGAAGAAGGCTTAATTGAAATTGCACTAGCAGGAAGGTCAAATGTAGGAAAGTCTTCTTTAATAAATACTCTAGTAAATAGAAACAACTTTGCCAGAACAAGTGGACAGCCAGGAAAAACTCAAACCATAAATTTTTATAATATAAATGGTGAATTTAGAATAGTTGACCTGCCTGGATATGGATACGCAAAGGTATCCATGGGTGAGAGACAAAGATGGGCAGATATGATAGAAAAATACCTGACAAGCAGGCAAAGTCTTAAAGAAGTAGTGCTTCTATTAGATATAAGACATGAGCCTGGGGAACACGATAAAATGATGTACGACTGGATAAAATCCTTTGGATACAAAGGCTACATCATAGCCACAAAGGCAGATAAAATATCAAAAGGACAATGGCTAAAGCATGCAAGTATTATTAAGAAAAAATTAGAAGTTGAAAATACTAACTTAATCATACCTTTTTCAGCAGCTAAGAAGTTAAATGTAGAAAAGGTGTGGGAGACTATAGGTAGTATTTTGGAAATACATGAAGAAAATATTGATTTAGATAAAACATCAACCGAGGAAGAGTAATTTTTTCTCGGTTTTGTTTTAGGAAAATTATAGTTCAATTTGCCAGATATTTTTCTCTTTAAATTTGTTTGATATATGCAAAATTTATTATATAATTATATTAATTAGATAATAGGACGAAAATATATAAACAGGAGGGAAAAGCCGTGAGCGGGAACGATCAATTACTTGAATTATTGTCCAAAATGTACGGTGAAATGCAAGAGGGATTTAAAGAGGTTAAAGGAAGGCTTGACAAGGTAGAAGGAAGGCTAGACGGAGTAGAAGGTAAACTTGACGGAGTAGAAGGTAAGCTTGACGGAGTAGAAGGTAAGCTTGACGGAGTAGAAAATAGGCTAGACAGAGTAGAAGGTGAATTAGAAAGCATCAAAAAAACAGTTATTCACATTGAAGATGATCACGGTAAAAAACTACAAGCTTTATTTGATGGTCACACTCAATTAAACAATCAGTTAGAGAGAATAGAAAATGAAGTAACAAGACATGAAGAAATAATTATAAGAAAGATAAAATAGAACTATATTTTTAAATTCAAAACCCCTGATTTTTCAGGGGTTTAAGAATGAGACTATTCTTCTTTTTCAAACATATCCTTTTCTGCACCACATACTGGGCATACCCAGTCATCTGGTATTTCTGTAAAAGGTGTTCCTGGAGCTATTCCGTTGTCTGGATCTCCTTCTGCTGGATCATAAACATACCCACATGGCATACATACATATCTGTCCATAATAATCCCCTTTCATTTAAGTTTTATGTACAATTTCATGATACCCAAAAAAGCAGTATCTAAACCAAATTTGTATTATATATTATATAATATTTTAACAATAAATAATACTATTTATTTTTGAAATTCCAATAAAGGAAATATTGTTATATAATATGATTGCGTCTCAAAAGATTAAGCTATAAACCAACATTTTATTCTGATTAAATAAATTTTTTCTGGGTAAAATCATAATGAAAATAAATAACTTATTATATATAGATAGAAGGGATTTGCCTTGAATTTTAGAATAAATCAGACAATAAAAAGTGATCTATACAATGTAAAAATAACAATGGAAGATATAATAAAACAGCTTTGCAAAATAATTAAGGACGAGTCCCTATTATTTGATATAAGGCTTATATTAAATGAACTCATAGTAAATAGCGCATTACATGGGAATAATTGTGATACAAATAAATTAATAAAATTACTTCTAGAAATATATGATGGACGTATTAAAATTGAAATAGTCGATGAAGGCTGCGGATTTTTATATGATAAGAACGCCTATAATCCACTAGAACTCAACTGTTGTGGCAGAGGCCTTGTTATAGTAGATGGACTTAGTGATGAATTCTATGTAGATAAAAACAAAGTAGTTTCCATAAAGTATATTTAAGCTCTCCAAAAGGAGGGCTTTTTTCATAAAATTTGACTAAAAAACCAAAGGCATGTAATATAGTAATGATAAATTAAATCCAATAAAATTAAAGGATGTGACGGATTTGGAAAAGAGACAGCAGGTATTAGAACTATATTTCATTAGAGCCATTGCAGCCTTTGGTATATTTACAATACATGCAACTGGTGGCTTTGCTTTATTCTCGGAATTTAATAGCAATGCTATGCACCTTGGAATATTTTTAAATCAATTTTTTAGATTTGGAACACCTGTTTTTATGATGGTTTCTGGATTTGTGCTTTTTTACAACTATAGGATACCAGAAGAATTTGAGCCAGCTAGGTTTTATAAAAAGAAGTTTAAATTCTTAATTATTCCTTATATACTATGGTCAATAGGATATATATTATTTTCTAACTATATGTACAATTTTACTATAGATTTTAATAGACCTTTGGAGCTTGTTAAAAATATATTATTAGGAAATACATTTTCGCATTTATATTTTATCTTTCTAATAGTTCAGTTTTATATTATTTTTCCCATTTTAATTAGATATTTGTCAAAAGGTATGATAAATAAGCCATTAAAAGTATTTGCATATATTGGTGTTCTCCAAGCTGCAATACTTACATATGAGTTTTACTTTAGAAAGCCTACTACAATAAAGATGATTAATTTTATAAACACGTATTACTGGAAATCGTTTTTAGGGTGGTTCTTCTACTTTATACTTGGTGGAATCATAGCTTATAACTATGAAAAAGTAGTTGAATTCATTGACAAAAGAATAAAGTTAGTGATATCTGCATATATTGTATCCTTAGTATTATTTTTAGGAGAGGTGTATCTCAATATTTATATAAATCAAGGAAGAGATTATTTTGAAAGATACGGATCCATAAGACCAATGAATATGATATATGGAGTTATGACTTTTGCAGTTTTAGTATGGATAACTAGGAGAATTAAAGATAAAAATAATTCCTTAGTGAAGTTGATTAAATCATTTGGTACATATTCATTAGGTGTATATTTTTCCCATCCAATGGTATTAGAATATATTAAAATTAAGCTAATGACTTATTTTCCAAATCATATTGGATATAGCAGAGTAAGCTCTCTAATTATAATTGTAGGATTAGGTTGGACATTAACCATGTCTCTATGCTATTTCTTTGCATTATTTAATTGGAGATGGTTATTCATAGGAAAAGTTCCTTCATTAATAACTAAGAAAGAAAAAACTGTAAAAGTAGCATAACCTTAAGCTCCTTGCTAGAATATTAGCTTGGAGCCTTTTTATACTTTATAATAGTAGGTTATTGAAGAATAATGGAAGAATTGATAATATTAGATAAAGCATTACTTGTATGGTGCTCGAAACTATGAAAGAAGGTATATCATGAAAGAAAAAAATAGAAGCTTTATAATTATTTCATCCATTATAGCTTGCATTTTGCTATATACTATTGAGCAAGTATTGGTTATGAGCTACTTAGTAAAAACTCTATGTAAAATAATTCTCTTCACAGCCCTGCCATATATTTATATTTGTTCAATAAGAAAGTCCTCAGTATCAAATAGAATTACGATTAATAAAAAGGATTTATATTTAGGAATAGGCTTAGGCATGGTTTGTTTTATAGTTCTTATTACTGTTTATTTTTTTCTAAAGGATGTAATAGATTTAAATACTATTGCTAATGAGCTGCAAACTAAATCTAAGGTGAGCCCAACTAATTTTCTTTTGGTGGCTTTTTATATAACCTTTGTTAATTCATTCTTAGAGGAGTTCTTTTTTAGAGGGTTTATTTTTTTGAATTTATATGAGCTTGGCTTTAGAAATCTGGCATATATATTTTCATCAACATTATTTGCTCTATATCATATAGGTATTTTTAAGAACTGGTTTAATCCCTGGCTAATAATGTTAGCTATACTTGGACTTGTTTCAGTAGGTTTTATTTTTAACTATATAGATACAAAGTCCAAGAATTTTATCAATTCGTGGATAGTTCATATACTAGCTGATGCAGCTATTATGCTGATTGGGATGAGAATGTTTGGGATACTATAGATTTGTAATACATGACCACAAAATAGATATAGAGGAAGAGAAAAGGAGTGAAAATATAAGTTATACTGAAATGCACAGATAGTATATCACACAACTTTCTCAAATGAAGGGATATAGGTTTCATAACAAATATTGATGAGCTAATAATTATATATAAAGAAACCATTATTTTAAGATTAGGATGATTTTTATGATAAAAGATAAATTTATGACGAGAATACAAAAGCATAATGAAAGCATTGAGAAATATAATAAAACATCTAACTTATTAAGCACTGCTAGGATTATAACTTTTCTAGCAATTATATATTTCATATATGCTGTTATCAAAACTAATTATGATAAAATTTATTTATTAACAATTTGTATATTGTCTATATTATTTATTTGTTTAATAATATATCATAATACAATTAAAGATAAATTAAGGTTTTCAAAAGGAATTGTAGATATAAATAATAGATATCTAGCTAGAGTTGATGGAAACTGGGTTGACTTCAACGATGCTGGAGAAGAATTCGTAAATAAACAACATAGATATTCCTTTGACTTAGATATAGTAGGCAAAGGATCTTTGTTTCAACTTATAAATGTAACCAATACTTGGAATGGGAGGACAGAACTAGCTGACACTTTATTACAATCTCAATACAATAAAGATGAAATACTTTTGCGGCAACAGGCTATAAGAGAATTAAGTGAAAGTTTAGATTTTTGTCAAAACATAGAATATATATCAGGTAAACATAAAGAAAAACTGCAAAATCCAGAAAAGCTAATTGAATATGCTGAAAGCGAAGAAACCCTAATAAAATCCAAAAAAATTAAGCAGTTAATTCATATTATGCCAATAATCTTCACTCCACTATCTTTTGCAATTGTAATATTTAAAATTGAAAATATGTATATGATATCTGCAGCATTAATTCTCTTTCAATATATAATGTGGCTAATAGGCTTTTCAAAGAACAGTAGAATTTTGAGTTCGGTAGGAGGTTTCAAATATAATCTAGAGACTTATAAAAATATACTAGAGCTAATAGAAAAAGAGGGTTTTAAATCTAAAAAACTAGATGATATAAAAGAAGTATTGTTTAATGAAAAATATTCATCTATATTAGCAATAAAAGAATTAGATAAAATTTCAGAAAAAATTAATCTAAGACACAGTCCCTTACCATATTTTATATTGAATGGGTTATTATTATGGGATTATGAATGTGTTTTCTCATTAGAACATTGGAAAAGCAAGTATGGATTAGAAGTTATGAAATGGATTGAAGCCATAGGAGAAATAGAATCTCTTATGAGTTTAAGTGTCTTGCTACAAATTACTGAAAATATTTCTTTTCCAAATATCGATAATTCTAAGCTGAGTGTAAGAGCAGAATCTCTAGGGCATCCCCTTATAAATAGTAAAGAAAGAGTACTTAATAATGTAGAATTAGATGACAATATTTTTATTATCACTGGATCAAATATGTCTGGAAAAACCACTTTTTTAAGAACATTAGGCATTAATTTAGTATTAGCATATAGTGGGGCACCTGTATATGCCTCTAAAATGTCATGTGCAATATTGAATGTATTTACATGTATGAGAGTGACAGATGACTTAAAAAACGGCATATCAACTTTCTATGCAGAGCTTCTTAGGATTAAAGATATAATTAATTATGCAGAAAAGGATAAAAAGCTGATTTTTCTTATTGATGAAATTTTTAGAGGAACGAATTCCAAAGATAGAATATTAGGTGCAAAAAACGTTCTTGCAAATCTTAATAAATTAGGGGTGATTGGAGCCATAACAACCCATGATTTAGAGCTATGTACGTTAGATAAACATAATCGTATAAAGAATTATAATTTTTCTGAACGGTATAGAGACAATAAAATATTTTTTGATTATAAAATTAGGGAAGGTAAGTCAACATCAACGAATGCAAAATATTTAATGAAATTAGTAGGTATTAAAATATTAGAGGACTAGGGAGGTCCTCCTTAACTTTATCTAGAGGTGATTTTATGAAAAGGAGCTTAGAAGTGTTGATGCAAAAGACATGGAAATAGGCGATGTATTTATAATTGGTGGAGGTCCAGCTCAGCAAACACAAATACTTATTAATCCTTCAGACGAAAATATTAGCCCTTGGTACTCTCTAAAAGATTGCGAAAAATTAATAACGCCTGAATGGGTATTTGAATTGAATCAGTTAAGAAGATTTAAATAACTTCCAATGAAATTATTTATTTTCATAATTATGGAACTTTTATTTTTATCAATACGTCTTAAGTATAATCAATAAATACATGGGAGGGTTTATTTTGAAAAGGAGTATAAGTCTAATTTTAACACTATTAATGCTAATCACTTTTGTCATACCAGTTAATGCCCTTGAAGGGTACGATAAAGAACTGGAAAATGCTATTAAAAAAGCAAAGTCTCTATTTAGTATTACTAATAATCTTGATAAGTTCGAATATTACATCAATAGTTATTCTTCGACAGTGGAATATTATCTAAGATGGTATGATAGTACAGAAAAATTAGGAGGCGTAGAAGTAACTATTGATTCAGATGGAATGGTGAAAAGCTACTATAGGTACAACTATAATATAGAAAGAGACCAAAACACTCTTCCTAAGCTCAGCAGAAAAGAAGGCTTAGATATTGCAAATAGTTTCTTGAAAAAGGTGAATCCTGAGCTGTATGATAAAGTAAAACATGTAGACCGTAGTCAACCTTTAAATGTTTATGACAGAGCATATTATTATGATTTTTATAGAATAGAAAACGATGTGCCTTTTTATCAAAATAATATATCTGTAAGCGTTGATAACATGACAGAGGAAGTACAGAGCTATAACTGCTATTGGGATAAAAATCTTAAATTTGATGATAAAGATGGTGTAATTGGGCTGGAAAATGGTAAAAAAGCTTATGCTGATAAAATAGGTTTAAAACTAGTATATAAGCTTGAATACAGTGATAGAGAATATAAGCCATATTTAGTTTACACAAGCTTATCTAATAATAAAGCTATTGACGCAAAAACAGGAGAACCTTTAAACATTTATTTTTCTATAATATATGCAGATGAAAGAGGTCTTACAAAGGAAATGACAGCAGATAGTACTTCAAATGAAGTAAATCTTTCACCTGAAGAACAAGACGCAGTATCAAAGGCTAAAGATATAATCACTAAGGAAGATGCAGAAAAAACTGCAAGGCAGATTTTAAAAATAGGTAATGAGTATAAGCTAATTAGTATAAACCTATATACAGAATGGTATAACAAAAATGATTTCATATGGAATATGCATTTTGGAAATAAAGAAGATAGTAGTATTAGTATATCTATAGATGCAAAAAACAAAGAACTTAAAAACTTTTATAAATACATTCCTTATTCAGAAAAAGAGGCTGTAAAGTACAACAGAGAACAGCTACAAAAGAAAGCTGAAGAATTTATTAAGAAAGTACAAGGAGACAAATTTAATTCAATAGAGCTTATAGAAATAGACGAGCCAATATTTAGACCTTTATCAGAAGAAAAGCCTAGACAGCATTATTTTTCGTACATTAGAAAAATAGGCAATGCTTATTTCCAAGGAAATGGATTTAATCTAAATATAGATGCAGTAACAGGTGAAATCACAAGCTATGATTATAATTGGTATAAAGGACAGCTTCCATCAGCAGACAAAGCTATTAATTTAGATAAAGCTTATGAAATTCTATACAATAGAATAGGCATGGAACTACAATATGTTAAAGACGACAATGTACCATATGATGAGCAGGAAAAACAGCAAAATGCTAAGTTAGTCTATGCTATTAAAAAAGATAAACCACTAAACATAGATGCTTTTTCAGGCGAATTATTGTATGGCTTAGGAAGGCCATATAAAGAAAATACTGTTTCTCAATACAGTGATATAGAAGATAGCTATGCAAAAATGCAAATAGAAACATTAGCAAAGTATGGAATATCACTTCCTGGTGACAAATTTAATCCTAAAGTAAATATAAAACAAAAGGATTTTCTATACTTGATATTAAAGGCAAAAAGCTACTATTATGATATTTCTTATGAGGATAAAGATTTTATCGAAAAGCTATATAAATATTTAGTTAATGAGAATATAGTAAAAGCAAATGAAAAATCACCTGAAGCAGTGTTAACAAGAGAAGAAACTGCAAAGTTTATTGTAAGAGCTATAGGATATGAGAAAGTAGCAGATATTAAAGAAATTTACAAGCTAAGCTTTAAAGATGCTAATAAAGTTGATCCAGAGCTTACAGGATACGTTGCAATAGCTACAGGTTTAGGATTAGTAGAGGGAGATAATGACAACTTTAATCCTAAGGCTAATATGACTAGAGAACAAGCAGCAGTGGTGATTTATAATTTGTTAAATGTAAAATAGATTTAGTTTAGAAATTTGTCATTTACTTTGCTCAAGACTAGGCTTATTATCGCCTTGAGATATATGGAAGATTGTCTTTTTTGATATATGCTATTGACAAAAAAACATCCTTCTAATATACTAAAAATTGATTAAAAAACTTAATAGTTTCAGGGTGCTTCTTTAAAGAAGTTAAAAGGGAAAGAGGTGTAATTCCTCTACAGCCCCCGCTACTGTAAACAGGGATGAAATCTTCTGTTGTCCACTAGGAAACTGGGAAGGAGAAGAGAGTAAAGTGATCTGTGAGTCAGGAAACCTGCCATGAAACCAGCAACTAACTGTTCCGGAGGGGAGCATGTTAACTTCATTGTATGAAATTAACACATAGGGCACCCTATGTGTTTTTTTATGACCTAACCCGATTTTCTGAATGCTTTTATCAGAAAATCAAGGAAGCTCAGAAAACAAGTTTCTGAGTACTACAATTACACCAAATCGAAGATTTGGGTAATTGCAGCATAGCTCAAACGCAACGAGCACCAACCTTATTATAAGTTTATGATCGGTGTGTCC
>CAYYDM010000016.1:0-38882 GCA_964470635.1 uncultured Clostridia bacterium | reverse complement strand
ACCAAATTTATGTGAGCGGCAGCGAGCAAATAAATTTGTGTTGCGAAACTGCAAATTAATCCAAAAACGGAAAACAAAAAAAGGGGGAATAGCTAAAATGAAAAAGTTTTTAGTAGTAACTTTAAGTATTTTACTAGTATTCACTTTATTAGTTGGGTGTTCAGCAAACAAAAAAATAGGTGGCAGCATTATACTTTCAACAACAACTAGTACACAAGATAGTGGTTTACTAGATTATTTACTTCCCAAGTTTACAGAAGATACGGGGGTAGAAGTTAAGGTTGTGGCAGTAGGTACTGGTAAAGCTCTTCAAATGGGAAAAGACGGTGAAGCAGACGTACTTCTTGTTCATGCAAAAGCATCAGAAGAAGAGTTTGTGAAGGAAGGTCATGGATTAGAAAGAAAAGACGTAATGTATAATGATTTCATACTAGTTGGACCAAAGGATGATCCATTGAAATTAAAAGAAAATTCATCAAATGATATACTTACAGGTTTAAAAACTATATCTGAAAATCAATCTAAATTCGTATCTAGAGGCGATGATTCAGGTACTCATAAAAAAGAATTAGAAATATGGAAAGAAGCAGGCATAGAGCCACAAGGTGAATGGTACATATCAGCAGGCAGTGGTATGGCTGATGTATTGAAAATAGCTTCTGAAAAAGGAGCCTATACATTAACTGATAGGGCAACTTATTTAAGCTTAAGAAATACATTAGATCTTGACATAATAATAGAAAAAGACAAGAATTTATTTAATCAATATGGTATAATACCAGTAAATCCAGAAAAAAATGACAAAATAAATGCTGAAGGAGCAAAAGCATTTATGAATTGGATGTTGTCTAAAAAAGGACAAGAACTAATAGGAAAATACGGTGTAGAAGAGTATGGGATGCCACTATTTGTACCTAATGCAAAATAAATTACTTAGTTGTACTATAAACAAAATAGCCTAATAATGGGTGTTGATTGCATAACAAATAAAATTCTATGAAAACTTACTAGCTGCATGCTTAGCCTTAAGGGCAGCATGTAGCTATTTTTTTCTTATTATATATAGAAGGTGATAAGATTGGACTATATATTAAATGGATTTAAAGAGGCTGGAAACCTGCTTATAAGTTTAGATAAAGAAGTATATAAAATAATACTACTATCTCTTTTTGTATCATCTACTTCTACTATTATTTCTTCTATAGTGATCATACCTTTAGGTGTTTATCTAGGTATAAAAGAATTTAAAGGAAAAGGCTTGTTTTCAAGAATAACTTATACCTTGATGAGTATTCCTTCCGTAATAGTTGGATTATTAGTTGCTATTATTCTTTCAAGAAGAGGTCCTTTAGGATTCTTAGATTTACTCTATACCCCTACAGCTATGATAATTGCTCAGACAATATTAGTAACACCTCTAATATTTGGACTTACATATAATCTTTCAAAAAATAGGGGAAAGACAATAGAAAAAACAGGCATGACCTTAGGAGCCAAAAAGCTTGATATAGTAATTCTTATTATACGAGAACTTAAAATAGATATTTTAGTTAATGTAGCAACAGCTTTTTCAAGAGCTATTTCAGAAGTTGGAGCAGTTATGATAGTTGGAGGAAATATAAAAGGACATACTAGAGTTATTACAACAACAATTTCTATGATGAACTCTATGGGGGATTATCCAATGGCCATAGCCTTGGGAATAGTCCTTTTGGTAATTTCATTTGGAGTAAACAGTTTAATATACTCATATCAAGGAGAGGATTAATTTGAAAATCTCTTTAAAAAATATCAAAAAATACTATGACGTAAAATTAGTATTAGACATAGATTCATTAGAATTCGAAGAAGGAAAGATAACTGGAATTATAGGACCAAATGGCTCTGGTAAAAGTACATTACTTCATATAATAGCAGGACTAGATGAGAAATATTTAGGAACATTATTTTATGACTCTAAGGTCACAAACGGGAAACCTTATGACAAAATGACCTTAGTTGCTCAAAAACCAAATCTTTTTAGAAGGAATGTATACTTAAATATCGAATATCCTTTAAAGATTAGAAAATTAAATAAAATAGAGATGAATAAAAGAGTTAATAAGGTCATAGACAGATTGGAAATAAACGATCTTAGAGAAAAAAGTGGACATTTGCTCTCCGGTGGTGAGTCGCAGAAAGTTTCATTGGCTAGAGCTTTAGTATTTGAGCCTGAACTACTTTTATTAGATGAACCCACATCAAATATAGATCCAGATTCAATTAAAATTCTAGAAAGAGAAATAGTAAGGTTTAATAAAGAAACAGGAGCAACAGTCATAATTGTAACACATAATCTGGAGCAATCAAAAAGATTATGCGATAATATTATTTACCTTGAAAAAGGAAGGGTGAGTTTTTAAGATGGACTTTTTTAATATAGTTTCAGTTGAAGAAGGAAAGAAGAAAATGTTAGAGGTATTTAAAGAGCATAGATTTGAGCAAGAAGAAATTTATATATTAGATGCAGCTGATAGAGTTCTTTCAGATGATATAATAGCAAATGGAAATGTACCAGAATTTAATCGTTCTACAGTAGATGGATATGCAGTTAAAAGCTCAGATACTCATGGAGCTAGCGAATCTATACCTAGCTTCCTAACTCTTTTAGGAGAAGTTAGAATGGGAGAAAAAACAGAGGTAAAAATATCTAGTGGAGAATCAATATATGTACCAACAGGTGGAATGTTACCTGAGGGAGCAGATGCAGTCATAATGATTGAGCACGCAGAAAAACTAGATGATTCAACTCTTATGGTATATAAGCCCCTCCCATTTGGGGAAAACTTGATTTTAAAAGGTGATGATATAAAAGAAGGGGAAAGAATCATAGAAAAAGGAAAAAGGCTTACTCCTCAAGATATAGGTGTTTTAGCTGCTCTTGGAATATCAAAGGTAAGAGTATATAAAAAGCCTAAATTTTTTATAATATCAACTGGGGATGAAATAGTAGACATAAATGAAGAGCTTACAATAGGAAAAGTGAGAGATATAAGTAGCTATGCTCTTTATGCTCAAATAACTAAATTAGGTGGAGAAGTTATAGGTAGAAATATTGTAAAAGACGATTTTGAATTACTTAGAAATAGTATGGACAAGGCACTAGATATATCAGATATTGTTATTATTTTGGGGGGAAGCTCAGTAGGAACTAGAGATTATACTAGTAAGGTTATTAATTCATTTAATGGCAATGGTGTATTTATTCATGGAGTTTCTATAAAGCCAGGTAAGCCTACTATTATAGGAGACGGAAAGGGTAAGGCAATATTTGGACTTCCTGGTCATCCTGCTTCATCCATAATAGTATTTAAGGTATTTGTTGAGTACTTTATAAAACAATTAATGAATATAAAAGAAAATAAGAATAAGACAAGTGCCATACTGGATTTTAATTTTCCTTCCTCGCCTGGAAAAGAGACTTATCAAATGGTGAAAATAGTAGAGAGAGACGGAAAAACATATGCAATACCTAGCTTCGGAAAATCAGGAATGATTACATTGCTTTCAAAATCTGATGGCTATATTTTATTAAAACCTCATGAGGAGGGAATCTCTAAAGGGGAAGTAAGAGATGTGTACTTTTTATAGTTTATAGCGAAGTGATTTATAGTTGGTGAACTATGATTTTGGGTAAGAAATACAATAGAAAGCGGGGGAAGCTATGAAAAAGGAAGGGAGAAATATATATATAGGTAATACTGATGTTGATGAAGCGAAAAAAAATTATTATGAAAGAGTATTTAGTGGGTATAAATATGAAGAGGTACAAACTCTTCAAGCATTAGGGAGAGTTACATATGAGGCAGTGTATGCAGAGACCTCATCTCCACATTATAATGCAGCAGCAATGGATGGCATATTAGTTAAATCAGTAGATACAGAAGGCGCCAGTGATGCTAACCCTAAAATATTGCAGCAAGACAAAGACTTTATCTATATAAACACAGGTAATCCTGTAACAGAACCCTATGATTCAGTAATTATGATAGAAGACGTAATAGAATTAGGAAATGGTAAAGTAAAGATATTGAAGGCAGCTCATCCTTGGCAACACATAAGGCCTATAGGAGAAGATATAGTAGCTACAGAAATGATAATTCCATCAAGACATAAAATAAGACCAATAGACATTGGAGCCCTGATCTCAGGTGGAATTCAAACAATCAAAGTATACAAAAAACCTAGGGTTGGGATATTACCGACTGGAACAGAAATAATTGATGATATTAATAGCTTGACCATAGGCAAAATACTTGATTCAAACTCAAGGGTTTTTGGAGGGTTAATTGAAGAATATGGCGGGATTCCAAATAGATATAGTCCTATGGAAGATGAATATCAGTCTCTAAAAAATGTAATATTGAAAGGTATAGAGGAAAATGATATTCTATTAGTAAATGCAGGTTCATCTGCTGGAACAAAGGATTATACAGTCAAGATAGTAGAAGAGATTGGGGAAGTAGTTGTCCATGGGGTTGCTCTAAAACCAGGCAAGCCTACAATCCTTGGAATTATACAAGGCAAACCCGTTATAGGAATACCAGGATATCCCGTATCTGCTTATTTAGTCTTTGATACTTTTGTTAAACCTTTAATATTAAAATATATAGGACTTGAAGAGGAAAGAGAGTTAATTGTTAAAGCAACTGTGTCAAAGCGGATAATATCTTCACTAAAAAACAAAGAATTAGTAAGGGTAAATTTAGGATATGTAAATGACAAACTTGTAGCCACCCCATTGCCAGGAGGGGCAGGAGTTACAATGAGCTTAGTCAAGGCAGATGGGATAGCAATTATACCACAAAATGTTGAAGGAGTTGAGGCAGGAGACCTAGTTGATGTTAAACTATTAAAGCCTTTAAATAGCATAAAAGAAACTTTAGTTTCCATAGGAAGTCATGACCTTATAATGGATATAATTGCAGATATGATAAAGCTTACTTCAGGCCATGTTGGAAGCATGGGTGGCATATTGGCAGCGAGAAGAGGAGAATGTCATATATCTCCAATTCACTTACTTGATACAGAGACTGGGGATTATAATATAAGCTACGTTAAGAAATATTTCCCGGGAAATAAAATGGCTATAATAAAAGGAGTGAAAAGACTTCAAGGTTTTATTGTAGAAAAGGGAAATAAAAATAATGTAAAAGACTTTAAAGATTTAACAAGAAAAGATATAGTTTTTGTTAATAGACAGAGAGGTGCTGGAACAAGAATTTTATTGGATTATTATCTTAGCAGGAATAATATAAATTCCTCAGATATTAAGGGATATGATAGAGAAATGACTACTCATATGGCAGTAGCTACAGCTGTGAAAACAGGCTCTGCTACAACTGGCCTAGGAATTTATTCTGCAGCTAAAGCACTAGATCTAGAGTTTGTAAGTGTAGGGTATGAAGATTATGACTTCTTAGTCACACAAGAAATTCTAGAAGATGAGAGAGTAATGGAATTTATTAAAACCTTAAAATCCGAAGAATTCAAGAAAAGGGTCATGTCTCTTGGAGGATATGAACTAGATAAGACAGGAGAAGTAATTTTAATATAGAGTGGGTGATAAAATGAAGGATTCGTACGGAAGAACTATAAACTATCTTCGTATATCTTTAACAGACTTATGTAACCTAAGATGTAAATATTGTATGCCTGAAAAAGGTATATGTAAGGTTGAGCATAATGAGGTACTATCACTGGAAGAAATATATGAAGTAGCAAAGGTATTTGTATCATTAGGTGTCAATAAAATTAGGCTTACAGGTGGAGAGCCTCTTACAAGAAAAGGAATAGTAGGCTTAGTGGAAAAGATAGGAAAGCTAGATGGTGTAAAAGATTTAGCTATGACCACTAATGGCATACTATTAAAAAAATATGCTAGAGATTTAAAATCAGCTGGCCTTAATCGTATAAATGTAAGTCTAGATACCTTAGATGAGAAAAAGTATTCTCAGATTACCAGAGGCGGAAGACTACAGGATGTGTTAGAGGGAATAGAAGAAGCTAAATCTGTTGGGCTAACTCCAATAAAAATTAATACTGTTTTAATTGGAGGATTTAATGTAGATGAAATAGAGGACTTCGTTAATTTAACAAAGACAGAAGAAATAGATGTAAGGTTTATTGAGCTAATGCCTGTAGGTGAAGCATCAAAATGGGCTGAGGAAAACTTTATATCTAATGAAATAATATTAGATAAAGTAAGTGCACTAGAAAAGGTAGAGCGTTTAGACCCATCGTCGCCAGCAGTTTATTATAAACTTCCGAATGCAAAAGGAAGAGTAGGCATAATAAATCCTATATCATGCAAATTCTGTGAATACTGGAATAGAGTTAGGTTAACTTCCCAAGGCAAACTAAAGTTATGCCTTCATTCTAACGAAGAGATAGATTTGAAGGACAAGCTAAGAAAAGGTGAAGATATAGAGAAGGTTATTTTAGATGTTATAAAACAAAAACCAGAAGCTCATCATTTAGAGGATGGACAATATATAAGTGATAGTATGTATCAAATAGGAGGGTAAAGTATGGAGTTTACTCATTTTAATGAAAGCGGAAGAGCACATATGGTAGAGGTTAGTGAAAAAGATGATACAAAGAGAATAGCAGTAGCTACAGGCATTATCAAAATGAAAAAAGAAACGGTTAACTTAATAAAAGAAGGATTAATAAAGAAGGGCGACGTCCTTTCAGTAGCCCAAGTTGGTGGGATAATGGGGGCAAAAAAAACTAGTGACCTAATTCCCATGTGTCATAATATTTTCTTAACAGGTGCTGATATAAGATTTAATATTTTAGAAGATGGTATAGAGATAGAATCAGAAGTAAAGACTGTAGGGAAAACAGGCGTAGAGATGGAGGCATTAACTGCAGTTTCTCTAGCAGCACTTACTATATATGATATGTGCAAGGCAGTAGATAAAGATATGACAATAAGTGATATAAAACTTATTAAAAAAACTGGTGGAAAATCAGGAGAATATATTAGAAAAGAATAATAATTAAAGTTTTAGTCTTAAAATATTTAGCTGCTGTATATAATTAAGGAGGACAAAACAATGAGTAAAATAGGTAAAGTACTTGATATTAATATAAGTGAAACAAAAGGTGTCATCAAAAAACCTATTGAAGAAGGAGTTTTTATAGAAGATTTTGGATTAGAAGGAGATGCACATGCTGGAAAATGGCATAGACAAGTAAGCCTACTAGGAATAGAAAGCTTTAATAAGATGAAGGAACTTGGCATAGAAGGCCTAGAGCATGGAAATTTTGCTGAAAATATTACTACAGAAGGAATAATATTATATGAGTTACCTGTAGGCACAAAGATGAGGATTGGAGAAACTATTCATGAAGTAACCCAAATAGGAAAAGAGTGTCATGCTGGATGCGCTATATCTAAACAAGTAGGGAAATGTGTAATGCCAAAGGAAGGAATTTTTACTAGAGTTATTAAAGGTGGCATAATAAAGCCTGGAGACACTATAGAGGTACTTTAACCTATGAAATCAGATCATGAACAAAGTAGTTTAACTGGTGAGGTAGTAGCCATATATGCCAGTAGTACAAGGCAGGTGACTTTAGAGTCACTTGACAAAGGTGTCTTTAAAGAAAACTATGGACTTATAGGCGACAAGCATACATCTCCTGGAGATAGGCAAGTTACTATATTTACTCTCGAAGGTAGAAATAGCCTTGCCTCATTAAATGTTGAAGGTCTTTGTGTTAAAAAATTTTATGAGAATATAACTATTAAGGATTTAGATACCAGTAAATTAGCTATAGGGCAGGCATTTACTATAGGCACTGCTGAATTTCAAATTACAGGACTAGGGAAGAGATGCTTTCCAGAATGTAATATTGTAAAAAAAGGAGAAGTATGCTCACTTAAACATGGAGTTGTTTTTGCCAAGGTAATAGCAGGAGGAGAGGTTACAGTTGGTGACAAACTAAAGCTAAGGCCTTAGAGAATTTGCATAAAAACTGTTAGTTTATTGAACAGGTAAGAATAGAAAGGTAACAAATTAATACTATAGAGGGTGAAGAATATAATGGTTGCCATAGAGGAACATAATAAGGACTATATAGTGTCTTCACACAAAAGAAGCGAGAAAAGCGGTATTAAGAAAAATCAAAGAATTAGCAATAAAATTTTAGAGGGAGTAGAACTACAAGATAGGCTTTTAAAAAATCGAGAGCTCATACTAATATCAGAGCCTTTTATTAATCAGTTGTACAGTTTCTTAAAAGGTTCCAGCTTCTTTACCATATTAACTGATTCAGAGGGTTGCATACTAAGTGTTATAGGCCATGAGGAAATATTGTCAGAGGCATTTGACCTAAAGATGATACCGGGAGCCTTTATGGATGAGAGCGGTATAGGCACTAATGCTATGAGTGTTGCTTTGCATGAAAAAATGCCTGTTCAGGTCACTGGTAAAGAACATTATATAGAGGCATATCATAGATGGACTTGTTCTGCTAGTCCAATTATAGACCATGAAGGTAAAATAATTGGCAGCCTTGATCTTACTGGGTATATAGATTCGGTACATCCCCATACCCTTGGTATGGTAGTAGCATCAGTTAATGCAATAGAAAAGATATTCAAGATTAACCAATATAGTCAAAAACTTATGATGTCTAAGAAATACATTGAGACAATATTAGACTCAATACCTATGGGTATCATAACCTCTGACTTAGATGGCAATATAAAAGGAGTAAATAATCATGCTTGTGAAATGTTTGGATATAGTTATGATGAAATAAAGAGCATGCTTATACCTGAACTAATTAAAGGTTGGTCTATATTAAAAAATATGATTAATTCAAAAAACCCTTTTACTGATGAAGAGGTTTTTGTTAATGCTAAAAAGAACAAACTGCAATTCAATTTAAGTGCTTATCCAGTACTTGATATTAATGAAGAGATAGTTGATATAATATATATTTTTAGCGAAGTAAAGAAGGTTAGAAAACTAGCTAATAAAATAATGGGAAGACAAGCCATATATACCTTTGACAAGATTATAGGAACTAATGAAAAGTTTAAGAAGGTAATAAGTTTTGCAAAAAAAGTTGCAGATAGCAAATCCACTATTTTGATAACTGGAGAAAGTGGCACTGGAAAAGAGGTCTTGGCCCAATCTATACACAACTATTGTAGTAGGCGCGAAGAGGCTTTTGTAGCTATTAATTGCGGTGCAATACCAAGAAACCTTATAGAGTCTGAGCTTTTTGGATATGAAGAGGGGGCTTTTACTGGCGCTAAAAGAAGCGGACATCCAGGAAAATTTGAGATTGCAGATGGAGGAACAATATTTCTTGATGAAGTAGGAGAAATGCCATTAGATATGCAGACAAGATTACTTAGGGTAATAGAAGAAGGGACAGTATCTAGGATAGGTAGTACCAATGAAATCTTAGTTAATGTAAGGATAATTGCTGCAAGCAATAAAGATTTACAAGATGAAGTATTAAGAGGAAACTTTAGAAAAGATTTATTCTATAGGCTTAATGTCTTGCCTATTAAGCTTCCGCCACTAAGAGAAAGAAAAGAAGATATTTCCCTTTTAATAGATTATTTTATGAAAAGAATATCAAAAAGACTAAATAAAAAACCAGTAGATATTACAGAGGAGCAGATGGAAGCTCTTATTAACTATGAGTGGCATGGAAATGTTAGGGAGCTTGAGAATTTCATTGAACTAGCAATAAACACAGAATGTGTTTCCACTGCTTTGATAAACAATGGCTTTCAGCATAAGATATCAAAATGCGAAGAAAATAATTATAAGGAATTAACTTTAGAATATGTTGAAAAGCATCAAATAATTAAGATTTTAAAAAAATGCTCAGGTAATATAACTTTAGCTGCTAAAATACTAGGCATAGGAAGAAATACATTATATAGAAAGATTGAAAAGCACGAAATAGATTGTTCTGATTTGGAACAATAATATATTTAAAATAACATTATCGTATTATTGTGTTCCATAATGATACAACTCCATGGCGATAAATTGTTCCATAATGAAACAATAAAAAAGAACTTTGTGATGATACGGCCATCGCAAGGTTCTTTTTTTATTGTTTTTTATTACCTTAACTAGATTTAACTCCACAGGAAAATGGAAGAATTAGCGGCTTAGGTAGCCACGTAACAAAAAAGAAAGGGTATATAAGCTTAATTTAGAGTATTTATACTTATTGGCATAGTTTGTGCAAACACAAATTATTAAAATATACGGCTCCAACTATTAATGTACATAATCAACTAATTTACAAACTATCTGTAAGAAAATATTAAGGAGGAATTTTATATGTATGGCTACATGGGAAAAGTTTTGAGAGTAAATTTAAGCGATGGAACAATTAAAACAGAGCCTTTAGACTTAAAGGTTGCACAAAAATTCTTGGGCTCTAGGGGATTAGGAGTAAAGACCCTTATCGACGAGGTAGATCCTAAAGTAGAGCCATTTAGTCCTGATAATAAGCTTATAATAGCAACTGGAGCTTTAACCGGAGCACCAGTACCTACAAGTGGTAGATATATGGTTATTACTAAATCACCACTAACAGGAGGAATAGCAATAGCTAACTCTGGAGGTAAATGGGGCGTAGATTTTAAAGCTACAGGACATGATATGGTAATATTTGAAGGTAAATCAGAAAAACCAGTATATATTAGTATCGAAGATGACAAGGTCGAGATAAAAGATGCGAAACACATATGGGGCAAGACAACAGAAGAAACAACTAAAATTTTAGAAGAAGAAATAGAGGGTTCTAAAGTATTATGTATAGGACCAGCAGGTGAAAAATTATCCCTTATTGCTTCTGTGATGAATGATGTAGATAGGGCTGCAGGCCGTGGGGGAGTGGGAGCTGTTATGGGTTCCAAAAACCTAAAAGCAGTTGTAGTAAAGGGAACAAAGAAGGTTCCTCTATTTGACGAGGAAAGAGTAAAGAGTGTATCTTCACAAAAAGTTAAGACCTTAAGAGAAGATCCTGTAGCAGGTCAAGGACTACCAACTTATGGTACGGCTGTTCTTGTAAATATTATCAATGAAAATGGAGTATTACCAGTAAGGAACTTCCAAGAGGCCTATACAGATAATGCAGACTTAATAAGCGGTGAGACTTTAACGGAGAAATATCTAGTGAAAAAATCCGCTTGTTTTAGATGTCCTATAGGCTGTGGTAGAGTAGTAAAACTTGCTGATGGTACAGTAGTAGGAGGACCAGAATATGAAACTATTTGGTCTTTTGGAGCAGACTGTGGAGTATTTGACTATAATGCAATAAACGAAGCAAATATGTTATGTAACGAATATGGATTAGACACTATTTCGACAGGTGCTACCATAGCAGCGGCAATGGAACTATATGAAAAGGGATATATTAAGGATGAAGAAATAGAAGCAGAGGGTTTAACCTTAAACTGGGGAGAGGTAAAAGCTATTACAGGTTGGACAAAGAAAATGGGACTAAGAGAAGGTTTTGGTAAAAAGTTATCAGAGGGTTCATATAGATTGGCCGAATCCTATGGTGCCCCAGAGATATCTATGACAGTAAAAAAACAAGAGCTTCCTGCATATGATCCAAGAGGAATACAAGGTCATGGCATAAACTATGCAGTAAATAACAGAGGCGGCTGTCACATTAAGGGATATATGATTAACCCAGAGATCCTTGGATATCCTGAAAAACTAGATAGATTAGCTTTAGAAGGAAAGCCAGCATATACTAAAGTATTTCATGATCTAACAGCAGTAATAGACTCAATAGGTTTATGCTTGTTTACTACTTTTGGTTTAGGATTACCTGATTATGTAGACATGTATAACGCAGTTTGTGGAGATATATATAACAACGAGACTTTACTAGAAGCAGGAGAAAGAATATGGAATCTAGAAAAGTTATTTAATCTACAAGCAGGCATTCCTAGCTCAGAGGATAAGCTTCCAAGAAGATTAATTGAGGAGCCAATACCTGAGGGGCCTTCTAAGGGTGAAGTTCACCATCTCAATGAACTATTACCTGAATATTATGCTGTTAGAGGATGGGATGAAGAAGGAATACCTACAGAAGAAACATTGAAAAGATTAGGATTAGAAGAATATATAAAATATTTAGGCCTTGCTCAGGCTTAATCTAAATATTTGTTTATTAACAGTAACAAGTAAAGGGAAAAGAATTTTTTCGTTAAAAACTGCATCATAGGGATACAGGTGGTGAGAATGTGATTAAGGTGGAAGTAAGGTTATTTGCATATTTTAGAGAGGGAAGAGAGAAAAAGCAAACTATAGAACTAGAAGAAAATGCGGAAATCTCTAAAGTGTTAGACATATTAAATATAAATGAAGAGGAAGTAAGCATCCTTCTTCTTAATGGAAGAGATGGTACAACTGATAGAAAGCTTAAAGATGGAGATATAATAGCTTTATTTCCACCTGTAGGCGGGGGTTAATAAAAAAAGAACAAAGTGGCTAAATGCCACTTTGTTCTTTTATAACGAATAGGAAGGTTCTACTTTAGCATTTTTGTTTAAAGAACTGTATATGACCTTAATGAGTTTCAAGAAAAGCTTCCTTGATTTTTAATGCTGCGATAGAAGCTTTTCTTAAAATTATGCATCTATTTTACTTTTAACAGTAGTTTCTCGTTGGGGTAGTATGTAGACAATGTAATATAATAGCGGAATTATTACTGCTCCACCTAAAATATTTCCTATTGTAGCTGGTATAATATTATGTAGCCACATTTGGGTCCATGTTATTTCATAGCCTAAAAACTTTGCAAGTGGAAGGAAAAACATATTTGCTATACTGTGTTCAAAACCAAGCATAACAAATATCATTACAGGAAACCACATAGCAATGGTTTTTGATGCTATATCTTGTGCTCCATATGATAACCAGACAGCGAGGCAAACGAGAATGTTTGCAAAAATACCTTTTACAATTATTTGAGCTACTGATGCCGACATTTTTCCTGTAGCTATATTGAAAGCGGTTTCCATCATTGGACTACCAGGCTTATATGCACCAACAAATACTAATGAAGCTGCAAAAATTAATGAGCCAATTAAGTTTCCCAAATATACAAGGCACCAATTCTTAAGCATTTGTTTCATTGTTATTTTCTTATCAACAAGAGCCATGGTCATTAAACAGTTACCTGTAAACAGCTCTCCTCCTCCGAGAATTACTAGCATGAGCCCTATTGGGAAAACTGCACCACCTAAGAATTTAGTAACACCTATATCGATATTACAAAACGTTTGCATTATTGTAATATCAGCATGCCCACCAATACTGATGTATAATCCAGCAAGTATTCCTAAAATAATCATGTTAATAGTAGAATTATTTGCTTTTTTAATTCCAGTGCTTATGGTAGATTCAGCTATTTCTCCTGGTGATAGAAATGCTTTTGACATATAATTACCCCCCTCAAATATTGTTAAATAATTAACTTTCTATTATATTAATAATATAGCACATAGCCCAACTATTTACAAGTATATTCAAAAATTGTAAACAAACTAGGAGATAAATAATAAAAAGGAGCAGCTTATATTATGTAACACATAAATAATTGATTATAAATCATTACCTTCCTTTGGAATAAAAAAGCCAACAAAGCATTTTATTTAGGAGCTGAATGTATTAACAATCTAAGAGGGCTTTATTGATTATGTAAAAAATATATAAAACATTAGATTGTCAACAAAATAATTATTAAAAAAAGCATAGAAGGGGAGATTTTCTAAAACAAAAATATAGCTACCATTTTCTTATATGCTAGTTATATAAAAGGCTATAAGGCCTTAAATTAATATACCATGAGTATTTATGAGAATAATTTATTATGAAAAATGCACATAGACTTTGTCCAAACTTTGTGTTAGACTATGCATATATTGTAGTATTTTAATAAATAATATTAAAGAATTATAGTACATAAGGAGGAATAAGATGCTAGTAGAAAAAACTGTTCAGGATTTTGTTGCTGCTGTGGCAAGTAAGGAACCTGCGCCAGGTGGTGGAAGTGTATCGGCTTTAGCAAGTAGTCTAGGTGCAGCTTTGACATCAATGGTTGGAAATTTAACTATCGGTAGAAAGGCTTACAATGCATTAGAAGAAGATCAAAAAGCTCAAGTAGATAGAAATTTTGAAAAAGTAGTTAAACATGTGGAAAGATTAAATGAGTTAATCGATGAAGATACAACTGCTTTCAATGATTATATGGATGCGATGAAGCTTCCAAAGGAAACAGAAGAAGAAAAGGCTACTAGAAAATCTGCAATGGAAGAAGCACTGAAAAAAGCTATGGAAGTTCCTCTAGATGCTGCAAAAGAATCACTAGAAGTGTTAAAGCTTCAGAAAGTATTTGGTTTATATGGTAATCCAAACGCTATAACTGACGTTGGAGTTGGAGCATTACTAGCATGCGCTGGCTTAGAAGGTGCATTATTTAATGTTCTAATTAATCTAGGCGGAATAAGTGATGAAGCATATGTAGCTGAAATTAAAAAACAATGTGATGTAATACTTAAAGAAGGTAAAGAACTTAAGGAAGAAACATTAAAAATAGTATATTCTAAATTAATATAATACTTTAATTATTATTGTAAGGAGGTGAGATATAGACCTCCTTACTTTTTATGACCTAACCCGATTTTCTGAATGTTTTTATCAGAAAATCGATGGTAGGTCAAACGCAACGAGCACCAAAATTACACCAAATCATAGATTTGGGTAATTGCAGCATAGCCCAAACGCAACGAGCACCAACCTTATTATAAGTTTATGACCGGTGTGTCCGTTAGGACCAAATTTATGTGAGTGATAGCGAACAAATAAATTTGTGTTTCGAAACTGTGGTGGAAATTTAAAAAATCATTTCTAAAGGGGGGATAAAAATGGGTAGACAAAATGGCATTACCATAGAAGATGCCCTGAATATGGAATATATGAAAAATTGCAAGCTTATAGCAGGATTCAAAGGGATAAGGAACACGATATCTAAAGTAAATGTTATGGCAGACCCTGATATATTAAGCTGGGTAGATGAGGGCGAGTTACTTTTGACTACTGCCTATTCTTTTAAGAAAGATAATATAGAAGAACAAAAAAAGCTTATTAGAGAATGTGCCAAAAAGAAACTAGCAGGTATTGGCATAAAAATTTATCCTTATTTAGAGTCTCTTTCTGAAGAAGTAATAAGCTTAGCAGACGATTTAAATTTTCCAATTATTGACCTATACTACGCTACTCCACTTTCTGATATAATGACTCCCTTATTTAACGAAATATTTAACAGGCAAGCTTATTTATTAAAAAAGATAGAGAAAATTTATGAGCAGTTTATGGATTCAATGCTAAAGGGAGCAAATACAAATCAAATTGTTAAATTAATAAGTGATAGTGTAAAAAACCCTATTTATGTAAGATTTGAATTTCCAGAAGAAATAATTACCCATTTTGATTATGTTGATGACTCAGTAAAGGAACTGTTACTTGAAGATGCTGATAAATATTTTGATTCTAATATAGATAGGATAAAAGAAAAGAAATTAGAGGAAAGCAACGAATTAATAGGTGGTAAATATATTAAAAGAATGATTTTTCCAATAGTGGCTAAAGACAGTATATATGGACATATAGTTGCATGGTCTATAAATACTCCTTTAGGTGGGTATGATTTATCAGTTCTTGAAATTGCTTCTACAACTATGGCTCTTGAAATACTTAAAGCCCTTTCTGTAAAAGAGGTGGAGAATAGATATAAATCAGAATTTCTTGAAGACCTAATTTCTCTTGAAGAAAGAAGGGTAGAGAAAGCAATAGAAAGAGCTCCATTTTTTAACATTAATAAAAAAGATAGGTTTGTAAGCATAACACTAAAAATAAAAAACAAAGAAGATAGTTTGAATAAGGTAGATATAACATCTGGTCAAACACAACAGTACATTACAAAAATTCATGACTTAATCGAAAGAAACATTATAAAGCAATTATGTCTTAATGCTATGGTAATAAGTAAAACTGAAAGGATTCAAATCTTGCTATCCTTGAAAAAGGATACCAAAATAGAGCCTTTACTAGAGGAAATAAATAAAGAATTTGAAGAAATAATAGAAAAATTTAGAGATTTGGATTTTAGAATTGGGATTGGAAGACCTTATGAAGGATTGGAGAACTTTAGCAATAGCTATCTTGATTCTGTTAAAGCTATAAGTACTGGGAAAATATTAAGTGAAAAAGTAATTACAAACTATGAAAATCTAGGAATATTCAAAATCCTTTGTCAGGATCACATAGAAGATGAGCTTGTAAAATTCTATAATACTACATTAAAGCCTTTAGTTGATTATGATGAAAAAAAGTCAACTGAACTAGTAAAAACTCTTGAGGCTTTTTTTGAAAACAACGGAAATCTAAAAAAAATGTCTGATTCATTATTCACACACTACAACACAGTATTGTATAGAATTCAAAGAATAAATGAAATAACTAAAATGGACCTTGAAAACCCTAATGACAGGCTAAACCTAGAAATTGCACTTAAAATAAAACAACTATTAAAAAAATAGCGGCTAAAATAGCCGCTTTAATTATTCTTCTAATAATGCAACTGCTCTTATAGGCGATCCTGTACCTCCTCTAATCTTTAGAGGGAGTCCAAAGTATAAGAAACGTTTATTAACTACCTTATCTAAATTGCAAAGGTTTTCTGTATTTGTAATATTATATTCTCCGCATACTAGATGCCCTGCAAAAGTCAAATCATCTGGTGTTTGGTCTATGGCAGGGGAATCTACTCCTATATTTACTACACCTTTTTCTGCAAGCCACTTAGCGGCTTTATAACTTAAACCAGTATAATAATTTTCGTATTCTGGAGTACCATAACTTCTATTGTAAAGACCAGTATACATAAGGAATATATCACCTTTCCTTATTTCTTGTCCAGATTTAGTTAAAGCTTTTTCTAAATCTTCTACTTCTATGTAGTCAGGATACCTTATGTGACTTAGGTCTACACATATAGCACTGCCATAGTAGTACTCTAGTGGCATTTCTATAATATCTGCTCCTCCTGGTTTGTATTCTATTACAGCATCGCTGTGAGTTCCACAGTGCTCACTCATAAGAAGATTTCTTGCATAAAACCCTAATGTTGGGCTTCCTGTGGCTTTTTGATTTTGCTCGTGAGTTTGATTAGTCATTATGAATGTTTTTTGGTGGATACCGTATAGAGGCATTCCTTCGTAAATATCTTGAGTCAAATCGATTAGCTTTAAACCCATTTTAATACCCCTTTCTTAAATTTATTTTGTTATAGTTTACTATTTTCTGCTCTCAAAAACCATCATTCAACAAGTTATCTTAGTTAAATAATGGGTAAAAAAATAAATGAAAATACTTGTATCTAATATTTAAAATTAGCACATAATATTTTGGAAGTTGTTAACCATTTTTAATATTATAACATAATATAAGAACTTTAACTCCTTTAGTAAATTCCAATAAATAAATTTGGCTATTGAATATCATTATACTATTTAATCAAAAAAATTCATTCATTAAATATTTACAAACAAATAATTTGCTGAGAAAAGAAGATAAGGATGTGATATTGAAAAATGAGAGAAAACAATACATGAAGAAAAGTAAAACATGAGAAGAGCAAAACATGGCTATATAAATAGTGCGTAAAAAAATAATACCATTGATCAAGTTATATAAACAAATTACAAAATGAGAGGCTAAATTCATAACAAAAACCTCAATGATTTATATAAAAACAACAAAGGTAAATAAACATTATTTATGGTATTATATTCTTAAAGCAAATTAGTTGCTATGCTTAGGAAAAAATAACATAAAAACGCTTTGAAAATTCTTTAAAATAGAAAAGGAGGAGTACAAATGACTGCAGAAAAACAGTATATTTTAGCAGTACCTAACTTTAGTGATGGAAGAAGAAAAGAAGTAATCGAAGCAGTAGTAGAAGAAGTAAAAAAAGTAGAAGGTGTAAAGCTTATAAGCTATGAGCCAGAGCACGATTTTAACAGAACCGTTGTGACAATAATAGGAGAACCAGCCCCACTAAAAGAAGCACTTCTTAACATGGCAGCAAAATCCATAGAG
Source organism: uncultured Clostridia bacterium (assembly GCA_964470635.1). Lineage (GTDB taxonomy): Bacteria > Bacillota > Clostridia > Tissierellales > Proteiniboraceae > Proteiniborus. The sequence goes on along the minus strand of CAYYDM010000016.1, from coordinate 20,673 downwards.
CTAATTAACATGGAAGAACAAAAAGGCACACATCCAAGAATAGGAGCACAAGACACAATACCATTATTCCCATTTAAAAACACAACAGTAGAAGAATGCGTAAAACTAGCAGAAGAAATAGGTCATGAACTACATAAAAGAACAGGAGTGCCAGTATTCTTTGCAGCGGAAAACGCAAGAACAGAAGAAAGAAGAGCATTGGCATTCATAAGAAAAGGACAATATGAAGGATTAAAGGCGTTACTAGAAGAAATTAAAGATGACGAATCAAGAAAAGTAGAATACGAATCAAGAAAACCTGACCTAAGCAAAGATGGGTTACTAAGTAGTACAGCGGGGGCAACAATAGTAAGTGCAGAAGCAGAAGGATTGACTGCATATAACGTATTCTTAGCAACAGAAAATCTAGAAATAGCAAAGAAAATAGCAAAAGCAGTAAGAGGACCAAGTGGTGGATTCTCAACAACAAGAGCAGTAGGGATCAAATTCCCAGAAAGAGAAGGAGTAGTAGTATCAGTAAATATGTTTGACTGTGTAAACACTCCAATATACAGAGTGTTTGAATTAGTCAAACAAGAAGCAGCAAGATACGGAATACCAGTGACAGGTTCAGAAATAGTAGGACCAGTTAAAATGGAATACATCATAAATTCACTAGAATATTATATAGGATTAGAAGGATTCAGAAGAAGTCAAATATTAGAAACACACTTAATGCAGTAAGCTAACATTTTTCTTAACATCAACACTGAACATTAGGGGAGATGTTCCTCTTTTGGAATTACTCCCCAATACAATTTCTATCGTAGAGAAGCGAAAAAAAGACAATGATTTTAGCATCTATAGTTCAACTTTGTTGACTTAACTTGAAATATGTTTGTTGGAACGACTTTAGATTTGAACTTAGAATAACATAAAAGAGTTTGAGCTCTTAGAATTGCTAGCCATAGGGAAAAAAGAAAAATATATTAAACCTGAGGAGGAAATCATAGTGAAAACAGATGTTCAAATAGCGCAAGAAGCTAAAATGAGACCCATATCAGAAATAGCAGAACAAATAGGTATACTAGACGATGAGCTAGAACTATATGGAAAATACAAAGCAAAAGTATCACTAGACGTATTCGAAAGACTAAAAGATAAGCCAGACGGAAAATTAATACTAGTAACAGCAATAAACCCAACACCAGCAGGAGAAGGAAAGACAACAACAAATATAGGCCTAAGCATGGGATTAAATAAATTAGGCAAAAAGACAATAACAGCACTTAGAGAACCGTCATTAGGACCATCATTTGGAGTAAAAGGAGGAGCTGCAGGGGGAGGATATGCGCAAGTAGTTCCAATGGAGGACATAAACCTACACTTTACAGGGGACTTCCATGCAATTACATCAGCTCACAGCCTATTGGCAGCACTACTAGATAACCATATACACCAAGGAAACGCATTAAACATAGACACAAGAAGAATAGCATGGAAAAGAGTAGTAGATATGAACGACCGAGCACTAAGAAACATAGTAATCGGACTAGGTGGAAAAACAGAAGGAGTACCAAGACAAGATGGATTTGACATTACAGTAGCATCTGAGATAATGGCAATACTATGTCTATCAAATAATCTAGATGACTTAAAAGAAAGATTAGGAAACATGGTAGTAGCATACAACATGGACGGAGAGCCAGTAAGAGCAAAGGATTTAGAAGCAACAGGAGCGCTAGCACTAATACTAAAAGATGCAATAAAACCAAACCTAGTACAAACATTAGAAAATACACCAGCCTTAATCCACGGAGGACCATTTGCAAATATAGCACACGGATGTAATAGTATACTAGCAACAAAAATGGCACTAAAACTAGGAGACTATGCAGTAACAGAAGCAGGCTTCGGAGCAGACCTAGGAGCAGAAAAATTCTTTGACATAAAATGTAGATTCGCAGGATTAAAACCAGCTGCAGCAGTAATAGTAGCAACAGTAAGAGCATTAAAGATGCATGGTGGCGTAGCAAAAGCAGATTTAGGCACAGAAAACCTAAAAGCATTAGAAAAAGGATTAGAGAACCTAGAAAAACACATAGAAAACGTGGCAAAATTCGGAGTACCATCAGTAGTAGCAATAAACAAATTCCCAACAGATACACAAGCAGAAGTAGACCTAGTATTTGAAAAAGTAAAAGCATTAGGAGCAGAAGTAGCAATATCAGACGTATGGGCAGCTGGAGGAGAAGGTGGAATAGAACTAGCTAAAAAAGTAATAGAAGTAGTAGAAAACAAAGAATCAAACTTTAAGCCTTTATACGACGTAGAGCTATCAATAAAAGAAAAGATAACAAAAATAGCAAAAGAAGTATACGGAGCAGAGGGAGTAACATTTACAAAAGGTGCAGAAAAAATGATCAAGACACTAGAAGGACTAGGTCTAGATAAGATGCCAATATGTATGGCAAAAACACAATACTCTCTATCAGACGATGCAACATTATTAGGAAGACCAACAGGCTTTACAATAACAGTAAGAGAATTAAGGCTATCTGCAGGAGCAGGATTTATAGTAGCCCTTACTGGAGAAGTAATGACAATGCCAGGATTACCAAAAGTACCAGCAGCAAACAAGATGGATATACTTCCAGACGGCACAATCGTTGGTTTATTCTAGGCGTATGTATATGTAGATAACAGACTTGGAGAGAAGTTCTCTCCAGTTTGTTGAAACTTAACATGAAAACGCTAACATTTTGTTAAATATAATTTAAAAGGAGGAAACAAAAATGTATGATTTGATTCTTAAAAATGCTAGAATCCCTCAAGGAGACAATACTGTATTGACTAACATTCTAGTAAAAGATGAAAAGATAGTAGGTTTTACAGATTGTATTGATGGGATAGAAGCTAAAAACACTATAGATGCTGGGGGACACTTAACTTTACCTGGATGTATTGACTCACATACTCACTTTATGTATCAAGGATTTCCTCATAGAGAAAACTTCTTAACAGGTACAGCGGCAGCTGCAGCAGGTGGAGTAACTACAATTATAGACATGCCATGTTGTTCAGTTCCATCAGCAAGAAGTGTAGATGAATTAAAACTAAAAATTGATGTATGTCAGCCACAAGCTTTAGTTGACTTTGCTATGTGGGGTGGAGTTACTGGAGAAGATGTAAGAGAAGGATGGCTACACAATGTTCAAGAACAAGCTGACTATGGAGTAGTTGCATTTAAAGTATATATGACTCCGTCAGTTCCAACTTATCCAAGAGTTACTGACCCAGAAATGTATGAAGCATTTAGAGCTGTTGCTAAAACAGGTCTTCCAATAGGAATTCATGCTGAAAACTTTGCTATGTGTGATTTCTATGTTAAAGAGTTCCAAAAAGAAGGACGTATGGATGGGCCAGCTTGGGCAGAAGCTAGAATGGAATTAGCTGAAAAAGTTGCTATAGAATTAGGCATTAGCTTTGCAGAAGCTTCAGGAGCTAGATTACACATAGTTCACATGAGTACTGGAATAGGTGCTAAATTAGTAGGAGAAGCAAAGAAGAGAGGTTTAAACGTAACTTCAGAATCTTGTCCTCACTATTTAACATTGAATGCTCAAGAGTCTATGACTATACATGGTGCAAATGCAAAAATCGCTCCACCACTAAGAACTAAAAGAGATAACGAAGAGCAATGGGAAGGAATTAGAAATGGTAGCATAGACTTCATAGCTACTGACCACGCTCCTTATGAATTAGAAAGCGAAAAGATAAAAGAAGGATTAAATATCTGGACAGCATTCCCAGGAATACCTGGTACTGAAACAATGGTACCTGTAATAGTAAGTGAAGGATACAACAAAGGTAGAATTTCATTAAGCAAACTAGTTGATATTCTATCAACTAATGCTGCAAAACACTATGGATTATATCCAAAGAAAGGTGCTTTACACATAGGATCAGATGCTGACTTTGCTATAATCGACCTTGATAAGAGATGGGTTATAGAACCTAAAAAACAAGCTTCAATGTGCGGATACACTCCACTTGAAGGAATGGAATTAAAGGGAAGAGTAATAAAAACTATAGTACGTGGACATTTAGTATATAAAGACGAAGATGAAAGCGTATTAACATCATTAACTGACGAAGAACTACAAAAAATAGTTCATGAATATCCAGAAGGAGTTAGAGAAAGATATTCAGAAATATTTGAAAAATTCCCTAACCTTCATAGTGCTGAATATGAAAGAAGCTATAGAAAAGACCATCCTGAAGTAATAGATAAGCATGTAAGGGGCATTAGAGGAATCCAAGTAAAACCTGGTTTTGGTAGATTTGTCAAGAGACAAAGCATACAAGTTTTACCTAAAACAATAACATACTAATTATAATAAATTTTAATATGGGTGTGGCCTATATTAATTTGTAGGGCACACCCAAGAATATACAAAAAATAAATATTAAATATAAAGTAAAGGGAGAGAAAAACAATGACAAGACATGCGATAGTAGTTATAGATATGCTAAATGACTTTATTGGAGAAAAAGCTCCATTAAGATGTCCAGGTGGAGAGGAAATAGTTCCAAACCTTCAAAAATTATTTAAATGGGTAAGAGCAAGAAACGCTGAAGGAAAAGACGATGTTCAGCTAATTCATATCCAAGAAGCTCATAGAGAAAAAGATGCAGACTTTAGAGTAAGACCAGTTCATGCTGTTAAAGGAACTTGGGGTTCAGATTTTATAAAAGAATTATATCCTGAAAAAGGAGAATATATAATTCCAAAGAGAAGACATAGCGCCTTCTGGCATACTGACTTAGACCTATATTTAAGAGAAGAAAATATAGATACTGTAGTAGTTACTGGAGTATGGACTAACGTGTGTGTAAGATCTACAGCTGCTGATGCTTTAGCAAATGCTTACAAAGTAATTACTTTAACGGATGGAGTTCATTCAAAAAATGAAGAACAACATAAACATGGATTAGTAGACCTTAGCTTATTTACAAAACTTTTAACAATAGACGAATACACTGATGCTTGGGAAAAAGGAATAGATCCATGGGCAGGAGCAGGAGATACACAAAACAAAGTAGAATAATTATATATGACTGTCCTCAAAATGAGGACAGTCATAACCTAAATTACATTGAAAGAAGCCATTATTTACACAAAAAGTCGCCAGCTAAAAAATATAGAGACGACTTTTTGTGCCAAATAATGAAGGTTTTTATTGACTCAAATTTGCTTGGCTAATAATAGAAAGCGAGGAAAAGTTATATGAGAGTAATAGTTGGGATCTCTGGTGGTAGTGGAGGCATATATGGAGTTGCTTTATTAAAGGTACTTCAAGAGTTAAATATAGAAACTCATCTTGTAGTGACTTCAATGGGAGAATATGTAGTAGAGCATGAGTGTGGAGTAAACCTTGAAGAATTAAAAGGATTAGCAACTTATTATCACGAAAATAAAAATTTTGCAGCACCTATAGCAAGCGGCTCTTTTAAAACAGATGCAATGGTGATCATTCCTTCCTCAATGAAAACTGTAGCATCTATTGCAAATGGAATATCAGATAATTTGTTAACAAGGGCTGCAGATGTTATAATTAAGGAGAATAGGAAACTAGTAATAGTTCCTAGAGAAACCCCACTTAGCACTATACATTTAGAAAATATGTTGAAACTAGCAAGGGCAGGAGTAATAGTATTACCTCCAACGCCTGGATTTTATAACCATCCTGAAAGTATAGGGGATATTGTAAGTATAATAGTTGGCAGAGTATTAGACCAACTTGATATTGAACATAATCTTTCAAAAAGATGGGGAGAATAACACTTGGAAGGAGGGAAAGCATGGAAAAACAAATGTTAAGAGCTACTTTAAAAAAGCTAGAACAGCTTGGAGAGCTAGAAGTTTGTAATGTAGCTGTAGACCCAAAGTTTGAGCTAGGGGCTGTATTAAGATATTTTGAAAATGAAAAACCTATTTTGTTTAACAAGGTCAAAGGATATGATATGCCTGTAGTAGGAGGACTTTATGGAAATAGAGAGCTTTACTACATAATGACTGATACTACGCCTGAAGAAAGAATATTCAAGTACATGAATGCTATAGCAAATCCTCAGCCAGCAAAGCTAGTAGCTAATGGACCAGTAAAAGAAAATATAATTACTAGAAATATCGATATACAAAAAATGCTCCCAGTGCCTACTTCACATGGTAAAGATGCATCAAGTTTTATAACAGCAGGTATGTTTATAGTAAAAGACCCAGAAACAGGTTATACACACATGGCTGTTAGAAGATTCCAAGTTCATAAAGGAAATATTATCAATTCACTAATATCTGGACATTCACCTGCACTAAGAGAACAATTTGCTGAATTTGAAAAAATGAATAAACCATTAGAATGTGCAGTAGTACTTGGATATGATGCTACTTTTCTACTAGCATCACAGATAGGTTCTAGAAAGTACGGACTTAATAAATATGAAGTTGATAGCGCTTTAAGAGGAGAGCCTCTTGAACTAGTTAAATGTCACTCAGTTGACTTAGAGGTTCCTGCATATGCAGAAATAGTTCTTGAAGGGGTATTAGTTCCAAATAGACGTGAAATAGAAGGTCCGTTTGGTGAGCTAATGAACTATTATGGAGAAGTGGCTCCAAATCCAGTAATGGAAGTTAGAACTATTATGCACAGAAATAATCCTATATTTCAGCATGCCTTTCCTTGTAGAGAGGAACACCTTGCTAATGGTCTAGTTAGAGAAGCTGAGTTATATGCTGCTGTTAAAAACATGGTAGATGTGAAGGACGTCAATATTACAGTAGGTGGTGGATGTAGACTGCATGCCATTATCTCTATAAATAAGAAAAAACAAGGAGATGGTAAGTCTGCAATATTAGCCGCATTTGGTGCTTTTTACGACATCAAGCATGTGGTTGTGGTAGATGATGATATTGATATATACAATGCAAAGAGTGTTGAACTTGCACTATCTTCTAGGGTTCAGGCTTCACAAGACGTAGTTATTATACCAGGCTCATTGGGTTCCGGATTGGAAGCATCACATGTTGTCCGTGGAGTTACAGATAAAATGGGAATTGATGCTACAAAACCTTTAGGTGAGGATGCACATTTTTATGAGATGGCAGTGATTCCTGGATTTGAGGAAAAGATAGATATTCAAAAGTATTTCCCAGGAATGAAAAAATAAATAAAGGTGGTAATAGAGTATGAGACAGGCCATAGGTATGGTAGAAACCAGAAGTTTAGTGGCTGCTATACAAGCGGCTGATACTATGGTTAAGTCAGCTGATGTGCACATAGTTGATGTAAATTTCGTCGGCTCTGGAGTCGTTGCTGTAATAGTATCAGGTGAAGTAGCGGCAGTAAAGGCAGCTGTAGATAATGCAACCGAAGTGGTAAAAAACATAGCAGAAATAGTATCTACAAACGTTATTGCTAGACCTCATGATGAAGTAGATAAAATATTAGAATAGCTAAATGGTGGTGAAAAAAATGGCTAACCCATTAGCAAAAGTAATTATGAATAATATTGCTCAAAACAGCAAAAAAGTTGATACGAGGAGTAGTTCTGTGAAAAGCTCATATTCAATATCGGGATTAGACCAAAAAGAAGAACAATTGCTGCTAAATGTAATGAACAAAAATGCAGGCAAAACTGTTGAAAATTCAAAAGGTCTAGGAACTCTTCATTCATCAGCTAAACCAGCAGAGTATAATAATAAAAGAAATTCTTTTGATAAGGTCAAACTTGAGGATTTGGTTAATGGAAACATAAAAACAAGTAATAATAATGAAACTACTAAAAAATCAAATACAATGTTGACTTTAAATGAACTGGCTGACAAAGTAAAGAAATCAAATCATAGTGAATTAGATAATAGAGAATATCCGGTTAAACAAAACAACGTAAACAATAAAGATGTTTATGTGAAAACAGGAGTTATTAACAATTTAGAAGCTTATATTCCTAAAGTATCCTTGGATTCAATAGGGAAAAAGGGCTCCTTACTATAGTGATAGGAAATAAGGAGGTGTAGTTGTGAGAGCAGCTCTTGGATTAATCGAAGCAGTTGGTTTAACTACAGCAATTACAGCGTTAGATGCTGCAAGTAAGGCAGCAGATGTAAAGCTTGTAGGAGTTGAGAAAGTAATAGGTGTAGATAAACTTGTAAGTGTTACTATTAATATTGCAGGCGAAGTAGCTGCAGTAAAAGCAGCTGTAGAAGCTGGAGTATCTGCAGGTAACCGAGTTGGAAAAGTTGTGTCTAGTCACGTAATACCAAGACCTCATGAAGAGGTTGACAGATTGATAAAGGAATTTGAGAAAAATTTAAAGAACAAAAAAGAAGACAAAAAACCTGAAGTAAAAAAAGAGGAAAATGAAGAAAAAAAAGCTAATATAGAAGAAAATAAAAAGAAAGCAAACACAAAGTAATTAATTAAGGGAGGAATAATAATGAGTCAAGCGTTAGGTATGGTAGAAACAAAAGGTTTAGTAGGTGCTGTTGAAGCAGCAGATGCTATGGTTAAAGCAGCTAATGTTACATTAGTAGGATATGATAAAATAGGTTTCGGTCTTGTAACTGTTATGGTTAGAGGAGATGTAGGTGCAGTTAAAGCTGCTACAGATGCTGGTGCAGAAGCTGCTAGAAACGTAGGAGAACTACATTCGGTTCATGTAATACCAAGACCACACTCAGAAGTTGAAAGAGTAATACTTAAGAATTACGAATAATAAGATTTTAATAAAGCTACTACAATAATAATGATAGTAGCCCAATCCTTATGGGGTGTTAGAATATGGATAAATACAATCAAACTAATGATATAGTTAGTCAATTAGTTCAAAAGCTAAATAAAGGATACAACATTAAGGAAATAGATAAACTAAACTACCAACAACAGCCCCATACAAATCAGCGTATTTTAGCTGTGTTTGCTGGAACAAATTATGGGCTAAATGAATGGCTTAGAGAACTTTCTAAAGCAAAGCGTTATGGCTTTACATTTGATATTGCCGTAACTGAAAATGGAGAAGATGTTATTGGTAGTCAAGGTCTATCTTCTATAAAGTCTGCCTTACAAACAGATAAAGTTTATACAGAAAAAGACAAATTAAATTTTGGAGAGATTCTAGAAAGTGTAGACGGTATTATAGTGCCTATGACAACTCAAGACACAGCAGTTAAATTAGCCTTAGGAATACAAGATTGCTTTATATCTACATTATTATGGCAAGGACTATGGCATGGTAAGAAGGTTCTAATGGATTTTGAAAATGTACTTGCATATAGAGGAAATAAAGCAAAAGTACCAATGCTTCAACAAATGATTGATGACTACGTAGATAAGCTACAGAAGATGGGTGTAAAAGGTGTCTGTAAAAAAGATTATCTTGTAGAAATGTTAAATGTATTTAAAGATGGCTCAACAAATGAAGGCACTACTACACAATACTCTCAAAATGCAGCTACAGAACAAAGCCATAGCTCTAGACAAGTTATAACAGAAAAAGATGTGATCAATATGAGAGCTAGTAACCAAGAAGTGACTGTGCCTATGAGAGCAATTATAACTCCTCTAGCATATGACAAAGCAAAAGAATTAGGGATAAGAATAGTCAGGGGACATTAAATCAAAGGAGTGATAAAATGCAGTTGGGTAGAGTTATAGGTACGGTGGTTGCAACAAGAAAAAGCGAAAGCTTAGTAGGAAGCAAGCTTCTAATAACACAACCAATTGACATAGATTCAAAGCCTTCAGGCAAGCCTTTAATAGCAGTAGATACAGTTGGTGCAGGAATCGGAGAAATAGTGATTTTTGCATCGGGAACTGCATCGAGAAATGCTGCAGACAAGAAAAACTCGGCAATAGATGCTGCTATAGTAGGCATAGTAGATAATATGGATGTATATAAAGAGTTTATCGATAAGTAGCAAAAGAAAGGAGGCGTAAGTTTGTTAAAGCCACAAGACATAAAACAAGCAATGGAATATAGAGAGCTAATCGATGTACTAATGTCAGATAAACATTTTGCTGATATAGTACTTCATAACGGTAATGTGATAAACGTAATCACAAGAGAAGTTTATACAGCTGATATCGCTATTAAAGGAGAATATATAGTACTTGTTGGCGATTGCCAGTCATTGATAGGACCAGAAACAAAAGTTGTAGACGTAACAGGATTATATCTATCGCCAGGATTTATGGATTCACATATGCACTTTGAAAGTAGTATGTTAACTATTACTGAATTTTCAAGGTTATCTATACCATCTGGGACAACTACTTTAATAGCTGACCCACATGAAATTGGTAATGCTTTAGGACCAATAGCTATGAAGGCTATGGCCGACGAATGTAATGTAGTGCCAAACTTTGTAAGATTACAGGTTCCAGCTTTGACTCCTGATGCACCAAGACTAGAAACAGCAGGTGTTGACGTAAATTCTAAAGATATGGAGGACCTACTAAATTATCCAAATATATTTGGTATAGGAGAGTTACAAGGATTTTCTCTTACTGAACACGTATATAAAAATACACCAGAGATAATAACAGACCTATTGACTTCAACTACTTATGCTAAGAGTATAGGAAAGCCAGTTGATGGTAATGCTCCTGGATTATTCGGAGCAGACTTAGCAGCTCATATTATATGCTGCGGAGGAACTTGTTCTTGCCACGAAACAACAACTAAAGAAGAATGCGTTGAAAAGTTAAGACAAGGCGTATACGTATTTATGAGAGAAGGTTCTACTCAAAGAAATATGGCAGAGTGCATAAGAGCTGTAACGGAAGAAGGATTAGACTCAAGAAGACTAATACTAGTTACAGACGATATGGTAGCTGAAGATTTAGAAAAATCAGGCCATATGAATGATGTAATTAGAAGAACAATAAGAGAAGGGGTAGACCCTATTGAAGCTATACAAATGGCAACAATCAACCCTGCTACTTATTGGGGATTAAATGATAGAGGAGCTCTTTTACCAGGAAGAGTAGCTGATATAGCTGTTATTAGTGACATAAAAGAAATGACAGTTGAAGCTGTATTTATAAAAGGAGAATTAGTAGCTTCGAAAGGACAGTTATTAATAGACCTACCAAAATATACTTATCCAGATGTAGTTAAAAATTCAGTGAGAAGAGCACCTATAACAGAAGCAGATTTAGAAATTAGAACTGACGGAAATACTGCTACTGTTAGATATATCCAAGCTATACCAGATCAAAACTTAACAGAAACAGGTGAAGCTCAGGTTAGAGTTAATAGAGGCATAGTAGAAGCTGATGTTAAACAGGATGTAATATACCTAGCTAACCTAGAAAGATATGGGCGTAACGGGAATATCGGTAAAACCATGGTTAAAGGAATTGGATTGAAGCAAGGTGCATTTGCGCAATCAATTGCCCATGATACTCACAATATAACAGTTACAGGAACTAACTTAAGAGATATGGTTGTTGCTGTTAATAGAGTTATAGAAATGGGTGGTGGAGTTGCTGTTGCTAATAATGGTAGAGTTTTAGAAGAGCTATCACTTCCAGTTGGAGGACTTATAACAGATGAATTAACAGGTCAAGAGGTAAGTGCTAAGATAGCAAAATTAGAGTCAACTGTGAGGGAACAATTAGGCGGAACCCTACATGCCCCATTTATGCACGTGTCATTCTTAGCTTTATCCACAAGTCCAAAGTGGAAAATAAGCGATAAAGGATTAATAGATGTAGATAACTTTGAAATCCTTGACCCAGTAGTAAGATGATGTTTGTTAACCCAAGCTTTTACATTGACATGTAGAAGCTTGGGAATAATAATAAAAGAAAAACGTCTTCATTATTATGTTTATTAAATTCATAAAATATTTTATGTTTTTACTAATCATAATAATAAATGTGCTATAATATATTTTTTAGTCCTAAAAAATGAAAAGGTAATATCTATGTACAAGCTATAATTTGGCAGCAAATACAATAACTGCTAAATTATAAACCTTAATTTTTAGGTATTTTAAGAAACCAAAAAAACATAGAAAGGAGGGCAGTTGTTACAGAGTATTTTTTATAAGGGAAAAATAAAAAATAGGGGGTTTATTAATGAGTAATAAGGTTCAAACTCAAACAGGTTTTTTAGAAAGAACGTTTAAGCTTAACGAACACAAAACTGATGTTAAAACTGAAGTTCTTGCTGGTATTACTACGTTTATGACAATGGCTTATATCTTAATTGTTAACCCAATTATTCTTTCTGAAGCTGGAATGGACTGGGGTGGAGTATTTACAGCTACTGCGGTTTCATCAATTATTGCTACATTAATTATGGCTTTTTATGCTAACTATCCATTTGTACTAGCACCAGGTATGGGACTAAATGCTTTCTTTGCATATACTGTTGTATTATCAATGGGATATTCTTGGGAAGTAGCTTTAACAGCAGTATTTATCGAAGGTATAATCTTTATACTAATGTCATTTGTTAACGTACGTGAAGCTATAGTAAATGCACTTCCTATGACATTGAAAAATGCAGTATCTGTTGGTATAGGTTTATTTATTGCATTTATAGGACTTGCAAATTCAGGAGTAGTAGTTCAAGGTCAAGGTACTCCATTAGCACTTGGAGATATTACTTCACCAACAGCACTAGTAGCTCTTATAGGAATTATAATTACAGGCGTTTTATTATATAAAAAGGTTAAAGGAGCTATATTAATAGGTATATTAGCATCAACTATAATAGGAATTCCTCTTGGAGTTACAGCAATGCCAGAAAAAGTATTTGCTCTTCCTCCATCATTAGCTCCAGTAATGTTCAAACTTGACTTTTCAAAAGTATTTTCATTTGAAATGCTAGCAATAGTATTTACATTCTTATTCGTTGACGTATTTGATACTATAGGAACTTTAGTAGGAGTTGCTTCAAAAGCAGATATGCTTGATGAAAATGGTACTTTACCAAGAGTAAAACCAGCGTTATTTGCAGATGCTGTAGGTACTACAGCAGGAGCATTATTAGGAACAAGTACAGTTACAACATATGTTGAAAGTGCATCAGGAGTTGCTGAAGGTGGTAGAACAGGACTTACTGCACTTACATCAGCTGCATTATTTGCATTAGCATTATTCTTTGCACCGATATTTGGTATAATCCCAGGAGCAGCTACTGCACCAGCACTTGTAATAGTTGGTCTATTCATGATGTCACCAATTCAAAAAATTAATCTAGATGATTTTTCAGAAGCTATACCAGCTTTCTTAACAATTATAATGATGCCTCTTGCATATAGTATTGCAGAAGGTATAGTATTTGGTATGATTTCATATGCTTTATTAAAACTATTAACTGGAAAAGCTAAAGAAGCATCACCAGTCGTATATATACTTTCAGTTCTATTTATTCTAAAATTCATATTCCTATAAAAATAATTCCGCTCCCTTTTAGGGAGCGGAACTTTAAAACAATAATTCAATGAATCAAACGCTTACAGTAAAAATTGAGTTCAGAATATTCACTTAATAATTAGTTATGAACTCTAAAAAATATATTCTGGGTTTATTTTTTATTGTAAAATCAAAAACTATAGCGATATAATAATTGCTAGACCATGATTTTGCAATAATTATATGTAAATTATGTTAACTAAATACATGTCAAAACTATATAAAATATTATAATACTTTTTCTAAACTAGATTAAGGAGGATAGATATATGTCAATAAAATATGCCCATAAGCCAAGTACTGTTATAGAGGCAGTTGAACTACTACACCAGTATAAAGAAAATGGTAAAATTATTGCTGGTGGTACAGACTTAGTTATAGAGATAAAAAATCGAAAAGTGAATTTTGAAGCCCTGATAGATATATCTAGCATAAAGGAAATGTCATTTATAAAAACAGATAATGACATAGTAGAAATAGGAGCAGCTACAACTTTTACAGAAATAGTAGAATCAAAACTACTCAGTAATAGACTCACAGGATTAAAAGAGTCTGCATATTCTGTAGGTTCACCTCAAATTAGAAATAAAGGTACTATTGGTGGAAATATTTGCAATGGTTCTCCGGCTGCGGATATAGTTCCTCCGCTTCTAGCATTAGATGCAGTTGCAGTAATAAGGAGTAAAGATGAAGAGAGAGAGATTCTAGTAGAAGAACTATTTTTAGATAAAGGAAAAGTTGCCTTAAGAGATGACGAACTACTTGTATCTGTAAAGTTCAAGAATCCAAGTCATAATCAGATTCTATCATTTAGTAAGCTAGGCCTTAGGAAAGCGCTTGCCATCTCAAGAATATGTACTAGTGTATTTGCAGAATTTGATGAAGAAAAAATCTGTAAAGAAATCAGAATAGCTAATGGCTCATTAGGAAAATTTGGAATGAGAGAAAGAGAAGTAGAAGAATTCTTTAAAGGCAAGAAGTTAACTGAAGAAGTTATCGAAGAAGGAGTGGATTTTATGCAACAACAAGTTGCAGAAAGGCTAGCTGGAAGATCTACAGTTGAATTTAAAAGTGCAGCTGTTAAAGGTGTATTAAGAAATGCTTTAAACAATGCAATTAATCCTAACAGTTAGATTCCATATATTCATTTTGCTCAAGGAAGGAGAAAACTATGAAAAAAATAGAACTTAATGTAAATGGGAAAATTCATAACGTGGAAATTGAAGAAGATATGAGACTTATAGATGTTCTAAGAGATAAATTGGGCCTTATAGGAACTAAAGAAGGATGCGGAGAAGGAGAATGTGGAGCTTGTACTGTAATTATGGATGGAGAAACAGTAGCTTCTTGTTTAGTAATGGCTTTTCAAGCCGAAGGGAAAAAGATAATTACCATAGAAGGTCTAGGAGATGAAAATGGAATCGACCCTATCCAACAAGCATTTCTGGATGAAGGTGCAGTTCAATGTGGGTTCTGTATACCAGGAATGGTGATGTCAGCAAAAGCCCTATTAGATAAAAATTCTACCTCAAATAGAAGTGAAATAAGAGAAGCAATATCAGGAAACCTTTGTCGATGCACTGGTTATAACAAAATTGTAAATGCAGTTGAAAAAGCTGCAAAAGATTTACAAGGAGGGGAGTAGAAGTGAAGCTAGATGTAGTAGGGAAAAGTGTAATTAGAGTAGATGGACTTTCAAAGGTTACAGGAAAAGCCATATATCCTCAAGATATATATATGGAAGGAATGCTTTACGGCAAAACTTTTAGATCTACAAAACCTCATGCATGTTTTAAGCTAGACATTACTGAAGCATTAAAGATAGATGGAGTAGTAAAGATACTAACTGCAAAGGATGTGCCTGGACACAACAACCACGGAGTCTTGTTTAAAGATCATGAAGTCCTTTGCAATAAAAAAGTAAGAAGAGTTGGAGATCCAATAGCTTTTGTAGTAGCTGAATCAGAAAAGATAGCAGAAAAAGCATTAAAAGCCATCAAAATTGAATACGAAGAATTAGAGGCTTTATTTGACCCTTCTGAAGCGATGAAGGAAACTGCCCCACAGATACACGATGGAAATAGCAACATAGTATATCACTATAAGCTTAGAAAAGGAAATATTGAAGAAGCCTTTAAAGAATGTGATGTCATAGTAGAAAATGAGTATTTTGTGCCAATGGTGGATCATGTATTTTTACAGCCTGAAGCAGGAATTGCATATATGGAGGAAGACGACACGATAGTTGTAGCAGTTGCTACACAATATCCTCATTTTGACCAAATAGAGGTAGCTGAAGCTATGGGTTTACCAACAGAAAAAATCAAGATAATTAATCCTGCTGTTGGAGGAGCTTTTGGAGGAAGAGAAGATATTACTATGCAGATACATCTAGCAATGGCTACAAAAATTACAGGCAAACCAGTAAAAGCTATATTTTCAAGAGAGGAGTCTTTTGAAGCTCACAGTAAAAGACACTCAGTAAAAATGAAATATAAAACTGGTGCTACAAAGGAAGGTAAGCTATTGGCTATGGAAGCAACACTAATAGGAGACACAGGTGCTTATGCTTCTTGGGCTATAAACGTTATGAGAAAAGCAGGGGTCCATGCTACTGGCCCTTATGAAATACCAAATGTAAAAGTCGATAGCTATTCTATATATACCAATAACCCATTTGCAGGAGCCATGAGGGGCTTTGGCGCAACTCAGGTACCAATTGCCTATGAGCAGCAAATGGATATATTGGCAGAGAAACTTAATATGGATCCAGTGACATTTAGATTAAAAAACATCTTTAAAGTAGGTTCAGAAACAGCTACAGGACAGTTATTAGATGAAAGTGTTCCACTAGATAAATGTATAGAAGAAGTAGAAAAGAAAATGAACTTTATAGAAAGATTCAAAGGTGGTGTAGCCCAATGAAAAAACTAGGTATAGGATTTGCAACCATGTTTTATGGAACAGGATATGGCAATGGGTTTCCAGACGTTTCAACAGCTATTTCTGAGCTAAGAAAAGATGGCAAGATAGCTATATACGTTGGAGCTTCAGAAGTTGGGCAAGGTGCAAAGACAATAATGAGTCAAATACCAGCAGAGGTTTTAGGAGTACAAGTAGAAGATATAGTTTTCATATGTGAAGATACAAGTGTTACACCAGATGCAGGTACAGCTGCTGCAAGTAGGCAAACATATAATACGGGTAATGCAATAAAAAAAGCTGCCGAAGCTTTAAGGGATGAAATAATTAAAATTGCAGTTGAGATGCTGGCAGTAAACAGTGATACAGGTTTAGTAATTAAGGGAGGAAAAGTATATATTAAAACATTCCCAAGCAAAAAAGTAACTTTTACAGAAATAGCTGAAAAAATCGGAGATGATTTATTAAGAAAAGAAGCTACTTTTATAGCTCACTCTACCAAGATGGATGAGGAAACAGGCCAAGGTTCACCATACTGGCCATATACATTTGGAGCATGTGGAGTAGAAGTTGAAGTAGATACAGAAACTGGATATGTTGAAATAATAAAAGCTACAGTAGCTCAAGATGTTGGTAAAGCCATAAACCCTTCATTAATAGAGGGACAGATAGATGGAGGCTTTGCAATGGGTTATGGTTATGCAATATTAGAAAACTTAAACGTTGTAAAAGGGCATATCAAAAACAATAGATTCACAAATTATTTAATACCTACTGCTATGGATATGCCAGAGGTAGATAAGATTATAGTTGAAGATCCAGAGTCTACTGGACCTTTTGGAGCAAAGGGAATTGGAGAACCTGTAATGGTATATGTTGCGCCAGCTATATTAAATGCCATATATAATGCAGTAGGAGTTAGAATGACTGAAATACCGGTTACACCTGAAAAGCTACTTAAAGCTCTAAATGAAAAGAAATAAAGTAGTGAATAACCCATAGACTTAAAAAACTTAAGAGATAAAGCTTAGCATTCAGAAGAGGATAGTGACTCTTCTGAATGTACTCTTATCTCATTTAAGTTTCAATGTGGCAGTAATATAATGGGAGGGTTGATGTTATGAAGTCAGAAATAAAGCAAAAAATAGATCTAGCATATGGTAGAGTAAAGCCAGAGCTAGTTCTTAAAAACGCCAGAATTGTCAATGTATTTTCCCATGAAATAGTTGATGGAGACATAGCTATACATGGAGGGAAAATAGTTGGCATAGGCAACTATGTTGGGGAAACAGAGGTAGACCTAGAGAATAAGTTTGTAGCACCAGGACTTATTGATGGACATGTTCACATAGAATCTTCCATGGTATCTCCACCACAATTTGCAAGGGCTATAGTACCAAGGGGAACTATAATTGCAGACCCACACGAAATAGCAAATGTAAAGGGAATAGAGGGAATCAAGTACATGCTTGAGGCAAGCGAAGGACTACCATTAAATGCATATTTTATGCTACCATCATGTGTACCTGCAACCTCATTTGAAACATCAGGGGCGAAATTATTAGCGGAGGATTTAGCTGAGCTTATAAATCATGAAAGAGTATTAGGGCTTGGTGAACTTATGAACTATCCAGGGGTTATTAGCGGAGATGAAGATATTGTAGATAAGATTAAGTTAGCTAGAGAACGTGATAAACTAATAGATGGTCATGGACCTGAAATAAAAGATAAAGAATTAAATGCTTATGTAGCGGCAGGTGTATTGACAGAGCACGAATGTTCCACAGTAGAAGAGATGCTTAACAGACTTAGATTAGGAATGTATATTTTAATTAGGCAAGGTTCTGCGGCTAGAAATCTCAAAGAATTAGTAAGAGGTCTAAAAAGAGAGAATATGAGAAGGTGCCTATTTTGTACAGATGATAAGCATCCTGAAGATATACTATTAACAGGTCATATAGACAACAACGTAAGGCTGGCAATTAAGAATGGGATTGACCCAATATCGGCTATTCAAATGGCAACAATAAACGCAGCGGAATGTTACAGACTACGAAATATTGGAGCCATAGCTCCAGGCTATAATGCAGATTTAATAGTAATAGATGATCTTAAAGATTTCAATGTACTACAAGTATATAAAGATGGTAAATTAGTAGCAAAAAATAAAGAACCTTTATTTGATGTGAAGGACTTTGACAACTCAAATGTTATTGATACAGTGAGAATCAAAGCAGTAAATAAAGATGATTTAAGAATAAAACTAGACAATGATATAGCAAATGTTATTAGATTGCTTCCTCATAGTTTAGTTACCCAGAAGGTAGTGAGAAAAGTTGAAGTAGAAAATGGGGAATTTAGGAATAATAATAAACTAGACATACTAAAGTTAGCAGTTATCGAAAGACATAATGCAACAGGAAATGTTGGATTAGGTCTTGTTGAAGACTTTAAGCTGAAGAATGGAGCCATAGCTCTGACAATAGCTCATGATTCACATAATTTAATAGCTATTGGAGACAATGATAAAGATATGCTTTTAGCAATAAACGAAGTTGCTAGGGTTGGTGGAGGCATTACCATAGCATCAAGAGGTAATATTCTAAGAACTTTAGAACTTCCTATAGGCGGAATCATTTCAGATGAATCAATGGAAAAAGTAAATGAGAAGTTAGCAGAAATGTTAAAGATAGCATATGAACAACTTGGCGTAAACAAAGATATTGATCCATTCATGACATTATCATTCTTGGCTCTGCCAGTTATTCCAGAAATTAAGGTAACTGATATTGGATTATTTGACGTTTCAAGGTTCGATTTTATTGATTTATCAGTAAAGGAATAGATTTAAAAGTGGGAATGATTATTTCATTCCCCTTTCAGCTAATAATTACAGATTAATAGGAAAGTCATCTATAAGTGTTTTCGTATAATATATTCCCTTTTTGTAGTTTTTAGTTTGAATTTGAGGATTTAGAAATATAGGGGGGAATCATTTTGGAGCGTAAACATAATGAAGGAATTATCAAGATTTTTATTGTATTATTTGTTTGTCTTGGTGTTATTTTATCCTTAGTTACTATTTTAAATAGTTGGATTTTTAGCATTATAGTTACAGTATTAGTTTCACTAGTAGCTACACTAGCAATAAATAAACTTTATAAAAAGACATTAAATCAAACACTTCACTTTCTTAAAAGTATGAACAAAAATGATTTAATGATAAAGATTGATGAAAAGATGCAGAATTCAAGCAACGAAGCATTGATTGAAATCAAAAAAATGTTTGAAGAAACTAAGACTAACTTTAAACGTCAGGTAAATATTGCAACCCAAATATCCACCATATCAGACCAGATAAGTGGTATTTCAAGTGAAACTCAGTCTGCTATGGAAGTAGTTGCTACATCTGCTGAAGTCACAAGTCAAAGCAGCGAGCAACAATTTAGTATGCTAGATAGCGTATCTGAAAAAACCTATGATATCGTAAAAACTTTAGATAAAATAAGTAAAGAGATGGAAGGCACCACCGCATTTACTATAGATTCAATTAAAGGGGTACAGCTAGGAATACAGGACACAAATAAGGTTAAAGAAAAAATCATAGTTACAAGAGATTTAGTTAAAAACACTGCTACAAATGTAGACAAGCTTATAGAATACTCAGAAGACGTAGTTAATATGATAGATTTAATTAATTCTATTGCTGGACAAACTAATATGTTAGCACTAAATGCATCTATAGAGGCTGCAAGGGCGGGAGAACATGGAAAAGGCTTTGCAGTAGTGGCTACAGAAGTAAGTAAACTTTCAAAAGAAACTAGTGGAGCAGCATCAAGAATTGAAGAAGTCATATCTATATTGAAAGAAGAAATATTAAATATTTCCAAATCCATGGAAAAGGAAACCACACATGTTGAAGAAGAATATATAGCTATAGAAAAAACTGTAGATAAATTTAATAAAATACAAGAAGACCTTAAAGCTAGTGTTGAAAAGATAAACTTAATGAGTAGCAGTATAAAAGAAATAAGCTCCAAAGGCATTGAAATCCAAAAGAGTATAGATGAGGTTATAGATTTTTCAAAGGAAATAACATCAGAAATGCAGGAGACGACTGCACAGGTAGTATTACAAAATGAAAAGATGACATCTTTAAACAATATTATAGAAGAGCTTAGTAATACTGCAGATGAAATGCAACAATATGTAACTAGTAAAGTAATGGAAGGAAAAATGTCAAAGGATGTGCAGTACATAATAAGTGTAGCCAAAAGAAAAA
>CAYYDM010000015.1:21930-39064 GCA_964470635.1 uncultured Clostridia bacterium | reverse complement strand
TACTAGAAGAGACTATGGAGAGAGAGATAAGGCATAAAGATAAAGATATTCATCTATTATTCAAAGCTGGAGAAAACTTTTATACTGCAAAACATTATTATCTTATGTCCATATTTAGAAACTTGATAATGAATGGAATAGATGCAATACCTGATTCTGATAGAAAAGCAAGGATTAGCTTCACTCATGAAGTTGAGGATGAACTACATGTTTTTATAATTTCTGACACTGGTTGTGGAATAAATGAAGAGGATAAGAATTTCATATTTTCTCCAGGGTTTTCCACAATAAATTATGAGACAGGTCAAATTAATAGAGGTTTAGGACTAAGTGTAGTTCAAGATATAGTTGAAATACGTTTATATGGGAAAGTTGCAGTAAGCTCCAATGAGGGAAATGGAACAACTTTTTGGGTTTATATCCCAAGAAAGTCTTTGGAGGTGTAATAATGAATATTTTCATTGTTGAAGATGACAATAACATTATTAGAATATTAGATAAAATTATTAATGATAGAAGATTAGGAACTCTATTAGGATGGGCTAACGATGGTATAAATGGCCTTATAGATATACAAAGCTTAAAACCTGATATAGTACTAGTAGACTTGCTAATGCCTGGTAAAGATGGGATAAGTCTAGTAAAAGAGGCAAAGGCTATACATCCAAATATTCAATTTATTATGATATCACAAGTAACTTCTAAGGATATGATTGGTAAATCATATCAAAGTGGTGTGGAATACTTTATTTCAAAGCCTATTAATGCTATAGAGGTTGAGAGTGTTATTCATAAGGTTCAAGATAAGTTAAATATGAATCGAAAATTAAACCAAATTCAAAGCCTTTTTACTCAAGAGAGTAGTAATCAAGAATTAGAGCAAGTTAGTTATAGTGTCGAGGGAGTAAAGAGGGTAATGCAAAGGATTGGAATTGTTGGAGAAGCAGGGAGTCAAGATATTATAAATATAGTGAAGTATCTCTACGATACAAAACAAAATATGTCTGACCTTAACATAAAAGAGCTTTGCAGTCACTTTACTAATCAGGTTAAGACTATGGAGCAAAGAATTAGAAGAACAGCTACTGTTGGAATGATTAATCTTGCCAATCTAGGTATAGAAGATTACATGAATGAGATATTTACTGAATACTCTAATGGATTATATAATTTTGAACAAATAAAAATAGAAATGGACTACATTAGAGGAAAGAGTAAAAAGAGGGGCAAGGTAAACCTTAAGAAGTTTATTGATGGAATGGTTTTTTATGGCAATAGAAGAAATTAAAAAGAGAGATTATATTTGTGTGTTTAAGATAGAGCTTGATAAATTGACATTACTATTTATAAAAATGTCAATTTATCAAGCTCTATCTTTTTAATAAAAAATCTTAAATATAAATAAACATTTGAAACTTTTTGAGGGTTTTTGAAGGTCATCAAATATAATCGAAATATAAATTTTAAACTGGGTAGTACAACATAGAGGAAAACGATACCAAAATTACTTTGTTTTTTAACCAGACCCTAAAATTACATTAAGTGTTAATTGGAGGTTAAATTATGGATACATGATTTTATTAATGATACTGATTGTGTATCTGAAGAATCAAGCTACGATTATATTACAGACTATGAACTCGCTGACTAGAACTATACTATAAAAATAGAAAGAAGAGGGATTCATATGGAAATATTTAAACAGATAGTTGACTTTGTGAATACATTTTTATGGGATTATGTATTAATAATTGCCCTTTTAGGTATAGGTGTTTTTATGACCATAAGACTTAAATTTCTACAGTTTACTAGATTATTTCCTGCATTAAAGAAAATGCTTGCAGGAGTATTTAGCAAAGAATCAGTGGAAGAAGGAAAGATGACACCTTTTCAGGCTTTATCAACTGCAGTAGCAGCTCAAGTTGGAACAGGGAATATAGTGGGAGTAGCTACAGCTATAGCAGCAGGGGGACCCGGAGCGGCATTTTGGATGTTGGTGTCCGCATTTTTTGGAATGGCTACTATATTTAGTGAAGGTGTTCTAGCACAAAAATATAGAGAAACTAAAGATGGAGAATTAGTTGGTGGACCTGCTTATTATATAAAAAATGGTTTACATTCTAAAGCATTATCCATATTTTTTGCTATAGCTTGTATTATTGCATTAGGTATAGTTGGTATCATGGTACAGTCTAACTCTGTTGCAGGTTCTGTAAGTGATGCATTTGGCATACCAACAATTGTAGTTACAATAGGGCTTGCAATCATAGTTGCACTTATATTAATGGGTGGTATGGGAAGAATAGCTTCTTTTGCAGAAAAGGTAGTACCAATTATGGCTGGTGCTTATATTCTAGGAAGCTTAATAATAATCTTAATGAACATTGGAAACTTTATTCCTGCATTAAAGAGTATTTTTACAGGAGCATTTTCACCAGCAGCAATTGGTGGAGGAGCACTTGGTATTTCTGTTCAACAAACCATTAGATTTGGACTAGCAAGAGGACTTTTCTCAAATGAAGCTGGTATGGGTTCAACGCCGCATTCTCATGCAGTTGCTGATACTAAGCACCCTGCTGAACAAGGTTTTACTGCTATGATAGGAGTATTTATATCTACATTCTTGATTTGTCTATCAACAGTTATGGTGAATATTGCTTCAGGAGCATATAATCCAAATATATCAGCAGTCCAAATGACAGAAAAAGCTACAGTAATGACACAATATGGTTTCACATCAGGATTTGGTGTATTTGGTGGAATGTTCTTATCAATATGTTTATCGTTCTTTTCACTTACCACTATAGTTGGATGGTATTACTTCGCAGAATCAAACGTTAAAATAGTGTTTAACTCTAATGCTAGAACATTAAATGTATTTAAGGCCGCAGCAATAACTGCCTTAGTATTAGGTACTATGACTGAGGCTACATTTGTATGGAAACTAGCAGATATGTTTATGGGTATCATGGCAATACCAAATATCATAGCACTATTCCTATTATCCAAGGAAGTACGTGCAGTTCTTGATGACTATGATTCATGTGTATTAAAAGGCGATATTCATTGGGATTACAAACATGAAAACAGTGGCGAAATCAAAGAAAAGAGCAAAAAATCTGTACTAAAGAAGGTGCTATCAACTACGACTTTAAAATAGTTGAAAATAAATTATTTTTAGTCATATGTCTTAACATTTCATTCTATATTTGAATGGGAGAATTAAGAGTTATATATAGAAAAACATAATAAATATTGCTCCCCTTAGAAATATTATAATAATCAATCTAAGGGGAGCTTTTTAGTAGGGAGAATACTTAAAACCTCAAATCGCTAAATTTATTTCTTGGTTATTTTTCATATCAAGACCAGATTTTCTAAAGCTAAGACTAGAATCATATGGTCATTTAGTTTTATTAGCTTTTAAAATCTAAAAGAAATCACATGACATGAATATAAATACTAATATTAAGAAAAAGAATAATAATTCACTTCCATTATTTCTACAACCGCCTTTTGCTTCAACCATTGTGTAACCTCCTAATAATTAATTGTCAGGCATTCATGCCTATTACATTATATTAAATATGGAATATAGTGTTACAGGTCACATTTCTATTTTTATAATTATTCACAGCATAAATATTTGCAAAATACTGCTGAAAAATTCATAAACTGAAGTAATTAAAAATGTTATTCCATATGTGCTTTTCAAAAGTAAAAATTACAACTTGTAAATGAAATATGGAAATGGTAAACTTATGATGTGATAATATGTATTTTCATGGCTTTTTGGTGCTAAATACATATCGAATTCACTCGAAATTGTTTTATGACAATATATAAAAAGGATGTATAAAATGACAAAAGGGGACAAGTATCTGATAATTGTAGTATTATTACTTAGCTTTGTAGGGATATATTTTGTTAAATATTATTCAACTAATGGAGGGAATAAATACATCAGTATACAGGTAGATGGAGAAGAAATTAAGAAGATTTCTTTTGGGGCAAATATGGTAGGCAAAACCATTGACATAGAAACAAAGTTTGGCTATAACAAAATAGAGATTGGCGATGAAAAGGTTAGGGTTATTGAAGCTGACTGTCCTGATAAATTGGATGTTAAGCAGGGCTGGATATCTAATCAAGGAGAGGTAATTGTCTGCTTGCCAAACAGAATGGTAGTAGAGATAAAGTCAGAAAAAAACACAATTGATGAAGTAGATCATATTAGTTATTGAAAAGGGTGAGATATATGAAAAGACTCAGAAAACTTATTTTTTTATCACTTTTGGTTTCTTTAGGACTTGCCCTTAGTATACTTGAATCAATGATACCAATACCTATTTTGCTACCGGGCATGAAGCTTGGATTAGCCAATATTGTTTGCCTTATTTCCTTAGTATTGTTTGGATACAAAGAAGCTTTTGTAGTAGCAATATTAAGGTCTTTAGTATTTGCACTTGCGACAGGAAGCTTTTCAGGTTTAATGTATAGTCTTTCTGGAGCAATACTAAGCACATTGGCAATGACAATTGTGTTTAAATATTTTTCAAAATATTTTAGCTTAATTGGAGTTAGTATTTTTGGAGCTATATTTCATAATGCGGGGCAGCTTTTAGCAGCGAGCCTAATAATGGAAAATTTAAAGATTTTCTCATATTTTCCTTTCATGACATTATTAAGTCTTTTTACTGGCTATTTTGTTGGGTTAGGCTCAACACTAACATCAAAGAATATGAAAAAAATATTATGGGAAACCTAAAAATAACATAAGGAGGTAAACATGAGAACACGAAATAGGAGTTTAGCACTTTTATTTGCATTAGCAATTATAGGAGTAGTGCTAGGTGGTATCATTGGAAATCTATTAAGTGATAAGATTCCTTTATTGGCATATAGTTATCCTATAGGACTCAAAACCCCTGTCCATTTAGATTTAAAAGTAATAGAACTCACTTTTGGATTAGTTATTGACATAAATGTTGCCAGTGCTATTGGTTTTTTACTAGCTTTCCTTATGTATAAAAGATTATAGGTGAGCTTATGAAAAAAATCGTTTTAGCATCTTCATCTCCAAGAAGAAAGGAAATACTCAGAAAGTATAACATTGATTTTGAAACTATTGCAAGCCATATAGATGAAAAAATTTCATTTGACAATGACCCTGTTCAAGTAGTTATGTCACTAGCCTTTCAAAAGGCAGAGGACATCGCTAATAAGCTTGACTTTGATGCAATAGTAATTGCAGCAGATACAGTTGTCTATATGGAAAAGGTCTTGGGGAAGCCAAAGGATAAGATAGATGCTTATAGGATACTTGAGAGCTTAAGTGGTAAAGAACATTTGGTTATTACGGGTATAGCTATAATAGACATAAACTTAGGAAAAAAAATCATTGATTATGAAATAACTAAAGTTAAATTTAGAGAATTGCAACCTGAAAAGATTAATAAGTATATAGATACTGGAGAATTTATAGATAAAGCTGGAGCTTATGGTATTCAAGGCTACGGAGAGATTCTAGTAGATTGGATAGAAGGTTCTTATTCAAATGTAGTAGGGCTTCCCATAGTGAAACTAGATAAGCTCTTAGAAAGACATTTCCAAACAAAAATACTTTAATTATTTTTTGGGGGATATCATGGAAAGAAACTTTAGTTATACTATCAAAGATTTACCAGAAGACGAAAGACCACGAGAAAAACTTTACAAATATGGTCCTAAGGCATTATCAAATACCGAATTATTGGCTATAATTATAAGGACTGGCAATAAAGAAAATACAGCTATTGAAATATCTCAAAAACTTTTGGTAGGTAAAAAAGAGGGAATTTCTTTTTTATCTGATACAAGCCTACAGGAAATAACAAAGGTAAAAGGAATAGGAGAGTGTAAGGCTGCTCAAATATTAGCTGCTGTAGAGCTTGGTAAACGAGTTATGTCTAGCACATATAAGGACAAAATGAAGGTTACAAGTCCTTCAGATATTGCTGATATGTTAATGCTTGACATGGCTCATTTGAAGAAAGAACATTTTAAAATAGTAATGCTAGATACTAAAAATCAAATAATAGGCATAGAGGACATATCTATAGGAAGCTTAAATTCTTCCATAGTTCATCCAAGGGAAGTGTATAAAGAGGCTATAGCAAGAAGTAGTGCCTCTATAATTCTTGTTCATAACCATCCAAGTGGTGATCCTACACCTAGCAAAGAAGATATAGCCATAACTAGAAGGCTGGCAGAAGGTGGGGATATATTAGGAATTAAGGTGTTAGATCACATAATAGTTGGAAACAATAAATATATAAGTTTAAAGGAAAAAGATATAATTTAAGGCTTTATTAGGAAGGAGCAAAAGAAGATGGGATTATTTAATGTATTTACAAAGGATATGGGGATTGACTTAGGAACAGCAAATACCTTAGTCTTTATGAGAGGTAGAGGAATAATAATCAGAGAACCTTCTGTTGTGGCGATACAAACTAATACAAAAGAGGTTTTAGCAGTAGGTGAAGAAGCTAAAAAAATGATAGGGAGAACACCTGGACATATAGTTGCCATTAGACCATTAAGCGATGGAGTTATTGCAGACTTTGATATTACACAAAGCATGCTAAAATATTTTATTAGAAAAGGAAATAATGGCCGTTCACTTTTTTCACCTAGAGTAGTTGTTTGCGTGCCTTCTGGTGTAACAGAGGTTGAAAAAAGAGCTGTTGAAGAAGCAGCTATACAAGCAGGAGCTCGAGAAGCTTTTCTAATTGAAGAGCCTATGGCCTCAGCTATTGGTTCAGTACTTCCAGTACATGAACCTAACGGTAGTATGGTTGTAGATATTGGTGGAGGTACTACAGAAGTGGCTATTATCTCATTAGGGGGAATAGTTACAAGCAAATCTATTAGAGTTGCAGGAGATGAACTTGACGAATCAATAGTCTACTATATTAAAAAAGAATATAACTTGATGATTGGTGAAAGAACAGCAGAAGAAGTTAAGATACAAGTAGGTTCTGCAGATTTATCTATTAATAAAGAAAAGAAAATAGCTGTTAGAGGAAGAGATTTGATTTCTGGATTGCCAAAAAATATTGATATAAGCTCATCTGAGATTTATGAAGCGATGAAAGAGCCTATATCAAGTATTATAGATGCCATAAAATTTACACTTGAAAAAACTCCACCTGAATTAGCATCTGATATTATGGAGCAAGGAATAATGCTAACAGGCGGAGGAGCATTATTAGATGGCTTAGATAGACTTATAAGAAAAGAAACTGGTATGCCTATTCGTATAGCAGAAGATCCTCTAGATTGTGTTGCTATAGGTACTGGTAAGGCTTTAGAGGATATCGAAACATTAAAAAAGGTTGCAAAAAGTTCAAGAAAGTTAGGATAAGTGGTGATACTTATGACCATATTTAAAAAAATAAAAGGGAGAATGATAGTAACTATTGTTGCTATCATTCTAATTATAATTATTGGAATTACCGCCGGGAATAGGGATAAAATAACATCCTTAGAAAATTTAATAGGCAACATTATAACTCCTATTCAAAAAGTTTTTTACAATAGTGGGGAATCAGTTGTAGGAACTGTCAAGTCTATAGGAAGCATTACTCAGCTAAAAAATGAAAACACTAGCCTGAAAGAAGAAAATGCCAAGTTAAAAGAACAAGTAAGAAAATACGAAGATATTATAAGTAAAACTGATTATTTAAGAAATGCTTCTATATTGAAAGAGAAGACAAAGTATAACTTAGTTGAAGCACAAATAATTGGGAAAGATCCAGGAAACTGGTTTGATAGATTTGTAATTGATAAGGGCTCTAAAAATGGTATTAAAAAGGGTGATGCTGTCATTCAAGGAATAGAAGTTGATGGTAACACTATAGAAGAAGGATTAGTAGGTAGGGTTGTTGAAGTTGGTGATGACTGGGCTAAGGTTATATCCATAATAGATAAAGGTAGCAACTTGAGCTTTAATGTTATTAGAACTCAAGATGGAGGAATAATGAAGGGAGATTTTGAAGGTAACATTTCAGGATATCTTTTTGATACAAAAGCAGATGTTGTAAAGGGAGACAAGCTATTAACTTCTGGCCTCGGAGGAATTTTTATTAAAGGACTTTATATTGGCGAAATAAGTGAAGTTACAAAAAATAGCGATGATCTTTTAGTAAACATCGAAGTAAAACCTGCTGTGAATTTCAACAAACTTCAAAATGTTTTTGTTATAGTGGGAAAATAGGTAAAAGGGGTAAATACTTTGAGATACTTTATTATAGCAATTATAGTCTTAGTAAATTTTTTGATAGAATCTACTATTTTACATCATGTAAGCGTATTTGGAGTGATGCCTAATACGTCTTTAATTATTATTGTGTGTTTTGCACTTCTTGCAGGCAAAAAGACTGGCAGTATTCTAGGGTTAATACTAGGACTTTTAGAGGATATGTTCTTTTATGATGTCATAGGAGTACATGCTTTAATTTATTTCATTATTGGTTATCTAATAGGATTAACTGATAAAAAGGTATTTAAGGAGAATTTGTTTTTACCTTTTGTTTTTACAGCTATATCAACATTTGCTTTTCACACGGTATACTATGTATTTATGTACTTTTTATCTATAAATGTTGATTTCATAAAGCTTGTTAAAAACATTGTAATTATTGAGACAGTTCTCAATTCCTTATTGTCTATTTTCCTTTATAAACAGTTTCTTAAGTTATATCGTCAACCACACATAAGCTTTAAGAAAAAATAAGGAGGTGAACCAATGAAGTTCTGGGAAAAAATCAAGGACAGGTATAATATCCTCATGTTTCTTACTTTTTTCACATTTGCTGTCTTAGCTTTTAAACTAGCGTCTTTAACTATTGTTCAAGGCGAAGAAATGAGAAGAATTTCTGAGAGCAAGAGAGTAAAGCAGATATCTATCACTGCACCTAGGGGAGAGATAAGAGATCGGTATGGGAGATTGCTAGCAGGCAATAAACCTAGTTT
This sequence comes from uncultured Clostridia bacterium, assembly GCA_964470635.1. GTDB lineage: Bacteria > Bacillota > Clostridia > Tissierellales > Proteiniboraceae > Proteiniborus. The sequence goes on along the minus strand of CAYYDM010000015.1, from coordinate 30,049 downwards.
TACAGTTCAAATTATGAAAGATGAGCTAAATATAAAAGACTTAACTAAAAAGAACAATGCTATCCTTAAACTTATTAGGATACTGGAAGAAGAAGGAGTAAATTGTATAGATGAGTTTCCAATTGACTTAAATTATTTTACGTATAATAGCGATGCTATGTACATGGAAAGTAATAAAACACCTTACGAATACGTTGCAGAATTGATTTTAAATAATAATCTTATAGGAGAATTAATTAATTCATCTATGAGAATAGAAGATGATACTAATTCGCGAATTTTCTTTACTGGAAAAAGAGCAGTAAATATTTTAGAAAATGAAGGCATATCAATGCCTATAAGAATAGATTTTGACGAGCAAAATAATGTTACATTTAGTTATGACACAAATGTAGATATAGCAAAATGGCAAAAGGAAAATAATATATCAGGAGATAAACCCGCAAGAGACTTATTGATTTCTAAAATAATACAAAACAAAAAAGTTCTTATTAAACTAATTAAAGATCCTATTGTTAGTGAACTTACATACAAAGTTCTACAGAACAATGGATTAGCTTCTGATGTATCTCTTGTGCCTTACAACTTTAGCTTTGATGAAGAATATAAATCTATTAAAAGAAATTTAATGAAAAACTTTGAAAACATAACAATGAACAGTTCAGCTAAAGATGATTTTGTAAATATTGTTTTGCAAACAGATGCAAAATATGAGATTCTAACAAATATTTTTGTTAAAACTGATGCTGAAGGAAAAGAAAAAGAACAAACAATACCAGGAAAGATTCTAATGGAAAAGCTTGAAGGAAACAACATAAATGTTCCAATTGACATTACTTTAGATGAGGAAGCAAAAAAAGTATATTATAAATATAAAAGTAATGAGCAGAAAGAAAAATTTTATAAAACTGAAAAAGTAGAAGGGGAGCTAACAGCAATAGAAGCCTTGATATATATAGCTAATAAGCATAATGTTATGACTAACTTTATAACTGATGATAAGGTTAAGACTATTGCACAAGAAAAAGTTCTAAGCTATGTAAATCCTAAGATATCTATTGGCAATTGGGAATATGCTGTACTTAACAATAAGAAAAATTGGTTTGACAGCTATAAAATACCAGAAAAAAGTAGTGCTAAAGAAGCATTTGAATTTTTGGTTATGAAGTTTAAGATAGATGAAGGACTGAATAATTATGAAGCTAGATCTATATTGTTGGTCTTAGAACAGCTAAACAAACAAGGACATAGAGCTTATCAACCAATAAATTTAGCTTATGGAATTAGAAACAGTACTGTGGCTAAGCTAGAGGAAAACAAATTTGATTTACTTGGTGTTGGGGTTTCCATTGAACCTGTCAGATATTATCCTATGGGGGAAACAGCAGCACATATTTTAGGTTATTTAGGTAAGATATCACAAACATTTGAAATTAAAAAATATATTGAAGAGCAAGGCTATTCACCTAACGATATTATTGGAAAGACTGGAGTAGAGGATAGTTTTGAACAGTATTTAAGAGGTAAAAACGGGAATAGACGTGTGGAGGTAGACGTATTAGGTAATACTATAAAAGTATTAGATGATGAAAAAGCTACACCCGGCAACAATTTGTACTTGACTATAGATCTTGAACTTCAAAAAGTTGCAGAAGATGCATTAAAACAAGCTATAGAGCAGATACAAAAAGGTGGAGAATTCCAAAGTAAATGGGGAAATTACAAATATTCTAAACCATATAAAAATGCTACCTCTGGTTCTGTTGTTGCTATAGATGTTAAAACTGGCGAAGTACTTGCATTAGCGAATTATCCTGCATATGACCCAAATCTTTTTGCAACAGGGATTTCAGAGGAAGATTGGCAAAGCTTAATGCCTGAACATGATGAAGATCCATTGGCACCAAGACCTCTTTACAATATTGCCTTACAGACAGCAATTCAACCAGGATCTATATTTAAGATGATAACGGGCTTAGCAGCCCAAGAAAAAGGAATAAAGGCAAGTAAAAAGATTTATGACTATGGATATGTAGAAATGGGAAATAAGAACTTTGGTTGCTGGCTTTGGAATAGTAATAGAGGCTCACATGGATGGGAAAGTCTTGCAGAAGCAATAAGGGATTCATGTAACTATTATTTTTATAGCGTCACAATGGGGAGGAACCCAAGAACTGGAGAAGGACTTGGAGGAAAAGTAGACATTGAAGACATATTGAGAGTTGCCAAAGATTTTGGTTTAAATGACAAAACAGGAATAGAAATAGCTGGAGAAAGAGCTGCTGGAGTTCCTGATACGAATTCAAAGACAAATAATATTAAAATAGGATTGAGAAGATTCTTAAATGCTAATATTAGGGATCATGCTAAAGAAGGAATTCACTTAGATGAAAAGGATATATCAAAAGCAATAGACGAAGTAGTAAGCTGGGCTGAACTTGAAGAACCACTTAGCAAGAGAGAGGTAATTAGAAGGTTAGATAAGCTTAATATTAATGGAGAAAAGAAAGTTGAAGGAAGTAAGGAAGATCTTGCTGATGTAATAAAATATACCTATTTAAATCAGTCAGGTTGGAAACAGGCAGATACATTGAATATTTCAATAGGCCAAGGACAAAATGCCTACACACCAATTCAGATGGCAAATTATATGGCTACTTTAGCAAATGGTGGATATAGACATAATGTAAGTGTTATTTCTAAAGCTGAAAGTCACGATAATTCCAAAGTTGTATATGAGCCAATAAGGGAATCAAATAGGGTTACACTTAAAGATTATAATTTTATTAATGAGGTAAATAAAGGTCTTGGCATGGTTTCAAGTGATGGTACTGCAAGGGCGGTATTTAAGAATTTTCCAATTACTGTTGCGACAAAAACAGGTACAGCACAAAAAGATGGAATAAACCCCTTAACAGGAGAAAAGTACGATAACTATGCTTGGTTTGTAGCCTATGGACCTTATGAGGAAAATAATCCTGATGCAGCAGAGATTGCTATAGCCGGGGTTATATTTCAAGGTGGAAGTGGAGGATATGTAGGTCCTGTAGCCAAGGAAATTATAGCTCAGTATCTTGGACTTAATTATGAAGCAAATGGTGAGTTTACTGTAAGAAATAAATTGGCTAAGTAGTTTTCTACTTGCCAATTTATTTTTCTTAATAAATAAGAAGGAATTACGAGAAAAATGAAGAATAAAAGTAATAGCTGTAAACTTTTTGGAGGGTGGCATATGAGTCAAAGCTTAGTTACATTTAAAGGTAATAAAGAGGGTGTATATATCTATATTAAAGAAGGAAGCTTTCAGAAAATAAAAGAGCAGCTAGATAGTAATTTAAGAAAAGCAGGATCTTTTTTTAAAGGAGCCAAAGTAATAAGCATTAAAGGAAAAAAATTGTCTACAGCAGAAGAAGAAGAGCTTAAAGGTATGATAATTAACAAATATGGAATCAATGTCGATGATATTAATGATGATATTGACGAAGAAGTTGAGCAAAATGATATGACTCAATTCCAATTTTTTGATGGGATTGAAGAAGGATATACTAAGTTTGTAAGAACTACTATTAGATCTGGCCAGACCGTAGAATCGGAAGGAAATTTAGTTGTTATTGGAGATGTGAACCCTGGTGGAATTGTTGTTGCAAAAGGTAATATTGTTATACTTGGCTCATTAAGAGGTATAGCACATGCAGGCTGTGATGGCAATAGAAAAGCTATAGTTGTAGCCTTTTACCTTCAACCTACACAGTTAAGGATAGCTGATACTATAGCAAGAAAACCTGACGAAGAAACAATCATTTCTAAATGGCCAGAAATAGCAAGAGTTGAAGAAGGCTCAGTACTTATAGAAACATATCTACCAAAAAATAAATAATAATAGGGGGCTGAACTCTATGGGTGAAGTAATTGTTATTACATCAGGAAAAGGTGGAGTAGGCAAAACTACGACTACAGCCAATATAGGCACAGGTCTAGCAATGGAAGGTAAAAAAGTTGCTATAATAGATGCAGATATAGGGCTAAGAAATTTAGATGTTGTAATGGGTCTTGAGAATAGAATAGTATATGATATTGTTGACGTAGTAGAGAAAGTCTGTAGATTAAAACAAGCACTAATAAAAGATAAAAGATATGATGGATTATTCCTTTTACCTGCTGCGCAAACAAAAGATAAAAACGCAGTAAGCCCTGCACAGATGCTGGAACTTTCTAATGAGTTAAAAGAAATGTTTGATTATGTTATAATAGACTGTCCTGCAGGAATAGAACAAGGATTTCAAAATGCTATAGCTGGTGCAGACAGAGCTATTGTAGTTACTACTCCAGAGATATCAGCGGTTAGAGATGCAGATAGAATAATTGGATTACTTGAAGCAAAAGGATTACATAACCCAAGATTAATTGTAAATAGGATAAGACCTGATATGGTTAAAAAAGGGGATATGATGAATATTGACGATATGATAGATATTTTAGCCATAGATTTAATTGGAGTGGTGCCTGATGATGAAGCTATCGTTATCTCTACAAACAAGGGAGAACCTGTTGTTATTGATAACAAAGCACTTGCAGGACAAGCATATAGAAATATTGCTAAGAGAATAATGGGTGAAGAAGTAGAATTACTGGATTTAGAAGTAGATGAAGGAGTATTCGGTAAACTCAGAAAATTATTTTTTGGGAAATAGCTGAAAAGGAGGGGTAAAGTTGGACTTATTTAAATTATTCGGTAAAAGCGAGAATAAAAGTAAAAATGTTGCAAAGGAAAGACTAAAGTTAGTTTTAATTCATGACAGAGCTAATATTTCTCCTCACTTTTTAGAAATCTTAAAAGGGGACATAATAAGAGTAATATCAGATTACATGGTAATTGATGAGGAAGGACTAGATATAAAGCTTACCAGAACTAGAAGAGAAAGCGACAATACTCCTATACCTGCATTAATTGCAAATATACCTATTTTGAAAATGAAAGAAGGATCTGTTAAATAAAGAGGATAATTTTTCGGAGGATATTATGAATATTGCATTAATAGCACATGATAATAAAAAAAAGCAGCTAGTTAATTTTTCTATTGCGTATAAGCATATTCTAGAACAACACTGTCTTTTTGCTACAGGGACTACGGGCAGGTTTATCAGAGAAGCTACAGGTCTTAATATACATTGTCTAATGTCTGGACCATTAGGAGGAGACCAGCAAATAGGTGCCAAGGTAGCAAGCAATGAAATGGATTTAATAATTTTTATACGAGATCCACTAACTTCACAGCCTCATGAGCCCGATGTGCAGGCTTTACTTAGACTAAGTGATGTTCATGCTATTCCCATTGCTACCAATATTGCTACTGCAGAGCTTCTAATAAAAGCTCTTGAAAGAGGAGATATGCATTGGCGAGAGATTATAAAACAATCTAAAGCTCACAATTCTGAAAAATAGAGAAACCTATGATTTCATTTTACAACTAGTGAAATCATAGGTTTTTTTAATGTAATAAAATCATCTTCTTAAAAATATTAATATACTAAACTAAAAGAAGGTGGTCATTATGAATATAAAAGATAAATTTAATAGAACAATAAACAGTTTAAGACGAAAAAAGGTCTATAGTACTTATAATTACAACAGTGGAACAAATTTTTATAGAAAGCAAATTAATAGAGTAGTGATTTGCATTATTATTGTTTTAGCATTGCTAGTAATTAAAAAAGTAAATGTAAAATTTACAAACAATATAATCAGAATAGTTGATGAATCTATTAATTATTCATTTGATATAAGAGAAGATACAAAGAAGGCTTATGATTTTTTTAGAGATATTGTTAAAATACCAGATAAAGTAATTGAGACATTTAGTACAGATGTATTTAAATGATAGGAAGGCTTCCCTAAATGAATATATTCAAGATAAAAAACATTAACATCAGAATAAATATTATTATGCTTGCTATGTTCATTGTTTATTTTTTACTGGGACAATTTATTGAAATTACTGTTATGATTTTAATTGTATTAGTTCATGAGTTTTCTCATAGCATTGTAGCTAGAAAATATGGATTTATTATAGATGAAATAGATATATTGCCCTTTGGAGGGGTAGCAAAATATAAGAATATTAAAATTATTAACCCTAAAGAAGAAATAGTTATATGTGCCATAGGTCCTTTAAGCAATCTTTTAATAATTATAGTGTTTATGGGACTTAGAAGTCTTTATACTGAAAACTATTTTATTGACTTTGTAATTGAAATCAATTGGCTGATGTTTATAATAAATATTTTACCTGTCTTTCCTCTAGATGGAGGCAAAATCATTAGGGCTGTATTATCTTTATTTATTGGTTATAAATCTTCTACAATTAAGCTTACATATGTTACATATATATTATGTACATTTGTTATACTCTATGATATATTAAATGGGTTAACAGGTAATGTTACTTATATAGGTGTAATTGCAGTTTTTACTATAATAGCTGCCAAAAAAGAGAGGGAAATGGCAGCTTTTGTTTTCATTAGGTCTATTACTGAAAAGACAAAGGAACTGAACAGGAAAAAGAAAATGAAGGCTCATCTTTTAGTTTGTATTAATACTACGAGTGTAAAAGAAGCCATAGAATGTTTTTTACCAAATAGATATCATATATTTATTATAATAAAAAGTAATGGAGAGACTATAGGTACTATAACAGAAAGTCAATTACTTGAGGGAATATATAAACACGGATTTGATATTGTCTTAGAAGAACTACTAATAGAAATTAAAAAGTGGTAAAATAATAAATACATAGAAAATGTATTACATAACTAAAAGGAAAAGGATGGTATATATGATAGATAAAGAGCAGTTAGAGAAGATTCTAAACAGAGTCGAAAAACCAGCTAGATATATTGGAAATGAGCTGAATATTGTAAAGAAGAATATCACAGAAGATACAGTAAGATTTGCATTTGCTTTTCCTGATGTATATGAAGTAGGTATGTCTCACTTAGGAATGCATATTTTATATAATCTTTTAAATAGTAAAGATGATATATACTGTGAAAGAGTATTTGCACCTTGGACTGATATGGAAGAAGAGATGAGAAATAATAATATTCCCTTATATGCATTAGAAAGTAAGGACCCTATTAAGACTTTTGATTTTATGGGCTTTACACTTCAATACGAAATGAGCTATACCAATATTATTAATATGATTAACTTAGCAGGGATTCCTATTATGTCAAAGGATAGAAAAAAAGATGACCCGTTCATTATTGCTGGCGGACCATGTGCATATAATCCAGAGCCATTAGTTGGGATTATAGATTTCTTTATTATAGGAGAGGGCGAAGAAGTAACTTTAGAGATTATTGAACTATATAAAGAGTGGAAAAAAGAAGGCAAAGAAAGAAAAGATTACTTAGAAATGATTAGTAATATAGAGGGAGTATATATTCCTCAATTCTACAGTGTTGATTATAATGAGGATGGAACTATAAAAGATTTTTCTTCAATAGATGAAAGATATCCATCGAAAATAAAAAAAAGAATTGTTAAGAATCTAGATGAAGCATTTTTCCCAGATAAGATTATTGTTCCATTTATAGAAACTGTTCACGACAGAATAATGTTAGAAATATTTAGGGGATGTACAAGGGGCTGCAGATTTTGTCAAGCAGGCATCATATACAGACCTGTGAGAGAAAGAAAAGTAGATACATTAATTGATTATGCAAGAAAGCTTGTAGAAGCAACAGGTCATGAAGAAATATCACTTTCTTCTTTAAGTACTAGCGATTATTCTCAAATACTTGAGCTGGTAAACAGATTAATAGAGGAATATAAGGACAAGAAAGTAGGTTTGTCATTACCTTCTTTAAGACTAGACTCTTTTCCTTTAGAAGTTATAGAAGAGATTCAGAAGGTGAGAAAAACAGGTTTGACCTTTGCACCTGAAGCTGGGACTCAAAGATTAAGAGATGTTATCAATAAAGGAATTACGGAAGAAGACTTAATTAAATCCACAGAAGAAGCTTTTAATTCTGGTTGGTCAACAGTAAAATTGTACTTTATGATAGGATTACCTACTGAGACTTTTGATGATGTTTTAGGAATAAAGCATTTAGCATA
>CAYYDM010000015.1:16275-21920 GCA_964470635.1 uncultured Clostridia bacterium | reverse complement strand
ATTGATGAAAAACAATAGTTGTTGTAATGAAATAGAGTAATACAGAACCGAATAAAAAATATAAGTTAAATGATTTTTTTTTTAGAATACATAATGAACAAAGAAAAGGTAATCTAAAGGTGACAGTAAGTACTTCTTGTTTTGTTCCAAAACCTTTTACACCATTCCAATGGTATCCTCAAGATAGTATAGAAACCTTTAATAAGAAGATAACTTTACTAAAAAGCAACATTAAAGATAATAAGATAACATATAATCATCATGACTCTAGATTAAGCTATTTAGAAGCTGTTTTGGCACGAGGAGACAGGCGCATATCAGATGTATTAGTAAGAGCCTGGGAAAAAGGGTGTAAGTTTGATGGTTGGGGAGACAAGTTCAATTTCCAAAAATGGATGGAAGCCTTTGAAGAGACAGAAATTGACCCTGATTTTTATGCAGCAAGAGAAAGAAGTTATGATGAAATCCTACCTTGGGATTTTATAGATGTAGGTGTTTCAAAAAAATACCTCATTAATGAAAATGAAAAGGCTAAAAAAGGTGAACTTACTTGGGATTGCAGAAAAGGGTGTACGGGTTGCGGTATTAATAATAGTTTTACGGGTGGTGTTTGCTAATGAAGATAAGAGCTAAGTTTACAAAAGTAGAAGATTTAAAATACATTTCACATCTTGATTTAATGAGGCTTTTTCAAAGATCTTTTAGAAGGGCTAATATTCCTGTTAAATATAGTGAAGGCTTCAATCCACATCCTCAATTTTCTTTAGCTACTGCACTAGCTTTAGGGGTGTCAAGTGATGGAGAGTATATGGATGTAGAGCTAGATTCACAGATGGAACCAGAGGAATTTGTTAAAAATATGAATGAAGTATTACCAAATGGGATAAAAATATTAAAAGCAGTAACATCAGATGATAAAAATTCCATTGTATCGTTAATAAGATGGTCAGCTTATATAATTGGATTTACACCTAAAGAGGCAATGACTTCAGAACAAATAAGGGATGAAATATCAGATTTTCTCAATAAAGAAGAACTAATCTTAACTAAAGAAAAAAAGAAGGGAAAGAATACAACTGTAAAGCAGCATAATGTAAGAAATAGAATAAAAGAGTTGTTTCTTCTATCAAATGAAAATGATACAATCATATTAAAGACAACTTTAATGACAGGGAGCCAAGGAAATATAAAACCAGAGGAAGTTGTAGAACTACTTGAAGAATATACTAATATAAAATTAGAAGAAGGAAGTTTAAGGATACATAGACTTGAGCTGTTTATTGAAAGAGATGAAGTTATTTCTTTGCCTATATAAATATAGGCTTAGCATTCAGATTTGGTTTATTTTAACAATATAGATTTTAAGCACTCTTAGCTCTCAAATAAAGCCTTAGGAGAGATTATATGAATCAAATAATAATTGATGTGGGTTTACAAGAAAATAGAGTAGCTGTTATGGAAAATAGTGAGTTGGCAGAGTTGTATATAGAGAAAGATGATAACAAAAGGATAGTTGGTAATATTTACAAAGGAAGAGTTGTTAATGTACTGCCTGGTATGCAGGCGGCATTTGTTGATATTGGATTAGATAAGAATGCTTTCCTTTATGTTAAAGATGCAATTCCAAAAGAAATGTTATCTAACAAAAGAATAAACCTTAAAGATATTTCAATCAAAGACGTTATAAAATCAGGTCAAGATGTTATCGTTCAGGTAATTAAAGAACCCTTTGGAAATAAGGGGGCGAGGGTAACTACTCACATAACCATACCTGGTAGGCATGTTGTTCTCATGCCTTATACTGATTATATAGGAGTATCAAGACGTATTGATAGTGAAGCAGAGAGAGATAGATTAAGAGAAATTGTAGAAAGTGTTAAGCCTACTAATATGGGCCTAATTTTAAGAACTGCAAGCGAAGGTCTAGAAATAGACGATTTTAAAGATGATATCAAATTCCTATTGAAAGTATTAAATAAAATTGATAGTGAAAGAAATTTAGGTTTTGCCCCTAGGGTTATGTATAAAGACCTTGATTTGATTCATAGAACTGTAAGAGATTTATTTACTAATAATGTTCAAAAATTGATAATTAACAGTAGAGATGAATACAAAAGCATAGTAGAATTAGTTGAAATGATATCACCACAATTAAAATCCCGGATTGAATATTTTGACTCAAGCCATGACATTTTTGGATATTTTGGAATTGACCAAGCAATTAACAGGGCCTTAGATAGAAAGGTTTGGCTAAAAAATGGAGGATATGTAGTAATAGATGAAACAGAGGCCTTAACTTCAATTGATGTAAACACTGGTAAGTATGTAGGTAGTACTAATCTAGAAGATACTGTTCTCAAGACTAATATGGAGGCAGCCAAGGAAATAGCTAAACAGCTAAGACTTAGAAACATTGGTGGTATAATTATTATTGATTTTATAGATATGAATAATGAAAAGCATGAAGAGGAAGTCCTTAAAACCTTAGAAAATGAACTTAAAAAGGATAGAACAAAGTCTACTGTTTTAGGAATGACTCAGCTAGGATTAGTAGAGATGACAAGAAAGAAAGTAAGAAGCAGACTAACAGCAAAACTATTGAAGGAATGTCCTTATTGTAATGGAACAGGGAAAGTCTATTCAGAAGAGTTGATTTTGAGTCTTATAGATAAAGAAATGAAGAGACTAAAATTCCATACTAGTGCAGAAGCAGTTATTTTAGAGGTAAATCCACATATTAAAGGATATTTATCTGAAAATAATAATTACTATATAAACAAAATGGAAGATGAGTATGGCATTAAGCTATTTATTATTGCAAATGAGTCGATTCATCATAATGAAATAAAAGTAAAGAATATAGGTAGAATAGATTTTATTAAAGGAATGATTATACAAAAGTAGTTGTTGACTTTTTGTCCTTAGTCTGATAAAATTTTACTTTGTAAGTGGCCGCTCAGTGCGGGTTTTAAAACTTCGGTACCTAGCATTGGCGAGACTGGTTAGAGGAGGTGTGTGTAATGTACGCAGTAATTGAAACAGGTGGAAAGCAATACAGAGTTCAAGAGGGAGATGTTCTCTTCATTGAAAAGGTTGCTGGAAACGAAGGTGAATCTCTAAGCTTTGATAAAATACTTTTAGTTTCTAATGGAGAAGAAGTAAAAGTAGGTAAGCCATATGTAGATGGTGTAACTGTAACAGGTAATATCGTTGAGCATGGTAAAGCAAGAAAGATTGTTGTTTATAAATTCAAAAGAAAGAAAGATTACAGAAAGAAACAAGGGCATCGTCAGCCATACACAAAGGTTAAGATAGAAAAGATAAATGGATAGTGTTGCTATATGACGAAAATCACTATACTTAGAAATAGTAATGGTAGTATAGTAGAGTATGAAATAAATGGTCATACTGGTTATGGTGCATTTGGAAAAGATATTCTATGTGCGTCTATATCAATATTGAGCCAAACGGCCCTTATTTCCTTAAATGAAGTATGTGGCATAGAAGAGAATAATATTTCTTATTCAATAGATGATAAAAAGGGTTATTTAAAAGTATCATTACCCATTGAGCTTCCTAAGGTTCAAAGGGAAAAAGCAGACATAGTATTGAAGACTATGGAAGTAGGATTAAAAGGATTAGTTGATATCTATCCAGATTATATAACTCTCAAATATAGGGAGGTGTGATGAGATGATTAGAATAAATTTACAACTATTTGCTTCTAAAAAAGGAGTAGGTAGCTCTAAAAACGGTCGAGATAGTGAATCTAAAAGACTTGGTGTTAAGAGAGCAGATGGACAATTTGTTCCAGCTGGTAATATTTTAGTTAGACAAAGAGGAACAAAGATACATCCTGGTTTAAATGTAGGTAAAGGTGGAGACGATACTCTATTTGCTAAAGTAGACGGAGTTGTTAAATTTGAAAGAAAAGGTAAAGACAAGAAACAGGTAAGTGTTTACCCATTAGAAACATTAGCATAAGCTTAATGATAAAAAACCTACCATTGAGGTAGGTTTTTTTGTGTTTATTTTTTGTGCGGTTATGTTAGAATAGATGTTGAAGACTAATGTAAAGGGGGGAAAAACTATTTTCACGAAAAATGTTCAACTACATCTGTTTTATGAAATTTTATTATTTATTTTATTCTTAACTAGCATTGTCTTATTTATTTTGCTTATTAAAACCAGACACAAAGATTATACGAAAAGAAAAGTAACTGAGTTGGACTTTATAAAAGAAACTAAATACTTATTGAGAGAACAAAGGCATGATTATATGAATATATTTCAGGTGATATATGGATATTTGCAGCTAAATAATAGCAATAAAGCTATAGAACAAATAAAGAAAGCAATGATTTCCTCATCTAATTCTAGTAAATGCTTTTATCTATCTGTGTTTTCTATATCACTGCTTTTAGAGAAAAAAGTAAAAGTAGGAGAAGGTAAGGGAATAGAAATTATTGTTGATGTAGATAGTTACGTAGATAGTGATATTAGGAGTATCAATAATGAAAAGGTGATTGTTGAGGGTATTTCTAAATTAATTGATTGCTTTATTAACTGTACATACAAAGAAAATAATGGAAACAAACTTTTAATAGACATATATGAGCATATAGATAGAATTGAGTTTATATTTAGTGGAGACATAGATGAGAATTTATTGAGACTAAATTGGGAAGATATGAATAGTATTGTTAGAACTGAAGATGGATATGAAGTGATTTTTTACTTGGATAATACTAAAGAATTTTTAACGGAGAATACCATATACTCTATATCAAATAGTTATTAAATTTGAATATACTTGGAATACTAATAGATAGTTGACAGCTTAACCATAATTGGTATAATAAAATTATTAAATAGTAAGGATGGATGCAATGTTTATAGATGTAGCAAAGATATTTGTAAAGGGAGGCAATGGCGGACATGGTGCTGTTGCTTTTAGGAGAGAAAAATATGAACCTGCAGGAGGGCCAGCAGGTGGTGATGGAGGCGATGGCGGTAGTATAATACTGCAAGTAGACAGAAACATTAGGACTCTTATGGATTTTAGATACAAAAAACACTACAAGGCTGAAAGTGGTGAAGATGGAAAGTCTAAAATGCAATATGGTAAAAAGGGTCAAGACCTTATATTGAAAGTCCCTCAGGGAACCATAGTTAGAGATGCTGAGACGAATGCAATTATTGCTGATTTAACCGAAGATGGATATACTTTTATAATTGCAAAAGGTGGACGTGGTGGAAAAGGAAATATGAAATTTACAACATCTACAAGACAAGCACCTAGATTTGCCGAAGGAGGTTCAACAGGAGAAGAGCGATGGATAGTTTTGGAACTTAAACTGTTGGCGGATGTAGGGTTAGTAGGTTTTCCTAATGTAGGCAAATCAACTCTTTTATCTATCGTAACTGATGCGAAACCAAAGATTGCTGATTATCATTTTACTACTCTTACTCCAAATCTTGGGGTTGTAGAACTTGATGGAGGTAGAAGCTTTGTTATGGCAGATATTCCAGGGCTTATTGAAGGTGCCCACACGGGAGTAGGATTGGGACATGAGTTTCTTAGACACATTGAAAGAACTAGGGTTTTAGTCCACCTAGTAGATGTATCATCACGAGAAGGAAGA
>CAYYDM010000015.1:6938-16265 GCA_964470635.1 uncultured Clostridia bacterium | reverse complement strand
CTCAAATTGTTGTTGCAAATAAAATTGATATTTTGGGAGAAGGAGATGGTTACAACAGGCTTGCTAAAGAAGTTAGCAATCTTGGTTATGAAATATATGCCATATCTGCAGCTACTGGTAAAGGAATAAAAGAACTTGAAAATGCTATTTGGAGTAAGCTGCAAGAAGTTGGAGAACCAGAGGATATAGAAGAAGTCATAGATAAGAGCAAAATATATGAATTGACAGATAAGAATGATGAAATTATAATTAGAAAAGAAGACGACAAATATTACGTAGAGGGGAAACAAATCGAAAAGCTCCTTAATTCTACTAACTTTGATGATTTAGATTCAGTAAGATACTTCCAAAAAGTTATTAGAAAAAGAGGAGTTGTAGATAGACTGAAGTCCTTAGGAATTAGCAATGAGGATATTGTAAATATTTGTGGTTATGAATTTGAATTTTTTGATTAATGGAGGTCAAGTTAGGGAAATGGACTGCATAAATTGTGGTAATTGCAAAGAAAACCAACCAACTTATTATTGCGTAGCAAAAGGGGATTTTGTAATTAATAATGAATATGAGCCTTCCGAGAAATTAAGAAGTGGCTGGAAAAAAGGAATGCAAAATTATGAAGTTCATAGAAGAAAAACAAAAAAAGAAGTAGAAGTATAGTGTTAAAGGAGTGTAATTTTTGATTAGTGGAAAACAAAGAAGTTATTTAAAAGCTTTAGCTAATGGAATAGACCCAATATTTCAAGTTGGCAAAAATGGAGTAACAGAAAGCTTTCTAAAACAAGTTGATGATGCGCTTGAAGCTAGAGAACTTGTAAAGATAAATGTGCTTAATAACAGTTTATTAGAAGCAAAAAATGTAGCCATTGAAATATCTGAAAAGTTAAACGCAGAATTTGTTCAAAGCATAGGGAATAAGTTTGTTATCTATAGAGAATCTAAAGAAAACAAAAATATAGAGTTACCCTAATAAAAAGCATAAAACTTATGATGAAATAAATAAATATGGGAAAAATATAAAGAGATTGGGTATCCAGTCTCTTTTATGTCTTTTAAACCACTATTTATGGAGGAGAAGAATTATGTATAATTGTTTAAATCAAGTAAAAGTTTTTTATGATCAAGGCTTTAAATGTATAAAATACGAGCAAAAATTAGATGATGAGTTAGTTATCTACATGAAAAATTTTGAAAATGAAAAAATTCAGACTCTGTATTGCAATGATAAACAAGAAATTAAGGAAATAAGAGAATATATAGATTTAAATTAGAGTTACATATTACTTTAGTATTTATATAAATAAAAAAATAATATATAATGAAAATTAGTATGTGTTTTACCAAACAAATTAAGACTGTGAGGACGTTTTATGAGTAATCGTATAAAAAAATATGGAATAATGGGAGGTACTTTTGATCCCATTCATGTTGGACATCTAGTCATTGCTGAAGAAATAAGATGTAAATTTAAATTGGACAAGGTTATATTTATTCCGGCTGGCAATCCTCCTCATAAGGATAATAGTAAAATTACTAGTGGTGACCACAGGTATCAAATGACGCTATTAGCTACAATTTCTAACCCTTACTTTGATGTTTCTTCTATAGAATTGGATAGAAAGGGAATTACATATACAATTGATACTATTAAGGAACTGAAAAAATGTTGTAAAGATAGTGCTGAATTTTACTTTATTACAGGAGCAGATTCTTTACTGGAACTTTCAACGTGGAAAGAAGTTGATCAATTACTTAATATGTGCAAGTTTGTAGCAGCTACAAGACCTGGATTTCAAATGTCAAAAATTGAAACAAAAGTTAAAGAACTTGAGTCTAAGTATAGCAAAGCCATATATACTGTATCTGTACCTGCACTACAAATTTCTTCAACAGATATTAGGAACCGAATAAAGGAAGGGACCACAGTAAAATACTTACTACCTGAATCCGTAGAATCATACATAATAAAACATAAGCTTTATCTAGATATTGAAAAAAAGGATTGTTTATAATATGGAGAATTATCAAAACATTATAAATCAAGCAAAGACAAATTTAATAAACAGTATTGGACATGAAAGGTACCTTCATTCAGTAAGAGTAATGGAAGAAGCCGTTAAATTAGCTACTATATTTAATTGTGATATACAAAAAGCTGCTATTGCAGGACTACTTCATGATTGTGGCAAATTTGAAAATGAAGATGAATTATTGAAAAATGCCTATGATTTTGGTATAATTCAAAGAGGCGTGAATATTGATAATCCTGCATTAATCCATTGTGCCTTAGGTGCAGAAATAGCTAGAAAAGAATTTCAGATTGAGGATATTGATATTATTAATGCTATTAGGTATCATACGACTGGAAGACCCAATATGGCATTACTAGAAAAAATAGTTTATATATCAGACTACACTGAGCCAGAGAGAAAAATTCCTGGTATGGATGGAGTTAGAAAACTATCATATGAAAATTTAGATTTAGCATTACTTAAAGCTATGGATAAAACTATAAAATATATAATTGATAAAGGACTATATATTCATCCTGATACATTCAATGCAAGAAACTATCTAATCAATGAAATCAAATAGGCTTGGAGTGGTATAATAAATGAAAAAATTTTTTAGAACCTTTTTAACGGCATTTTTAATATTTACTATTGCTTCTGTAGGTATAGTTACTTTTGTTTTAAAGAGCAATAATGGCGAGAATTCTTTTGCATCAAATTTACAAGGACTAAATAAAGATGATAATAGCAAAAAAGAAATAACTTTTCTTCTTTTAGGTGTTGACTCAAAGGATGTGGATAAGGCTAAGGGACAAAGAACAGATACTATGATGCTTTGTAGATATGATGATACTACTGGAAAAATTTCAATACTTTCAATCCCTAGGGATACTATGGCATCATTAAGAGGAAGAAAAAACAAGGAAAAGATTAATCATGCCCACGCCTATGGAGGTCCAGATTTATCTGTAAAAGCTGTCAGAGATCTTTTAGGCATAGATCTTGATTATTATGTTAGAGTTGATTATAAAATTGTAGAGGAAGTAGTGGATTTAATTGGAGGAGTAGAGGTAGATGTTCCTATGGATATGAAATATAGCGACCCAACAGCAGATCCTCCTCTTAATATTAATTTAAAAAAAGGTAAACAGACTTTAGATGGGAAAAAATCATTAGAGTTTTTAAGATTTAGAAAAGGATATGCCAATCAAGATTTAGGTAGAATAGAAGCACAACATCAGTTTATGAGTAGCGCTATTAAAAAATCATTAAATCCAATTAATATTATTAAGCTTCCAAAGTTTATTAATTCTTACTTTAAAAATGTAGATACAAATATTCCTTTAGAACTTGTAGCTAAATTTGCACTTAAAGCAAAAAATATTGACACTGAAAACATTCAAATGGCAACTTTACCAGGTGAACCAAAATATATAAGTGGATTATGGTATTTTATACATGATGCAGGAGAAACTCAGGAAATGGTAAACAGCATGTTTCTAGAACATAATATGGTTATGAAAGATGAAGGAAATAAAGAAGCTAATAATTAATTTTATCAGGAGGTAAGATAGTGAATGAGCAACTGTCTATAATAATTAAATCTGCAGATGATAAGAAGGCCTTTGATATTAAAGTGTTAAAAATATCTAAGCTTACTACTATAGCAGATTATTTTGTAATATTAAGTGGAAATTCTCAAAGACAAGTAATGGCAATATCAGATGATATAGAGGAAAAAATGTATCTTCGAGGTTACGATGTAAAACATAAGGAAGGATACAATACAGGAAAGTGGATTTTGCTAGATTATGGAGATATTATTGTTCACGTATTTTATAAAGAAGACAGAGATTTTTATAATCTTGAAAGATTATGGGCTGATGCTGAAAATGTAGATATAGAAACATATATATAAAGAAAGAATGGGATAGTATGGCTACAGAAATGAATACATTGGCTGGTGACTTTACTTCTTTTATTGAGGGATTAGGAAAGTTATTTGGTCACAATTGTGAAATAGCTTTATTTAAAGATGAATGCTCCAAACAAAAACTTTTTTATTCTATAAACAGTCAGGTTACAGGTAGAAAACATGGAGATGAGTTAAATCGTTATGAGCTAGAGGCCCTTGTCAGAGCCCAAGCTCATAATGGTTATGCAATTTTTCCGTATACTAATAAAGATGGCCGAAATATTAAAGCAGCAGTTTTTATATTAAAAGATACTGCTCCAGAACAAGCTAAGATTATGATAATTAGTTTTGACATGACAGATTTTTTATTAACTAAAAAGGCTCTTGAACTTTTCTGTACTATTGATGAAAAGTTAGAAGACAATATAAGTGATAATGATAAAGAAGATAGTGAAAATATGTATGGCTTAATGCAAAAAATTGTACTATCTGTACTAGAAAACTTTGGGAAACCAGTATCTTATCTTACTAAAGAGGATAAAGTTAATATTGTTAGTACTTTAAATGATAAAGGTATTTTCCTAATAAAAGGTTCAGTTGAATATGTTGCAGAAAAGCTTTGTGTTTCAAGATACACAGTGTATAATTATCTTGAAGAAATACGATTAGAGAATATGTAAGATTATATATTAAACAACTTATTAAAGGAGGCTACATACATGGAAAAAAAATCAATATTTACTGAAAATGCACCAAAGGCAATAGGACCTTATTCACAGGCTATTACAGCTGGAAATATGCTTTTTACTTCTGGCCAACTTGGAATTAACCCTGCGACTGGAAACATAGTAGAGGGGACAATACAAGATGAAACTAGACAATCATTAAACAATCTTAAATCCGTGCTAGAAGCAGCAGGAGCTACACTTAATGATGTTGTTAAAACTACGGTTTTTATAAAAGATATGAATCAATTTGGACTAATTAATGAAGTATATGGAGAGTTCTTTACTAACCACAAACCAGCAAGATCATGTGTAGAAGTAGCTAGACTACCTAAGGATGGAAATGTAGAGATTGAAGCAATAGCAATAATATAAAGGTGACTTAAGTCACCTTTTATTTTATATACATATATGATTGTCTTCTCTTTCTTTTAATATTTTTTCTCTTTATTTCAATATATATTCTCCAAACAATAAACAACATGATTAACCATAGCCACCACTTCTTAAAGATTGAACTCTTACTATCTAATTTAATCACATCAAAAGCGGCTTTTTGATTTATTTCCATGGCAGATACTATGTTGCAAGTATCTATAACTTTATTATCTAATTTTAATTCGACTTTTCCAATAACTTGTCCTTTAGAAATTGGAGCAGAGATTTTTTCAGGAAGAACAATGTTCCTTTTGACTTCACTTTCTTTTCCTTTAGGAACAAGAGTATATAAGTCATTACCTACTATTCCTGTGACAAATTGCTTGTCTCCATTTTCAACATCAATATTATCAACAAATTCGTTTTTAAAGGCTACTTTTACATTTGAAAAATTATCAAAACCATAGTTTAAGAGTTTATGTGTATCTATGTAAACGTTAGTACCTACTGCTTTAAGCACTACACTTATTAGCTTTTGACCATTTCTCTCAGCAGAAGCTACTAGGCATTGTTGAGCAGCAACCGTATATCCTGTTTTTACACCATTAGCTCCATCATATTTAATTGTGACATTATTTCCATTTACATTAATTTTTTCGTTACTATATAATAGTCTATTTGCTGATTTTAGGGATCTAGCTATTGTTTTTTTATTAGTAGGCTCTATTGTATAGCTATAATTAGATACAATGCTTCTAAAAATATTATTTTTCATAGCATATTTTGCAATTATAGCCAAATCGTATGCAGTAGTAGTGTGATTATCATCAGGCAATCCATTTGCATTTGCAAAATTAGAATTTAATGCACCCATTTCCTTAGCTTTACTATTCATCAATTTTGTAAATTCTTCTGTAGAACCAGAGATGTGTTTACCTATTGCTGCCGCAGCATCATTAGCAGACTCTATAAGAGTTGCATAGATTAAGTCCTTCATAGTTAAAACTTCGTCTGGTTCAAGAGCTATATGGCTTCCACTAACCTCGTATGGTGTTTCCTTGTCTATAGTTATCTTTTGTTCAAGATTACCATTTTCAATAGCTATTATTGCCGTAAGTATCTTTGTTGTACTTGCAGGAAACATCTTTTGATGAATATTTTTCTCAAAAAGCACGGTGCCAGTATCTGCATCTATTAGAATAGCAGCTTCAGCAGATATATCTGGTTCATCAGCAAATGCCAATATTTCAAAATTAAATGTTAAAAATAATAGTAAGGAAATAACAATGATTTTTTTCAACATACCACCTCCGCTTATATTTAATTAATAGTATATCAAAATATGACATCTTTTTTAAGTGAAAGACAAAATTTTTATTTATATATTTGTTTTTTACATTTTAAAATTTATATGACTTCTGTTGAAGGATATGTATGTATCTTATAGAATTATATGGTAAGAATATGTATGAGTTGGGGTGATTTTTGTGAGCAACTTTACAAAAAGAGAACAAATAGTTATACTAATATTTGTAATTGCAATAATATTATCTTTAGGGTATCAAATGTATATCAAGAAAGATCTAGAGCTTATCAAGGCAGATACTAAGTATGAGGATATAGAAACAATCAACGCTAAGAGCATAGATGAGGAAAAAGGAAATTTTGAGCTAGGGAAAGATACAATTGAACCTAAGAAAATAATGGTACATATTGACGGTGAAATAATGAATCCTGGAGTAGTGGAAGTACTTGAAGGCGCTAGAGTAATAGATGTAGTCAATATAGCTGGTGGTTTAACTCAGTATGCAGACGAAAAAAGAATAAATTTAGCAAAGAAGATTTACGATGAGGAAAAAATATATATACCTAAGATTGGTGAAGATATATCTGAATTAGAAATGGTTACTACAAACCACAGCGATGGTAAAAATAATAGTCAAGGTAAAATCAATATAAATACAGCAACTAAAGAAGAACTTCAAAAACTTTCTGGTATAGGCCCTGTTCTAGCTGAAAGAATAATAGAACACAGACAGAGCAATAAATTTACCAATATTAATGATATAAAAAAAGTATCTGGAATAGGAGATAAAAAGTTTGAAGCAATAAAAGACTTTATAGTAGTTAAGTGAGGAGTGAAAATATGACCAAAAAAGAAATAAGACTAACTGAGATGACAAAATCTTCAGGATGAGCAGCTAAAATAGGTCCTGATACCTTGGCACAGGTACTGTGTCAATTACCAAAAACATTTGACGAAAATTTAATTGTCGGAATAGAGACTTCCGATGATGCAGCTGTATATAAGATAAATGAAGATACTGCGCTTATTCAAACAATAGATTTTTTCACACCAGTTGTAGATGACCCATATACATTTGGTCAAATTGCTGCAACTAATTCATTAAGTGATATATATGCAATGGGCGGAGAACCTAAGCTTGCAATGAATGTTATCTGTTTTCCAACATGTCTATCGCAAAATATAATGGCTGAAATATTAAAAGGCGGATATGATAAGGTTGTAGAAGCTAATGCCATACTTATAGGTGGACATACAGTAGAAGATGATGAACCTAAATATGGATTAAGTGTAAGCGGTTTTATACATCCTAATGATGTACTCACAAACTGTAATGCTAAAGTTGGAGATTTGCTAGTGTTAACTAAACCTATAGGAATTGGTACCATAAATACTGCTATAAAAGCACAATTGGCAGATGAAGAAACCTATGATAAAGCTGTTAAAACAATGACCACACTGAACAAGTTTGCAAAAGATGCTATGCAAGAGGTAGGAGCTAATAGTTGTACAGATATAACTGGGTTTGGTCTTCTTGGACACACACTAGAAATGGCAGAAGGAAGCGGTGTCACAATAAAACTGTATTCTGATAAAATCCCTGTATTACCACAGGCTGTAGAATATGCAAAGATGGGACTTGTACCTGCTGGGGCCTATTCAAACATGGGTTTTATAGGAGATAAGGTTAGCTTTAGTGACAATGTAACCCAAGAAATGAGAGATCTTTTATTTGATCCTCAAACCTCAGGAGGTTTGTTAATTTCAGTAGATGCAAATAAAGCAAATGATTTATTGAAACTACTAGAAAATAGTCCTACTGATTATGGAATTATTGGAGAAGTAATTGAAATGCAACAACAATATATCATAGTAGAATAAAGCACTTAAAAACTTAACGATAGGAAGGATTGTGTATGAATAACGGTATAAACCTATACAGTAGATTACCCAAAGTTGATCAGATTTTAGCTGATGAAAGAGTTGAACAGCTTTTCAAAATATCTCCTCGGGAAATAGTTACCGAGTCAACACGAGAAGTAATTGCTGAAATAAGAGGGCAAATATCTAATAACATCTTAACTATAGAAGAACTTGATAGCCAAATTTATAAGATTCCTGAAACTATTGGAAAAAAGGTAGAGTCAGCCATAAAGCCAAAACTAAGAAAAGTAATTAATGGTACAGGAGTTGTTATCCATACTAACTTAGGAAGATCACTAATTAACAGAGAAATAATGGAACACTTAACAGAAATAGCATCTAGCTATAATAATTTAGAATTCGACCTTGAAAATGGAGTCAGAGGGTCAAGATATAGCCACTTAGAAGACATCATACAAAAGATTACAGGTGCTGAAGCAGCGTTAGTAGTTAATAATAACGCTGCAGCTGTAGTATTAGTTTTAAGTAGCTTAGCTAAGGATAAAGAAGTTATAGTTTCTAGGGGAGAACTAGTTGAAATAGGAGGCTCCTTTAGAATTCCAGAGGTTATGGAACAAAGTGGTGCAAAATTAGTAGATGTAGGCACAACAAATAAGACTCATTTAGAAGACTATGAAAATGCTACAGGAGAGAATACGGCAGCTTTCTTAAAAGTACATACAAGTAATTATAGAATTCTTGGATTTACTGAAAGTGTTTCTCTAGAAGAGCTTGTTGAATTAGGAAAGAAAAACAAAACACCTGTAATAGAGGATTTAGGAAGTGGAGTGTTGTTAGACTTAAGCAAATATGGCCTTCAGCACGAGCCTA
The DNA here is from genome assembly GCA_964470635.1 of uncultured Clostridia bacterium. GTDB lineage: Bacteria > Bacillota > Clostridia > Tissierellales > Proteiniboraceae > Proteiniborus. Next base: position 7,178 of record CAYYDM010000015.1, on the reverse strand, counting down.
CTGTCCAAGAATCTATTAAGGCGGGGGTTGATATAGTAACCTTTAGTGGTGACAAGCTATTAGGTGGACCCCAAGCCGGAATAATAATTGGCAAAAAGAAATACATAGACATGATGAAAAAGCATCCATTAAATAGAGCATTAAGGATAGATAAGTTTACTGTTGCCGCTTTAGAATCTACACTAAGAATGTATTTAGATGAAGACATGGCCATAAATAAAATTCCAACCTTAAAAATGC
>CAYYDM010000015.1:4053-6928 GCA_964470635.1 uncultured Clostridia bacterium | reverse complement strand
TCACAATGACTCAGGATATACTTACATCTAAAGCAGAAAAGTTGTTATTTTTGATAAATCAAAAAAATATAGATAATTTAAATATAGAAATTACTAGTGATTATTCTCAAGTAGGGGGAGGTTCCATGCCTCTTGAACAGATACCTACTAAATGCTTAATGATATATTCTGATAAAATAAGTATCTCTTCATTAGAAAAGAGTTTGAGAAGTTATAATACACCTATTATTACACGTATATTTAAGGACAGATTATATATTGATCTGAGAACCGTTGACGAATCAGAATTTGATATTGTAGCAAAAGGGATAGAGTTTGCCATAGAAAATATTTTAAAGGAGCGTTGTCAATGAAGAATGTCATAATCGGTACTGCTGGGCATATAGATCATGGCAAAACTACTCTAATAAAAGCAATTACAGGAAGAGAAACTGATAGATTAAAGGAAGAAAAAGAAAGAGGAATATCTATTGAATTGGGTTTTACATATTTTGATCTTCCTAGTGGTAGAAGAGCAGGGATTATAGATGTGCCTGGGCATGAAAAATTTATTAAGAACATGCTAGCAGGAGTTATGGGTATAGATGTAGTTATATTAGTAATAGCTGCTGATGAAGGAATTATGCCGCAAACTAAGGAGCACTTAGATATTCTAAATATACTAGGAATTGAAAAAGGGCTAATTGCACTTACAAAATCTGATTTAGTTGATGAAGAATGGTTAGTATTAGTAGAAGAAGACGTGAGAGAAGGGGTAAAAGGTACATTTTTAGAAAATAGTCCTATAATACCTGTTTCTTCAGTAACAAAATTAGGAATTAATAAAGTAATTGAAATAATCGATCATCTTACAGAAGAAGTTAAGGATAGGGACATTACTGAGACTGCCAGATTGCCTGTAGATAGAATATTTACTATGTCTGGCTTCGGAACCATAGTTACAGGAACTCTGACAGCTGGAAAATTTAGTGTTGGGGACGAAGTTCAGGTTTTCCCAGGAAATAAGACAGGTAGAATAAGATCAATTCAAGTCCATGGGCTAGATAGCGATACAGCATATGGTGGACAGAGAGCCGCCATAAATATAGCTGGGCTGAAGAAAAGTGATATTGAAAGAGGAAACGTTATTGCACCAATAGATTCAATGGAAGCTACTATGATGATAGATGTTAAACTTAAACTTTTGGAAGATTCTCAAAGGATTATTGACAATAGGACAAGGCTTAGACTTTATACTGGATCTAGCGAAGTATTATGTAGAGTTGTATTCTTAGACAGAGAGAACTTAACACCTGGTGAGAGTTGCTATGCTCAGCTTAGACTTGAAGAAGAAATAGTTGCAAAAAGAGGAGATAGATTTATTATAAGATTTTATTCACCAATGATGACAATAGGTGGGGGAGAAATATTAGAACCAAATCCACCTAAAAGAAAAAGATTTGACGAAAATGTAATGAAAGAACTTGAAATAAAAGAAAAAGGTGAGATTGCTGACGTCATAGAAAAGATTATTAAGGATAAAAGCAATTTATTTCCTACTATTAAAGATATATCAATACTGACAGTTATGACAGAAGAGAAGGTAAGCGAAATCATAGACCAATTGAAAAGAAAAGGCAAAGTCCTAACCTTTGGCTTACTTAAAGATTTGTATATAATCCATGCAGATTACGGAGAGTCCTTGTCACGCAAAATTGAGGAAGAACTAAAAAGATTTCATCAAAACAACTCTCTAAAAGCTGGAATGTCTAAAGAAGAAATAAGAAGTAAATATTTAGGCTCTGTAAAACAAAAACTAGGAGATAGTTTTATAAATAAGCTTATAGAGGATGGCATTGTAAAGCAGATAAACGAAAGTCTTGCTTTGAAAGATTTTCAAGTTAGTTTTAATTCTGTCCAAGCGGAAATAAAGGAAGAAATTGAAAAAGAATTTTTGAAAAATAGATATAATCCCTTGAAAAAAGAGGAACTTTACAGTACATTGAAGTATAATAAAAAAGACATAGATCAGGTTTATGAAGCATTGTTAGATATTGGTATATTAATAAGACTCAAAGAAGAGAATATTGTTCATAAAGATGCCTATACAGAAGCAGTTGAAATGGTAAAAGATTATGTTAAGAGTAATGGCTCTATTTCAGTAGCCCAGCTTAGAGATTTGTTGAATACAAATAGAAAGCTGGCAATTGCTTTAATGGAGTATCTTGATGAGTTTAAGATTACTAAACGTATAGGAGATACAAGGATATTATATTAAGACATTTTATTCTTTATCAAAAAAAGAGGATTAATTAAAGTTATATAGAACTTCTTTAAGTGTAGTATTTTTTTGAGATTATAATAGTGTTTGAGGTGATATTTTGGACACCAGAATTTTAATTGTAGATGACGAGGCTTTATTAGTAAAGGGGCTTAAATATAGTCTAGAGCAAGATGGATATGAAATTGATATAGCTTATGATGGACTAGAAGCTTTTGAAAAGTTTAAGAAAGGAAATTATGATTTAATAATATTAGACTTGATGCTCCCAGGAATAGACGGCCTAGAGGTCTGTCAAAGAGTAAGAGAAAAATCGCAAGTTCCAATAATTATGTTAACGGCTAAAGGTGAAGATATAAATAAAATACTGGGATTAGAATATGGCGCAGACGATTATATGACTAAACCATTTAATATATTAGAACTAAAAGCCAGAATAAAAGCAATATTAAGAAGAGTTAGCAACAGGGAAACTCGAATTGGAGAACAAATAATTCAATTGGATAATTTCATCATTAACACACTAGGTAGAAAAGTTACCGTTAGAGGTCAAGACATTAATTTAACAGCTAAAGAATTCGATCTTTTATTGCTATTGGCTTCAAACCCAGGAAA
>CAYYDM010000015.1:0-4043 GCA_964470635.1 uncultured Clostridia bacterium | reverse complement strand
TTTAGAGATTATTTGGGGATATGAATATTTTGGGGATTTGAGAACAGTAGACGTTCATATTAGAAGATTAAGAGAGAAGATAGAGAAAAATTCTAGTCAAGCAGAGTATATTTTAACCAAATGGGGAGTTGGTTATTATTTTAGGAATAAGGCTTAAAAAACGAAATAAATTTATTAGTATAAGGTGGAAACTTGTTTCCACCTATTTGTTATTAGTGGTTATTACTCTGCTTATAATAAATGTCTTTATAAGTAGGTTAATATTAAACGTTTACACTGAGCAAAGAAAATCTAATGTGCTTATTAGAGCAAACATTATTTCAAACGATATAAAATATTTTGTTACTTTTACTCCAATGAATGAGGCTATTATGTATGTAAATCCAATAGCAGAGAAATACAGCAAGGACATTAATGGAAGAGTAATTGTAGTAGATGATAAGGGGATAGTAAAGGGTGATTCTAACAATGAGTATATAGGCGAAACTTTTAGGCACATTGAAATTCAAAATGCACTGAAAGGACAGACATCTACAAATATTTATAACTTTAGAGAATATGGGCGTGTCTTATATGTAGCAGTACCAGCAATAGTTCATAACAATGTAGTCGGCGCTACGCTAATATCAATATCTATAAATGATATATATAAGGATCTAAAACATATTAATCAAAATTTGTTTTTTATTTCTATAGCATGCATATTATTAATAGCTTTTATTGGTTTTATTATTTCTGATTTTGCCTTTACACCTTTGGAAAGCTTTATAAAGGCAATAAATAGCATGGCGAAGGGAGATTTCAAGCAAAAAGTCAATATAAATACAAATGATGAATTTAAGAAGATGGCAGATGCTTTTAATGCTATGATAATGAAACTAGATCAAGTAGACAAGCAAAGAAAAGAGTTTGTAGCTAATGTTTCTCATGAGCTGCGTACACCTATTAGTTCCATAAAGCTTTTATCAGAATCACTTCTTCACCAAAACGAAGAAAATATAAATATTTATAGGGAGTTCATGGAGGATATTTCTGCTGAATCAAATAGATTAAATAATATAATAGAAGAATTACTAGTACTTGTTGACTTAGATAAAGAAAAACTCCATATCAACTATAAGTTAACTTATATTAACTTTTTATTGGAGAAAGTTACTAATAGATTAAGACCTTTAGCAGAAAAAAAAGATATCAAGCTAATTCTTAACCTAGATGAAAAGATACAGATAAAAGTAGATTCTGATAAAATACAACAGGCCATAATAAATATCATAGATAATGCAATTAAATATACACAAGAAGGGGGAGAGGTAAAAATTAGTTTGTATTCTCAAGGGAAGTGGTGCGTTATTGAGGTAAGAGATAACGGCATAGGAATACCTGAAAAAGGTCTAAGTCATATATTTGATAGATTTTATAGAATAGATAAAGCAAGATCAAGAAAAACTGGAGGAACGGGATTAGGGTTATCCATAGCACATCAGGTAGTTACCTTACATCAGGGGACTATTGAAGTTGAGAGCAAGGTAGGAAAAGGAAGCGTATTTTATATTAAAATACCTAATGATATAAAATTATGATAATAAATTATTATATCGGATAAATTATATGGAGGATTTTATTATGAAGTATAAGCCTAAAATAATATTAGTCTTAACTCTAGCTATTTTTCTGGCAGGATGTCAGAGCTATACAACTTTGCAAGAGAATGATATGAATTATCCGTCTATTAACCCAACCCCTAAAGGAGCTCAAGTTCATATTCACTTATTTTATCCTGAAAAGGAAAGTGACATATTAGTAAAAGAAGTTAGAATAGTAAATCTTGAAAACAAAAATCTTGAAACTGTTGTTGTAAATGAACTTTTGAAAGGTACAAATAAAAATGAATTGAGAAATATAATTCCTGATGGGGTAAAAATGTTATCTATATATACACAAGATTCGATTGCATATGTGAATTTTAACAGTGCTTTAACAAAAGAAAAGTTGGGAGAGAATGAAGAGGCTTTAATTATATATTCTATAGTAAATAGTTTAACTTCAATTGAAAATATAGATAAAGTTCAGATACTTATAGAAGGAGAAAGAAGAGAGAATTTTAATAGATATAAATTAAACGAGCCTATTGAATTTAGTAGTTTAATAGTAGAACTACCATATATCAGTCCAATTATTACAGTAGAAGAGTACTATGATGCCCTTACAATGGGAAACTATAAAAAATTGTTTGAAATGGAGTCAATGCAGCATAAAAACGAAATAAGGTATAGTAATTATAAGCTGTATTACCAATTTGAAAATATGGGATTAATTAATTGCGAAATTACCGATTATGAGATAATAAAATATGATAATGAGACAATATTATTATATGATGTGAACATGTATTATCCTGATGACCGCATAATTAAAACTGGATGGAAGGAAATAAATTTGAAATATGATAATTATAGATTTATAATTGAGAATATATAAAGGATAAAGCAAGTGTGACACAATAGTGTATTAAATAGTTAGCCTAATAAACAAAAGAGAAAGGGTATTTGAATGAGGATAAACAAATATATAAGCGAGACAGGTATTTGCTCTAGAAGAGAGGCAGATAAAATTATTGAAGAAGGAAGAGTAACTATTAATGGGATACCTGCACATTTAGGTAGTTTAGTAGAGCTGGAAGATAAGGTATGCATTGATGGAAAACCTATTGGCAATAAGCGAAAGTCAGTATATATTGCTTTAAATAAACCTGTAGGAATTACATGCACCACAGAGAGACATGTCCAAGGAAATATAGTTGATTTTGTCAATCATTCTGAGCGTATTTTTCCTATAGGAAGACTAGATAAAGACTCTCAAGGGCTTATACTATTAACTAATGATGGAGATATAGTTAATAGAATTTTACGTGCAGAGAATAATCATGATAAAGAATATATTGTAACAGTAAATAAGCCCATAACTCCTTCTTTTCTACATGGTATGTCAAATGGAGTAAAAATTCTAGGAACAATGACAAAACCATGTAAAGTAAAAGCTATAGATGATAAAACATTTCGTATTATCTTGACTCAAGGTCTTAATAGACAAATTAGACGTATGTGTCAAGCATTTGGTTATCAAGTAGTAAAGCTAAAACGTATTAGAATAATGAACATTAAACTAGGAGAATTAAAGATAGGGCAATGGCGTAATCTTACAAAACAAGAATTAGACGAACTATTGAAGAGGTTGTAGGGTATTAATCTAGAGGTGATTTTATGGAAAAATCAAAAGGTGGACAAGCCTTTACACCACCAAAAAAAATATATAGTCTTACAAGCTATGTATTCAAGTATTCAACTCAGTTTTGGATAGAAGCTATTGCAGGTATCCTTTACAATACAATAATTGTGTTTGGGCCAATATTACAAGGAAAACTGTTAGATACTGCAGTTTCAGCAAAAGGAATAAAGGATATAATTAATGCTGCTATTCTATTTATAGGAGTAACAATACTATTTCAAATTATGCGTTTCATGAAGCGTTATTATGTTAGATATTTAGCTAATGGAATGACAGGAGATATGCGTGCAGGAATGGTTAATTCCATACTAAGCAAAGAATTATATATTTTAGAAAAAGAAAAAACAGGAGATCTTATATCTCGTACTATAGGGGATATTGATGTAGTCGTAGAAGCAGTTCGAAAGACTATTACGGAAATATGGGATACATGGGTGTTAATGCTGGCTTATTTCGTTACTCTTTTGAGATATGACATTAAAATTACTTTACTTGCATCAATACCCATACCTATAGTTATTTTTATTTCTGAAACCATGAGAAAAAGAGTTTACAACAGATCTATGGCTGCACGTAAAGCTACATCTACAGTAACATCACAACTTAGAAGGACAATATCAGGTATAGCATTATTGCGTTTATTTGGACGAGAAGCTGCAGAAAGAGAGCGTTTGGAAAAGCAACTTGATTTACAAGCAAAGGAGAACACACGAGCATCTATACTGCAAAATGGTATGGGGCCACTTTATTCTACCCTA
>CAYYDM010000014.1:8417-39840 GCA_964470635.1 uncultured Clostridia bacterium | reverse complement strand
TAAATCTTCTAAGTATATATTTAAATGAGCTTTTAGATCATAAAGATGTACACTTACTTCTTTAACAAGCTTATCTGCATCTATATTTTCTTCAATTGGCACTAAAATAGCTCCATTTTTCTTCATTTCTTCTATGCTATTATTTATTACTTCATTTACCTCTTGGTGAATATCCTTGCTACCGAAAAAGCTTTTTAGCACACCTATTCTTTTTCCTTGTAGACCTTCTTTGTTTAAATAGTCTGTATATGTTGTTGGCATGTGTCCAATAGACCAAGCTGTAGCAGGATCAGCAGGATCATAACCAGCTATTACGTCTAGTACTCTTGCAGCATCCTCTACTGTTCTCATAATAGGTCCGGCAGTATCTTGAGTCATTGAATAAGGTACTATACCATCTCTACTAACTAGCCCAACAGTTGGTCTAAGCCCAACTAAGCTGCAAGCTGAAGCAGGTGAACGTACTGAGTTAATTGTATCAGTTCCTATTCCTATAATACCAAAGTTCGCAGATATACCTGCACCTGTACCACCACTAGAACCTCCTGGTGTTCTGATTAAATCATATGGATTTAAAGTCTGTCCTAAGATTGAGCTGGCAGTTTCACCCCATACTGCAAATTCATGTAAATTCACTTTTGCTATAATAATAGCGCCTGCTTCCTTTAACTTCTTAGTAATGAAAGCATCGTCCTCTGGGATTACACCTTCTAAGCTAAGTGAGCCTGCTGTAGTTGGCATATCTCCTGTATCTACATTGTCCTTTAATAGTACTGGTATTCCATGAAGTGGTCCTGTAAAACCAAATTCTTTAAACTTCTTGTCTAGTTCGTCTGCTATTTCTAGAGCCTTTGGATTTATCATGATTACTGAATTAAGAGCAGGCCCTTGTTTATCATATGCTTCTATTCGATTAATATACATCTCTACTAACTGACGACAAGTTAATTCTCCTCTTTCCATTGCAGCATGAACTGACGAAATTGTCGCTTCTTCTAAAATAAAACCTTTTTTATCTGTGCTCATAATGTCACCTACCTAATATATATTTTTTTCTATATTAACAAAAAACGTTTACATTTCTCCTTATACTTATTATACATGTATCTATCATATATAATCATTGTTATTTGAATACAAAAAGGAGAAATGGCTCTTATAAGATTTCTATAATAGACTATAAATCATTATTTTTTGCTAAATCGAAAAACCCCTTCTATATTTTCTCTAGAAAGGGGTTTGTATAAAAAAGTTATTTACTATTATTTATTCCAACCTTGACTATGCTTGCTATAGGTTCATAAACATCCCTTGAAATAACATTAGAGCTAATCAGTTGTTCATCCTCGTATGTATGCTTTATTACCTTTACCCTATAACCTATACTTCCTTTTTGAACAGTTACTGCCTGTCCTTCAGCTAAGCTAGTATCATTTACTGTATTAGTAGAAGGATTAATTGTGCTAATTATTTTATTTTCTATTACATATTTTCTTTTGGTTAGATTAGAATTTGAATATATATTAATATACAAGTCCTTATTTTTCGTATATCCTTCAATAAAAATTGGATAATCTAAAGTATTCTCAAATTTCAAATCTATACTTTCCCAAGCAACAGTGGCATCTAAGCCTAATCCAATATAGGCTACTGCCAATGTATGATTTTTTCTCTCAATAACTTTCATATCAGTTTTCAAAATTGCACTATATAGTGTGGAGGATACTTGACATATGCCCCCTCCTATTCCATTTTGAAGCTTTCCATTCATTATAACAGGCGCTACCATAAAACCCCTTTCCTTAGTTCTTTCGCCTACACAATCATTAAAGCTAAAGATCTCACCAGGCATAAGGATTCTACCATTTAGAGCTTTCACAGCAAGTTCAATATTGTTAATCTTCTCTTTTGAAGGTGATACGAAACTTGTACTAAAAGAAGAAATTTTTGTGTCAATACTAGCAAGACTATCAGCTGTAATATCAGCTTCAATCTCTTCAATTGGAAGTTCTATATCAATATCTTCATTATCCCAATTTGCTATTTCATCTTTAATATATTCCTCAAGCTTTTCTACCTGAATCTTATAACCTTTTACATCACTAATTAACTGAACATTTCCACTAGGTGTAATCTGGATGCTTGCATTTACTGGCTCGCTATTAATGTCCTTTTCAATATTCTCAATAAAATCCCTTATATAACCTTCATTAAAAAAAATGGGTATATCAAGGTTTACTTTAGCACCTTTTCTTTTTAGCTGATGCTTCTGATAGAAGTTTAAATCTTTTCCTAAGCTAAAAGCCTCATCTATAACACTATCGATATTATAGTCCTTAATTAGCTTTGAATACTCCATAGTATATACTTTATCGTTTACAATGATATTTGCTTTTTTCCTAATTAATGGCTCTATATACCTTGTTTGAATTAAATTCCTACTTTCAGCTTTAGTTTTGCCGCTCATATCTATTTTACCTACTGTAATATTAGGATAAATTAAATTGTCCCACTTTGTGTTTTCATTGTATATTTCCCAAGTAAAACCACATAATATTCCAATTGAGCAGAGTATAAACTTTAAAACTAAAATTTTCGCAGTGGTAGTAAAACGATAACCTTTTCTCAGCATAAAATCCCTCTTATTTCCTTGCGATTTACTCAAAAACACTAATATTTATTCACCTTTTTTAAAAAAACTTATAATATTATTAATCCTTTGATTCTCATATTTTATGACATTACCCTGTTCTTCTAGCATAGATTCTTTCGTTTTAATTTGTTCTTCATAGTAGTCAATTAATTGTCTCAACTTTGTTATTTCTTCTTTATGTTTTGCAACAGTAGCATTAGTTTTATTTGTATAATCATGAGCAAATTGACTTAATGTATCCAATCTTTTTTTCCCATCAGAAAGAAGCATATTTAAGTCTGCATTTGATGCATTAATAATGTTCATAATTGAATACTTTCTTACATCATAGGGCAGGTTTTCTGGTAGAGCATTGATAAAATTCCCCAGCATAAAAATTGTATTAACATTGCTATTTTCTATTCTATGCATAGAATAGATTTCTTCTATAGAAAAAATTTTTTCATATTTTGCTTTCTCTTGTTCAACTTTAAAATCGTTATCATTAGCAGACTTAGATATTTTTACATCAACTTGAATTGGTTCTTGCATAGTATGATTTTTCTGAGAATTACTATGATTGGTTGTGTTGTTATTCATTTTTTTTGTAGTGTTAGGTGTATTAGCACTAACCTTCTCAACTACACGCATTTTTTCCAACATAGACATTATTTTTGACATAGCACTTTCCCCTTTATTAAATTTTAGACTTGTTATAGAAAGGCATAAAGCAGGCCTTTTCCAAAAAATAAAGATAATAAGATTATTATAAAAAAAGTAAAAAAGTAAGAAAACTTGTGTGATAGTTTGTACTTAGTTTTGGATAAGTATCTATCTAATAGTATTACAATCCTATCACTTAAAAATAAGATTAAGATAAAAGCTAGTAACAAAAAGACTATTAATTTCAATAGCAAGGCACTCACATCCAATAAATATTAGCATAATTTAAAGCTAATAACCACCATAATTGTGGCTTTAACGACATTATCATACTAAATATAATATTATCATACATAATTAGGCAACACATGGAATTTATTCTAGGACTTTAGTCTTATCTTTGTAAAAATAATTGTTATATTTTGTCTTCTATTTATTGCAAATAGTATCTTTTTATGATATTGCTGACATTGTTGATTTTTCTTTTTTACTTTAAGCTATTTTATGAAGCTAAATAATATTTACAAATATTGAATATTATGATATCATACAGAACAATAATAATAGTATTAAAAAAGCTATGAAGAGAAGAGTAGATAAATATATTCTTTAGCAGAGAGCTCCGGTAGCTGAAAAGAAGTAAAGAACAGTTTATCGAAACAAGGCTCGGAGCTGCGCTTGGATTTTCATATTATTTAATATGAAATGATACTGTGACGGACGTTCTCGTTAAAGAACTAGAGTATAAGTGTGCTTAGTAATGCATGCCGTACTTGAAGAGGTTAATATGGTGACATGTTAACAAACTGAGGTGGCAACACGAAGCTATAGCTCTCGTCCTCAAGATTCTAAAATCTTGGAGGTGAGAGCTTTTTTTATTAGAAAAATTAGTTTCAAACATAAGAGAACTAAAGTAAATATTAGTTAATAAAATAAGGAGAGGATATCTATAATTGCTTCTATTGAAAATAATGCTAGCTGTACAGAAAAATATGATCTATCTTTCTTAATCATAAAAGACAAGAATAGCTTTTAGTTATTCTTGTCTTTTCGGTATCTAATATTCAACATAACAACGCAAATCCTCAATAAGAAAGATCATTTAGAGGAAGTCTTATAACTATTAGTCATCGGATAAGCTCGCTAAAGCTTTACTCCAATTCTCTGCATAATCTCCTGTAGCCCATTCTGCCATTATTACAGTTTCATTGTCCTTCAAAGCTATTCTCTTCAAAGGAACATTTTCAATTTCACCTTTTTCAATTCCATAAACAATTATTTCTTTCTTAGTGAGAACAAGAATTATATCTTTATTAGGCGAAGTAAAAGCATCCATTGCTCCTGGTACTTTATTTTTTATATAAGTCCAAGGAATATTTAACTCATCATAAAAAACTAGCTTAGAAGGGGGGATAATATTAATATTGTAATCAGCAAAATGAAATTCATTTTCTAACATATAATTGATTCTCCCTTTGAAAAACCAATGCCCCATTTTCCTCTCCAACCCGAAGTTATCTAAAACTTTGCCTCTATTTATTAGGTTATTTTCATTGATACCTAGCTTCTCTATTGTTTTTTGTATTCCAAGCTTTACAGATGCAAGACTTTCTCCCCCTGAAAGATCAGTAATTCTAACACTTTTTTTACTTGAAAGGCTATCAATAGGCAGAATCTGAAGAGAATTTTCGTACCAATTTTTATCACTATTCTCATAGCCTCCATTTCCCAAAACTTCAATAGATACATAATCATTGCCTATATAATCAATACGCTTGTGAATTTGTCCAATTTTCATTAACCAGTCTGAATAGTCAGGCTTTAGCTCCATTTTTTCATGAAGATTGTCTGTTGAAACATTATAAGCAAATAAAAAATCCTCTGTTCTTTTTGCTTCGGTATTTCTTTTAGTATCTATTTTCCAAAATCCACTTCGCCTTGGAAATATTATTTCCTCTGTTTCTAAAATAGGATTCAATGTTTTGTTTTTAGATGCAATCCATATAGTTCTATAAGAATACTCACTAGAACTATTAGAATTATTAGAACGCAAACCTAATAGAACACCAGAACGAATGAGAGAATCCTCCTTATAGGATATAAAATTATAACTATTTGCTTCCTTTTGCTGTCCTTCATATATTGGAGACTTATTCAATTCGTTGGAAATCTTCTTCAAGTAAAAATTATAGTTATGAATACTTAAAACCAATTCATTATCACTGATTCTAACAATATCACAGAAATATTTATCCTTATCTATAACTGTTATAACTTCCATCTCAGCATCAGGAATATTAAAGTCCTTCAAGAAGGATTTATGGCTATATAGCAAGTATTGTTTTCCATTAACACTTTTAACCTGATATCTAGGACTTTCCAAATAATAATCTCCTAAGGTCATATAATCTTCTGAAAATTCAAGTGTTTTATTCTCCCACTCTTCTACGCTAGTCTTTTTATCATTTGAGCTCTCATCAGCTACTCTTACAATCTTCCAAGTACCTATAACAGGTGCTTGGTTGTTTTTAGGAGATGATATTCTATCCGTAGACTCTGTTTGTAAGTTTGTACATCCTACCATCATAAAAGTTATTAGCATAATTAAAAGCAAAAACCTAGACCTTTTCATTTATTCACGCTCCTGCAAAGGAATAATAATTATGACTTCAGTTCCTTTATTAAGCTGACTTTTTATCTCTATACTTCCATTCATCAAAGTAACTATTTCATCACATATAGACAATCCGATTCCATTTTTAGATTTACTTGTTTTCCCTTTATAAAACTTTTCCTTAATTCTAGGAAGCTCTTCTTCCGATATTCCACAGCCCGTATCCTTTATGCTAAAAATAAAATTTGGATGCTCATACTTAGTATCAAATATTACCTTTCCTTCAGGTGGAGTAAATGTAAAAGCATTATCTAGTACATTTATAAACACTTGTTTTAATCTGTTTCCATCAGAATAAGTTTTTGGCAAACTACTCTCATATGTTACCTGAAAGTCTATCAGGTCCCTTACAGCTCTTGGAGTCATTTGTTTCTTAATATGTTCTATAACACCCATCATATCAACTAGCTGCTTTTCAAGTACAATTTTTCCTGAGACAAACTTTGAAAAGTCTAATAGTTCTTCTACCATGAGAGTAAGCCTATCACTTTCTTTCTCTATAATATCAAGTCCATCTGTTAAAATTTCTTTTGTTTCGTAGCCTTGTTTAAGTGTAACAGCCCAGCCTTTTATAGATGTTAATGGGGTTCTTAGTTCATGAGAAACAGAAGATATGAAATCTGTTTTTAACTGCTCTCTTTTAATGATTTCTGTTGCCATATAGTTTAAAGTATCAGAAAGCTTTCCAATTTCATCATCATGCCTTTTATTGCTTCTAGTTTTAAAATCTCCTAATGCCATTTTCTCAGCAACTCTAGTTATTTCTTTTAATGGACCTATTATTGATTTTGCTAATAATATACTTACAAAACCTGAAATTAAGACTACTATTAATCCAAACCAAATAAAAACAGATGCTATTTCACTTATATCATTATTTACTTCCCTAAGAGAAGTAATGAATCTCAATACTCCCACAATATTATCTCCTGATTTAAGAGGGTAAGAGATAGCCATAACCTCCTCTATGTCATAATCAACCTTTCCAATCCATGTTCCCTTTTGTCCATTAAGTGCCTTATTTACATCATCCATTTTTGTACTATCAAATGAAGTAACTCCAATGGAGTCCATAATAATATTTTTATCTAAGTCAATTATTTGAACCTGAGCCGTAGTTTGCCTCCAAAAAGTATCCACATTATTTAATACGTTTTCATGCAATGTAGCATCTGAAAAATATTTATAATAAAGATCAGAAGATATTTTAATCTGATTATACAAATTATCTTCTAAATTTTTATAATAATTTTGCTTCACAGTATTGATCAGAAAGATTTCTAAAGTTACTACCGTAATTATTATGATAAACATAAAATATACAACTAATCTTTTCTTAATACTCTTCATACTCTTCACTTTAGTTCTCTCCTCGCAACCTATATCCTACTCCCCATACTGTTTCAATTATTTTAGGCTCAGAGGGGTTGTCCTCTATTTTTTCTCGTATTCTCCTAACATTTACATCCACGATTTTAATGTCGCCAAAATAGTTTTTCCCCCAAACTACATCTAATATTTCATGTCTGCTTAATGCCTTGTCTGGATTTTGTAAAAACATCTTCATAATAGCAAATTCTGTTGGGGTTAGCTCTATTTCTTCATCTTTTCTAAAAAACCTTTGAGCATCTAAATCAATTTCCATATCCATTAGATTAAGCCTTTTTGTAGATTGTTTGTTTGCATTATGGACCTGCCTCAAATTTGCATTTATCCTAGCTATTAATTCCATAGGATTAAAAGGTTTTACCATATAATCATCTGCTCCCGTTTCAAGTCCATTTATTTTATCCGTATCTTGACCTTTAGCAGTTAACATTATTATGACCATATGAGGAGACATATTACGTAAATAATTACATAATGTAAAGCCATCTATCCCAGGCAACATTACATCTAGGATAGCTACCGCAGGTTTAAAGCTATTTATTATCTCTAAGGCTTGTTCGCTAGACTCGGCTTCCATTACTTCGAAACCAGCCCTATTTAAATTGATGGAAATGAATTTTCTAATTGAGGATTCGTCTTCAACTACTAGTATTTTTGTTTTTATTTCACCCATATTCATCACTCCAGAATTATATCTTTCTAATAATTAATTATACCTTAGTATGCTTTTATCATGTAACCCTATAGTACATGTAATAATTTCCTTTTATTTCACTAATTCCTACTAGGATTTTAAATACTGTACATTATAATAATAAGCTTTTCTGTAACCTAATACTTTACAAAAAAGTTACGGTTTAATTTTACTAGACTGCTCGCTGTATAATATTGATTTGCCACCCTAAGTAAAATATAATAAAATATATATTAGAAGTCACTCATTCTTTATGTTCTATTTATTTAATTGAAAGGAGAAAGCCTATGACAGGTAATAATATTAACGAAAATGAATATAGTTTGATTATTACTATAGTGAAAAAAGGCTTAGGGCAAGGCGTCATAGACGTATCAAAGAAATCAGGTGCAGAAGGTGGAACTGTTATTTTAGGCAAAGGAATAGCAGAACAAAATATATATGAAGATGTTTTAAGAGTTGATTTTGACCCTGAAAAAGAAATAATCCTTACTTTAGTTCAGCAAAAATATGTTGACGATGTAATTAATTCTATTTCTGATAAGGCTAATCTAAATAGGCCAGGCAATGGAATTGCCTTTGTTATAGACGTAAAAAATCACCTTGGCATTACCCATCTACTAGAAAAATGGACACATAGGAATGGGGGTGTTTAAAATGGATGATAATAAGTTTGATTTAATTATTACTATTGTTAATAAAGGGTTTTCATCTGATGTAATAAATGCTGCAAAATCAGCAAGGGCTGAAGGTGGTACTGTAATTAACGGAAGAGGCTCTGGAATACATGAAGTTGCAAAGCTCTTTGGTTTTCTTATGGAGCCAGAAAAAGAAATAGTATTGACCCTAGTAGATGCAGGGAAAACAGAACAAGTGCTACAGGCTATTTCAGATAAGGTGGGTATAAATAAACCAGGTAAAGGCATTGCTTTTGTCATAGATGTGAAGAAAACCGTGGGACTAAGTCATTACCTTATGAATAATTAACATTAAATATTAAGAAGGACTAGTTATACTAATAGTCCTTCTTGTTGTTTAAAAATAATGCTTATTTTGTTTGTCTTTCAATCATGCTTTTAACTTCTTGTGGAGTTAATCCATCTGCATTTACTACAGGAGTTTTAGTTTGTGTAGTACTGTGACCCATCATATCTGTATCTAGTCCTGAAGTTACTATAGCATCTAGTCCATCTAGCTTTGAAAGATTTTCTTTTATTGAGCCGCTTAATTCTTTCACAGAATAACCTTCATTAGTCAAAAAATCTGCTATATTACTTAACCCTTTTTCTATGCCAATTTTTTTCATAAGTATATCACCTCAGAGTTATTTTGTACAAATGTATGCTAATATATACGCTGCTTTAATAGGCTTAGGTTGGGTATAATTAATTTAACTCAATATTTTTTAAAATCAAAAAAATGTGATAAAATAATTATAACAAATTTTATGCAGATTGGATGGTGCTTAAAATGTTTAATGATATCTATAAAAATTTGTCAGATGAATTGTCTTATGGTAATGAAGCAGTTATGTTAACCTTTATGAAACCTATTAGCAGCAAAAAAGGTTCCATAGCAAATAAATATATTTTAGTTAAAGATAATTTAGAAAGCAATCCATTATTTATGAATATGGATGAGGCCCTTCGCCAAAAAGTATTATTTGCTTTTGACTCAGGAAATCTTCAGCTTATTGATAATAAAGAAGAAGCTATCTTAGTCGAACCCTATTTTCCAAAACCTCGTTTGATTATCTTGGGAGGCGGGCATGTTGCTAAACCTGTAGCAGAATTTGGTGCTAAAGTTGGATTTTCTGTTGTTGTTGTAGATGATAGGCCTTCCTTTGCAAACCCTAGCCGTTTTCCTGAGGCAGATGAAGTTATCTGTGAAAGCTTTGAGAACTGTTTTCCTCAACTTAATATTAGAAAATCTGATTTTGTTGTAATTGTTACGAGAGGCCATAGACATGATGGAATTTGTTTACGTAATACACTCGCCTATAACCCAGCATACATAGCTATGAAAGAAGAATTGCTAAATGAAGGCTATTCTAAAGAACAGATAGATAGTGTAAATTCTCCAATTGGACTAGATATTGGTGCTGTGACCCCTGAAGAAATAGCTATTTCTATAATTGCAGAAGTTATTAGTTTTAGAAGGGCTAGGGGAAATACTGCAAAGGAATCTGGTATGAAGTTTAACTGGCCTGAATTTGATGCTGCTGTAGTTGATGAAATGACAAGAGAAACAGAAACTCCTAGAGCACTTATAACTATAATCTCCTCCAAAGGTTCTGTTCCTAGAAAAGCAGGAGCGAAAATGATTGTTTGGCTTGATGGCAAGATTATGGGAAGTATTGGTGGAGGCTGCAGCGAGGCAAGTATAATAACCATCGCAAGAAATACAATACTAAATAAAGAATATACTATAGAACATGTTGATATGACTGGAAATGTAGCTGAAGATGAAGGTATGGTATGCGGTGGAATAATGGATGTACTTATTGAATCTTTCTAGATAATTATTTGCATTCAATTTTTATAAGGAAAGGGATAGTCCAGAAGCATTAAATATGCAAAAGGCTATCCCTTTGTCTTTTCTTATCCTATGTTTAGATTCATGGTAGAATTAATACAGCTGACAAGCAGAACATTAATTTTCTGCTTGTTGCAATTTTCCTTCATTTTTTACTATAAACTTTTCTATATGTCTTACTAAAGAAGTCTTCTTGCCTTTTTTTCCACTTATATATATAGCTAATGAAAATATAAGTCCACCAATTACACAGACAATCATGTCAGTCATAGTATCCTGAAGGCTACCATGCTGAGTATTGGTCTTAAGTAAAATATCAGATGTAAATTCGAATATCTCCCAAATACATGCACTTGCAGTCGAAGCTATAAAAGTAAATAAGGCTACAAATCTATAGTTTTCACTTTTTAAAAGTGTTCCCTCTCTATCAAACACATATAGTATAATAACAGCACAGTAGCTAATTATAAAGCCAGATGCTGTATGAAGCAATATATCCCACCAAGAAAAAATATCATAAAATCTAAAATATGAACCTAGCCACTGAGAGCAGAATATAAACACTATTATAATCTCTTCAAGGAACGATGGCATTGTAAAATTAAATATTTTCTCGCATATGCTTGGAATAAACGTAAGTCCTAAGCTCATAACCAAGAACAAGAAATACTTCACATCTCCTATCATAAGGAGATACGCTGCATGAGCTAAAAATGTAGTTCTTATTGCATTAATTAGATACATAGATTGTGCCCCCTTAAACATATTTAAGTTTATCATATGCATAAATTCAATGCAAATTTTCAGCTAAACATTCGTGAAGCATTCTCATCTTGGCATAAACTATTTCTTTAGAAGTCTATTGTATTGGTTTCATGTATTCGCTTAAATCTTTTATAGAAATTTCAAAAGTAGGTACTCCAGCAGCATAAGGGGCAATCTCGTACAAGCCAAAGTATATACCTAATTTATCATCAGTTAAATAAAATGATTGATCTTCACTTATTCCATCAAAGCCTTCATAAACAGGATAGAAATCTTCTTCTTTTTGACCTGATTTTACAAGGAAATTCTTTTCATCTTCATTTAGAGACTTAATTTGCTCTTTTATTTTACTATCAATTATTTTTTTGTAATCAACATTTTCTTTAAATAAGTCCTTAAGCTCAATTAAATTTCCTGTTTTTAAATCGATATTATAAGTAACATCAACATGCATTCCATGAGCTCCACCAGTATATTGGTAATATGTTACATATATACTGAGTAAATCACCTTGGTTTCTTTTTTCTTCAAAGCTTACATATGCAGAGTATTTATTTAAGTTATATCCACTTTTTTGTGCCTCTTCATGGTCTTTCTTTGAAGAATTCTTAATTCCATCTCTAAACTTTAAAGCTTCTTCTTCAAATCTTTTGTTGATTAAATCTTGTATTTTCTCATCCTTTAGTCCAGAAATAACAGGAGTCTCTATATTTGCCTCAAAATACTCATCTGATTCTCTAGTCTTTTTTGAATCTACAGATACTGCACTAGGCTCTAGTTTAGGTTGACTATTTATTCCTTCTTTAAATGCTTGGAAAGGAACTTCGTATTCATCTTTTTCATTAGATTCTTCATTTGCCAAATAATCTTGGAAGAAAATAAATAGCTTGCCATCTCCTAAGTAATAATTATTGTCTCTAATATCTGATTTTCTTATATTGCTTTTTGACTTATACTTTCCTTCAATATAGCTTTTAATAGTTTCTTTATAATCTTCATTTCCATTAATAAGTTTATCTAAGTAAACATTTTTTCCAGTCTTCAAATCAAAAGTGTATGCCGTTTTGTTTTCAAATGAATAATCCTTTCCATCGTTTACTTTTTTGGAAATAAATATACTAATGAGATTTTCACTTTTAAATGTAACCTTTGAATCAACTGATATCAATAGCTTTGTAAAATTCTTATCTTCTTTATAGTATTCACTTGAAGATTTTTGATCATCAACAAATTTCATAATATCATTTTTTAGGGTAGAGTTTATCTTTTCTTGAATTTTAGAGTCTGATAAGTTTGAAATAACAGGAACTTTTACTTCTCCTTCAACATAATCTTCCGAAACCTTTACGGTCTTCTCCTGAACTTGCATTTCCTTAGTTATTACCTGCTGACTATCAGCTTTGGCAGGGGAATGGCACCCTGTCATTGATACGCTTAATGCTACTACAGTTACTAGACTTAATGTTTGATAAAATAATTTTTTCTTCATTTTTTATTCCTCCTTATGTATTTATATCTCTTATTAATAATATTAATACTTTCTATTTCTCAATGCGTTACAGAAAGGTTACGGTTTTTTATTGCACAAAAATTTATATAAGTATTGACTAAACAAATACTCCGTAGACAACTTATTAAAATATCCTATACTTACTCCAATCAATTGATATGCGGTTTGTCCCTATGTTAAAATCACATTGTTAAAAGATTTTCAATATTAATGTTAAAAAAGGGGGAAATACAATTGAAAAGATTAATATCTATTTTATTAGTTATAGTTTTGGCTTTTTCTATGGTAGCATGTAACAGCAAAGATGTTACTAATGAAAATGTCCCACAAGATAGCTCCCAATCAGTAGAAAATAGCGCTGATGAAGCTAAAGAGAGTACTGAAGAAAGAATCCTTAGAATAGATGGAGATAATTTAGGTTATCCATCTGTATATACTGTTTCATCAAAGGGTCGTGGTTATTTATTGACCAGCTATATTTTTGATACTTTAACTTGGAAAGATGAAGAAGGAATAGTTCCATTACTTGCTAAAGAGTGGAAGGTTTCAGATGATAATAAAACATGGACCTTCTATCTAAATGAGAATGCGAAATTTACAGATGGAAAAGAATTAACCTCAGAAGACGTCAAGTTTTCCTTCGATTACATAAAAGAACATCCTTATCAATGGGTTTCCGTATCGCCAGTTAAAGAAGTTAGGGCAATAGATAATCATACAGTTGAAATTGAGCTTAAAGACATATATGCACCATTCATTACAGACATAGCAGGAAATGTGCCTATTATGCCAAAACACATATGGGAAAATATAACTGAGCCAGAAAAGTTTAATACAGAAGATGCTGTAATAGGCTCAGGTCCATTAAAGCTTGTACAATATGACAAGGAAGCAGGCAGCTATATTTTTAGTGCCAATAAGGATTATTTCTTAGGAAAACCTGTAATAGATAAACTCATCATATCTGCATCTAATAATCCAAAGGAAGCTTTGGAAAATGGTGAACTAAATGGTGCTAATAATATTAAATATGGTGAAGCTAAACAGCTAAAAGAAGCTGGTAAGTTTAAGGTTATAGAAGGACCAGGTTTTTGGGTTGGCAGACTATATTTTAACTTTGCAGTAGAAGAGTTTAATATTAAAGAATTTAGACAAGCGCTTTATTACGGAATAAATAGAGATGAATATGTTGCTAAAGCTTTGAAAGGTGGATCTGACCCAGGTAACCCAGGACATATTCATCCTGAATCTGAATGGTATTATAAAGATGTTAAAAACTACGAATATGATCCTGAAAAATCAAAAGAGTTATTGAGTAGTCTTGGTATAAAGGACACTAATTCTGATGGAATATTAGAATATAAAGGTAAAGAGTTAAAATATGAATTAATTGCATCAGAAGGTGATATTCCACAAACAGAAATGCTTAAAAAATATATGAATGATATTGGAATTGACCTTGAGGTTAAAGCATTAGATTCTAAATCCGTAGATTCTATGATTAAAGAAGGGAAATTTACACTAGTCCTTAGTGGACATGGCTCTTTTGGTGGGGATCCTGTTCTTCTACAAAGATTCGTTTCTAGTCCTTCTAGCGGTTCAACTCCAGAAATAACCACTCAAGGCGGTGTAAATTGGAGTAATGAAGAGTTTAACAAGATTTTTGAAGAACAGTTAAAGGAATTAGACAAAGATAAAAGATATGAACAAGTCGCAAAACTTCAGGAAATCATAGCAGAGGAGCTTCCAACTTTAACTCTAAACTACAGAAAGATTACATTTGCTTACGATGATAGTGTATTTGATGGCTGGTTCTTCACAAAAGATGGAGTAGCTATTGCGGTTCCTACAGTACAAAATAAGTTAGTATTTATAAAGGGGACATGGAATAAATAATGGCAAGATATAAGGATTTGTCCAGGTTCAAGTATATTTTATATGTTGTTTTAATATTAGTGCTTAGTTTTTTTCTTCCTAGAATTATACCAGGAAGTCCATTGGCACTAAGCGAAACAGATACCTATATACTTAATCTGTCTCTGCCAGAAGATACCTTCAACGCCTTCAAGGACTATTATTCTCCGGACAAACCTTTAATAAATCAGTTTTTAATATATATAAAGCAGATATTTACACTTGATTTAGGATATTCCTTTTATTATAAAATGCCTGTATTAGCATTGATCTTAGGGAGGATACCATGGACGCTTTTTATATCCATGGTATCCCTAGTATTATCTTTTTTTGCAGCAGTTCCATTAGCCATAAATGATGCATTAAATAAGCGTCCCTCAAAAGTTAAGCTAATATCCATCATCTCACTTCAAGCTATACCAGTGTTTTTATTAGGTCTAATAATTCAGCTTATTTTTTCTTACAGGCTTAGGTGGTTTCCATCTGGAGGAGCCTATACTGTAGGAATTGAGTTTTTTACCAAAGACTTTTATATGGACGTACTAAAACATTCATTTCTTCCATTAATGGCTCTAGTAATCGGTGAAATACCACCACTATATATAATGGCTTACAACAGCGCAAAGAAAATAAATAAGGAAAACTATACTTTAATGGCCAATTATTTAAATATAGAGCCAAAGGATATAAAGAAAAAGTATATATTTTACAACATGATTCCCGAGATGCTTGGTAAGCTTAATATACAATTTATATATGCTATCACAGGATCTATTTTTGTAGAATCTATTTTTTCATATCCTGGAATGGGTCAGCTTTTGAAAATAGCAGCCTCTAGCAGAGATTATCCATTGATGCAAGGGATATTGCTATTAATAGCTTTTTATGGGCTTTTCGTAACTATAGTCTTTGAATCCCTTTTGAAAAAGTTTAAAACGAGGTACTAAATATGTATTTAAAAAAAGTTTCATTTTGGATTTTAGTTATATTTTTAATTATAGCAATATTAAGTCCCATTTTATCTCCTTACCAAGTCACAGACTTTAGCTTCGAGACCTTACTGTCTCCTTCTATAAAGCACTTACTAGGAACCGGGGAAATGGGACATGACTTATATACATTGCTTTTAAATGGATTTAGAATAACTATAACTATATCCTTAGTTTCAGGGCTTTGTAGTACCGTTTTAGGAAGTCTATTGGCTGTTATAGCTGTGTATTATAAAGGCTTTATAGATAAAGCCATTCTAAGAATTTCAGACATGTTTTTAATGATTCCTGAAATAATTATAATACTGTTTTTCGCTACCTTTGCTAAGCCCTCTTTAGAGAACACATTATATGCCATTGTGTTTTTTTCATGGGGTAGAGTCTTTAGAATAATAAGATCAAGGCTTATGTCTGTAATTGACAAAAATAAAGTTAAATATACTCTTCTTCTAAAGGGAAATATTTTCGATTTATTTAAAAAACTATGGTATGACATAAAGCCTATACTTGCCACTATGTTCATACTTCAATGTAGCAAGGCTGCTGTATATGAAACTACTTTATCATATTTTGGAATAGGCGACCCTCTAATAAAGACTTGGGGAAAGATGATAAAAACAGCGATAGATTACGAAGGAGTATTCTATGATGGTGTTTATCTTTGGTATTTGCTCCCGCCAGTATTCTGTATATGCATATTTATAGTTTCACTAAGCTGCTTAACCTTTGAAGAAAGGTAGGATATTATGAGCACACAAAAAATACTGGACTTAAAAAATTATAAAATAACATATAAAGATGGAAAGACTTTTGCATATAAGGATATTGAAATATACGAAGGTGAATTTGTTGGAATAATGGGAAAAAGTGGCTGTGGGAAAACATCTCTATTAAACTCCCTTTTTTCCGTAGACTTTCCTGGATCTATTGAATATGAAAAATGCCTGCTTCTAGGGCGAGAGCTTAAATCTTGGAAAAGGGAGAAATTCTCATATATCAGTTACATGCCCCAATTTTCTCAGGATGCACTAAATCCTAGTATCTCTGTAGAAGACCATCTAAAGTTAACCCTAAAAGGAAATAAGCTAAGTTATGAACGTAATAAAGCTATAGAAATATTAAAAGCTTTAAATCTTAATGAAGACGTCTTAAAAAAATATTCCTATGAGCTAAGCGGTGGTATGAAGCAAAGAGTCTTGTTGATGCTTTGTTATATAAAAGAGCCTAGAATATTAATATTAGATGAACCCTCCTCAGCCTTAGACTTTATAACATTAAAAACTATAATTGAATTTCTTAAATATATTGAAAACACATTAACAATAATTATAGTCTCTCACGACGAAGGCTTTTTACAAAATATCTGTAATAGAGTAATCAACATTTAGGAGGAATGGAAATTGCTTAAGATAGTAGACCTAAATAAATCCTACGGAAGTAAAAAAATATTACATAACATAAATTTAGCCTTTAAAGAAGGAGAAATGGCAGCAATCATTGGAGAAAGCGGAAGTGGGAAAACAACCTTAGCTAAAACCATAATAGGATTAGATTGCTTAGATGAAGGTCAAATATTATACAAGGAAGCCCCCCTAATGCCTTTAAGAAAAAGGGCCTTTGATATATGTGCAGATATTCAATATATATTTCAAGATCCTTATAGTTCTTTGGAATCTGAAAGAAGTCTCAGAGCTGAGCTAGAAGAGCCTATTAAAATTTGCAGAAGACACAAAAGAGAGTATATAAGTATAGATAAAGCCTTGAGCCTAGTAGATCCAAGATTACACTCTCTGCTAGATAAAAAGGTATCCACTTTAAGTGGCGGTCAACGTCAAAAAGCTGCCATTACAAGAGCATTAATTCCTAATCCTAAAATAATTATTGCAGATGAATGCACATCTATGCTAGACGACGAAAGCAGCAGAGATATATTTAAGAGCTTTAGCAATATAAGGCTTAAGCATGGTACAACATTAATCACAATAGTACATAATATAGAGCTTTTCGATGGATATTGGGATAGGATTATAGTCATGAAGGATGGAGAAGTTGTAGACGATGAGAGCTACAAAGATTTTTGTATAAATGCTAAAAGTAAATATAGTAAAGAGCTAATAGAAAGCTATAGATATATAAGGGGGTCAAATAATGAAGAAGCTCTACACCATAGATTTATCTCATGAAAATATCCTAATAGAAAATTATGATTTGAATTCTATAGGGCATTATGGAAGAGGTCTTGCTGGATATTTAGTTGAGAAAAATGTAAGAGAAAATACAGATAGATTTGATGAAGATAATGTAATAGTCATGGCTCCTGGATTATTTACAGGGACTAATGTACCTAGTACTGGAAGAATTGTCTTAGCTACTAAAGCTCAGAGAGAAAAAGGCTTACAAGTAAATAATATTACTGGAGCTATAGCACAGAAGCTTGCATCTTTGGATGTGGCTGCTGTGATTATAAAAGGAAAAAGCAAAGACAAAAATGCTGTAATAACTATAAATTCTGATGGGTGTAGAATTTCCTACGAAAATAACCTGAAAAACTTAAAAGTGAGTAATACTATAGATTATCTTAGAAATATTTATGGAAGCAATTCTGGCATAGTAGGTATAGGACCTAGCGGAGAAGCTCAACTTCCTTTAAGCACTACATTTAGTACTTATCCAGAGGGAGAGCCTGTATATTACTGCTCTAGGGGATGCTTTGGTGATATTTTTGGAAGCAAGGGGCTAAAGGCTATTGTAGTACAATCAGATAACTATTTTAATAGTAGTGTGGCTAATAAAGAAAGCTTAAGAAAAGAGGCAAAAAAGTTAGGAAAGATTATAGTAGGAGACCCTATTTGTGGTGGAGCCTTACCAGGCTATGGTTCTATAACGCTGATGAAAATGCTAAAGGATGGTAGGAATATACAATTTAAAAAGAAAGAGAAAAAAGCCACTACCAAAATCCTTGATAAAAAAATAAATAGAACCTGTGCTCCCTTATGTGTTATAGGGTGTTTGAATAGACATAGTAATAGCCATGACAATATGTTTTCATCGCCAGCAGAAAGTGAAGCCTATGCAGCATTAAAGGGAATATTTGATATAGATGATATGGCTTTTACAAAGGAATTTAATAAAGGTGCATTTGAATTAGGTTTGGATTCTATAGAGCTTATATTTGCATGTGCTCTTTATTTAAAGGCAGAAAACATCACAGGAACTAAGGAAATCCTAATGAAGCTATTGTCAGATGTAGAAGAGTTAAACATCACTGGTAGAGTAATAGGCAGCAGAACCCAAGGCATATATAAGCTTTACAGTGAAAAGTCAGAGCTTTTGCCTATGGTTTCAAGACCTTCCACAACAGAAGAAAAAGACTTTAACATAAAGCTCTCCATGAAGAAAAAATTTGATGATATCAGTGATTTAGAGCTGCTCTATAGTAAAATTATTATGCTAGAAAACCTAGGCTTCTGTCTATTTTCATCCTTTGCATTAATAGACAATGAAGAAGCATTAGCTATTCTGAAGGATTTGTATTATTATGCAACTGGAATAAAGATTGAATCTAATCAGCTAATTAATTATGGACTAAAATCCTTGGAAAGAGAATTAGACTTTGAACGCAGAGCAAAAGGTATCTCTGCTCAGAAGACAATACCTGAATTTGTAAAGGTACTTTATAGATATTTTGATGGTGAAAATTAGAATTAATATAATATGAGTTGTTTTAAAGCTCCTTCTTTTATGAACTATAGTTCTATTAAGAAGGAGTTTTTGTTTAATTATGGATTATTTTCTTCTAACACACTATTGCAAATTTCATTAAAAGTAATAAAATGTTATAGTAGCTTTTTAATGTCAAAACATTATGGATTTTGTGAGTCCTTTAAATAGTTAATAGGAAGGATGATTACTATGAAAAAATTTGAAATACCCTTCAACTTCGATATAGAGCTCTTAAACTTTTTGGATAATAATATAGATAAAAACTGGATTGAGTTTTTGTTTTTATCTCCTTTCAAGGAAGATGGCATAAATGCTAGGAGCCATGTGGAAAATGTAAATGTAAATGGTTGGACTTATAAGGTGCCTGAGTCTAGAGATGAATATACTAAAATAATAGAAGAAATGATAAGAAGAGGCTATAGGCCTTCTATACTGTTTCAGGAAACTGAACCAATTCCAATAGAAAAACTGGATTATTATTTTAAATTGGGGATTAAAGACTTTGTAGTAAATAATGATCAGCTTGCATTAAATATAAAAAATAAAGATTCAAACTATAATGTAGTCGCTTCCATAACTAAGACTCTAAGTGCAAATGATATAGCTGAAAATGACTATTCAATGTATGATAAAATTGTACTTCATTTTCCCTTTAATAGAGCATTAAGTAGACTAGAGGAGCTGCCTCAAAAATACAATTATGCAATACTAGCAAACTCCTACTGCAGCTATAATTGTACAGTAGCAAAAAAACACTGGTACAGTAATTCTGAAGAAGCGAAAAAAATAAATTGTGTTAAACATCTTAATAAAGATACATTAGTATATATCCCACCAGAATATATACATCTCTTTGAGCCCTATGCATCAAGCTTTAAGCTTCAAGGAAGAGAATATTCTACACCTGTGCTGGCTAATGAAATATATTATTACTATAACAAGCTTCATAATCCAATGGCTGGAGTTATATATAACAGGCTAAGCCCCTTTAATGAGCAGCAGTATTTTAATGAAGCTAAGGATTTAAGTTTTGTAATCAATAATAGTTTTACACCTAAAAGTCCAACTACACCAAATTCAAATAAAGGACTTAGAACTTCTGCGTAGAAATTTTTTACTATTTTAAATATATCTCTCATCTTCTAATAACTCTACAAATTTTGTGGAAGAAGGTGAGAGAGATACACTTTTTAAGGAACAAACGCCTATACTTCTCTCTGGGATTTCTTCAATTAATTTCACCTCATGAAGTAAGCCTTTTTGCAAATATTCATATGAAAATTCCCTAATAACACAGGATATGCCTAAGTTAATCTTTGCAAATTCTAATAATAGTTCATGGGAGCCAAGCTCAATTTCTGGCTCGATTTTCACACCTTTTGATAATATATATTTCTCCACATACTGCCTTGAGTTTGACTTAGATTCAAGTAATATCAATGGAAACTCTGTTAATTCCTCAAAGCTCAAAGGCATAGATGACTTATCTTTGTACTTATCACCACAGACAAAAATATCATGAATAATCAGCAGTTCCTTTACTTCAATAGAAGAATCTTCAATAGGCAGGTTGCATATTGCAATATCGATTTCTCCGGATTTTAGTAACGTACAAAGTTCTATAGTTGTACGATTAATGATTTTAAATTTAATATTAGGATATTGATTATGAAATTTTTCTAGATAAGGCAGTAAAAAATAGCGTGAGATAGTATCCCCTACTCCTATTTTCAGATCTCCTACCATTAGGTTTTTGGTTTCCATAAGCTTTTTTTCCCCTACGTCAATTAAATTAATAGCTGAATTTGCATACTCAAACAAGAGCTTTCCTTCATTTGTAAGAATAACACCCTTTGGTGTTCTAGTAAAAAGTCGTACATCTAATTCATTTTCAAGCTGCATGATTGCTTGACTAATGGCTGGCTGTGTCATATAAAGAGATTTTGCTGCCTTAGAAAAGTTATTATATTTAGCTACTTCGCAGAAAATTTTATATAAATCCAATTTGATTGACATATAAGCACTCCTTATATCTAGTATCAATTCTATTTATTTTACTTATATCATAAAATGTTGTATATTACAAATGAAGGATAAATATTTCTTCTAAAATATGAATTTAAGGAGAGATTGAAATGGAAAGAGTAGTTGGAACTGTTGTTAGGGGTCTTCGAGCTCCAATTGTTAAAGAAGGAGACAATATATCAGAAATCGTTGTAGACAGTATATTAAAGGCTTCAGATATAGAAGGTTTTTCAATAAATGATAAAGATATAGTTGCAATAACTGAATCTGTAGTTGCTCGTACTCAAGGTAACTATGCAACCATTGATGCCATTTCAAAAGATGTGCATTCAAAATTTGGAGAAGATACTATTGCGGTAATATTCCCTATTTTAAGCCGTAACCGTTTTGCCATTTGTCTTCGTGGCATTGCAAAAAAAGCAAAAAAAATAGTATTAATGCTCCAATATCCATCTGATGAAGTAGGTAACCATTTAGTAGATATAGATTTACTTGATGAAAAGGGCGTTAATCCTTGGACTGATGTTTTAACAGAAAGTGAATTCCGTAACCATTTTGGATACAACAAACATACTTTTACTGGTGTTGATTATATAGATTATTATAAATCTTTAATCACAGAATATGGTGCAGAATGTGAAATCATATTCTCAAATAATCCAAAGACTATTTTAAATTATACGACAAGTGTTCTTACATGTGATATTCACACAAGATTTAGGACCAAAAGAATATTAAAAGAAAATGGTGGAAAGAAAATTTACGGTCTTGATGATATTTTAACTTCTTCTATTGACGGTAGCGGCTATAACGAAAAGTATGGTCTTTTAGGCTCAAATAAAGCAACAGAAGAAAGCATAAAGCTTTTCCCAAGGGACTGCCAACCTGTTGTTGATAGTATTCAAGCCATGATTAAAGAGAGAACTGGAAAAACTATTGAGGTTATGATTTATGGAGATGGAGCCTTTAAAGATCCTGTAGGTAAGATTTGGGAGCTTGCAGACCCTGTAGTGTCCCCAGCTCATACTAAAGGGCTTGAAGGTACACCTAATGAAATAAAACTAAAGTATCTTGCAGATAATAACTTTGCAGATTTAAGAGGGGAAGAGCTTAAAAAAGCTATTTCTGAACATATTAAAAATAAAGAATCAAACCTTGTAGGGGCTATGGAAGCGCAAGGTACTACTCCTAGAAGACTTACAGACCTTATTGGTTCACTTTGCGATTTAACTTCAGGTAGTGGAGATAAAGGAACGCCAATTGTATATATCCAAGGTTATTTCGATAATTACACTAAGTAATAAATTAATGAGTCAAAGGGTTATCCTTTGACTCATTCTTTATAACCAAAGGGAGGAACAAATTTGTGTTTCGAAACTGCTTTAACCTTTAGTAATTTACTTTACTTTCCACTTTATTATAATACTAAGCTTACTATCACATAAGTCTACAGAAATTTTATGCCCCATTTGCTCAACTAATTGTTTTGTTATGGCAAGGCCAAGCCCAGTGCTTTTCCCACTCCTTGTACGATCAACTGTAAAAAATCGCTCAAACAGATGACTTGCATCTTCCTCACTTAGGTTAGGCGCATCATTTGTAAAAGTTGTCACAACATAGCCCTTATACTTCTTTAGTGATATAGAAACAAAATCATTTCCATATTTTAAAGCATTCTGTATTAGATTTGAAAAGATTCTTTTTACTGCGTTTTCATCGGCAATGACTAAATAAGCTTTTTCATCTACATCAATAACAGGCTCTATATTCTTGCTTGAAAAATCCTTATAGAAGGAAGCCATTAAATCATATATTATATTCTTTAAGTTCAATGAATTAAGCTCAAATTTGTATTCCTTAGCTTCAAGTCTTGATAAATCATAAAAACTAGATATTAGAGTTTGCAATGATTCAGCTCTTCTTTTAATTATGTCGGTATATTCTTTCTTCTCATGGCTAGATAAACTGTCATCCTCTATAAGCTGTATATATCCCATTATAGATGTAAGAGGAGTCCGTAAATCATGAGACATATTTGCAATAGCCTGTCTAAGCTCCATGTCCATCTTCTTATGCTCAATTTCTGATTTTTGTTTTTCCTCTAAGGCCTTATTTATTTCTATAGCTAACTTTTCTA
The DNA here is from genome assembly GCA_964470635.1 of uncultured Clostridia bacterium. Taxonomy (GTDB): domain Bacteria; phylum Bacillota; class Clostridia; order Tissierellales; family Proteiniboraceae; genus Proteiniborus. Next base: position 16,190 of record CAYYDM010000014.1, on the reverse strand, counting down.
TCGCTTTGTTTGGCGAAGAAAGCAATATTTTTGAGTTAGTATTAATTCCATTAATATTATTCAGTTGACTTGTTATGCCATTAATCTCTTTTCTCGATAAAAAATAAAGGATGGCAAATATGCCTGCTATAGCTACAAGAAAAACAATTATTAAAGTTTCCATAAAGCTCACCATCCTTTTTATATAAAGTAATATTGAATTTACAAAACTAATCTACTATCTATTATTTTCTTGCATTGTACCTGCAAGATAAACAATAACACCCGTTAAAATTAAAAGTATTCCAATAATAACATTTATGCGCATGAATTCTCACCGTCTTTACTTAACTTCTTTTTTACTTAAACACATCATGCTAAGAATTATAAATACTACTGAATATATAATCCCTGTTATAACTGCGGAAATCAAATCATTATTAGTCACCGTTTGAGCACCTAAGCTTTTCAGATGCGTTGTAATTAAAATATTATGAACATATATAAATTTATCAGAAACAAATGTTGAAAGTAACTGTAAAATAGGTCCTGTTACAACAAATGCTCCCGCATATACAAAACCACATAATGTATAGTTGGTAAAAACAAAGCTCATTAGAGTCCCCACTGATATAGCACCAATCCATAATGGAATTGCAGCCAATAGCCTTAGTAGAAAATCCTTAAATAAATCTAAAGGAACATCTTTAACTCCAAACAACATTGCTCCACTACCTAAAAAAACAGTTAATATTATAATAGCCGCTATAAAGGATAGAATAACAGTAACAATTATTTTTGATAAAACTAACTTGTTTCTTGAAATACCAAATGCCACAACATTCTTCAATGTCAGATTCTTTATTTCCTCTCCTGTCACCATGTCAATTATCATGAATACTAAAAAAACTGGTACACCAAGCATTTGAATTCCCATTATAAGTAGCAGCTCAAAATTAGCATTTGGTACAACAACAAAAGTATTAACTAACAATGCTAGTATAGATATTATCCCTACAAGATTCCAGAAATAAAGTCGTTTAAAACTTCTATAAAGCTCTGCTCTTATATAATTAATCATTATGAACACCTCCAATTAAATCGATAAAATAGTTTTCTAAATTTGCGCCAACCTGATTAATTGAAGATATCATGACTCCACCATTTATAAGAGCTTTTGCAACTATTTCTGGAGTATCTATATATTCATACAATCTTATTTCATTATTATTAAGTACTTCATATTTACTGCAATCTAGCTGATTTTCAATAATAACTGTAGCTTTTCCGGTGTCATTTACCTTAATTGACAAGCAACTCCTACACTTTTCTTCTAGTTCCTTTGATGATATTTGCTCTACAAGCTCACCCTTATGAATAAAACCATAAACTGTTGCAATTTGAGAAAGTTCTCCTAATATATGACTTGAAATAATTATTGTTATGTTTCTTTCTCTATTAAGCTTTAGTAATAACTCTCTAATTTCTACAATTCCAGTTGGATCAAGTCCATTTATAGGTTCATCTAGAATAAGTAAATCTGGGCTTCCCATTATTGCAAATGCTAATCCTAAGCGTTGCTTCATTCCAAGAGAAAAGTTTTTAAATTTCTTCCTTCCCGTATCCTCGAGTCCTACTGCTTTAAGAGCATCATCTACACAATTTTTCTCTACAATACCTTTTTGCATTCTATAGTACTCAAGATTTTTCCTTGCAGATAAGTATGGGAAAAAGCTTGGAGTTTCAATTATACACCCTGTCCTCTTTCTTGCTTTGTTTAGCCCATCTTTAGATGTTTCATGAAACATCTCTATTTCTCCATTTGATGGCATTGTAAGTCCGCTTATAGTTCTAAGCAAAGTTGTTTTGCCCGCTCCATTTTTACCTACAAGTCCATATATATCTCCTTGTTTTACATCAATGTTAACATTGTTTACAGCAATATGGCTATTGTATTTCTTTGTGATGTTTTTCGTCTTCAATACTGTCTCAACCACTTATAGGTCAACCTCCTTTTTCTTGTATGATTATATATTAAAACATAATCTACAAGATACAATAAAGAAAAACTTAAGAAAGTCTTAAGTTTATTCTCCTATCTTAAATCCAATCCCCCATACTGTTCTGATATATTCTGTATCTGGGGCTACTTTGGCTAGTTTTGACCGAAGGTTGCTTATATGCACATTTACCGTATTATCATCACCTAAAAATTCCTCGTTCCAAACACGTTCAAATAAGTTAGCCTTTGTAAAAACCTTATTTGGATATGACATCATTAGCTCCAATATTGCGAATTCTCTTGCTGTTAAAGTAATCTTCTGCTCTCTGACCTTTACTTCTACTGTTTCAAGGTTTAAAGTTAAATCGTTATACTTTAGAACACTTTGCTTTTCAGATACATTAGAAAACACCATATATCGTCTTAGCTGAGCCTCGACTCTTGCTAATACTTCATTGACATCAAAGGGTTTTGAAATAAAGTCATCAGCCCCAAGTTTTAATACTTCTATCTTTGTATCCTGTCCCAACTTTGCAGAAATAACTATAATAGGCATTGTTTTAATTTTTCTTATTTGTGAAATTATCTCTTCTCCTGATATGGCAGGAAGCATTAAGTCCAATAAAACAAGTTGAAAATCATAATGTTCAAGACACATCCTAGCTTCAGAACCTGAAAAAGCTGCTCTTACGCTATAGCCTTGCTTACTTAATATTTTACACAGTAAATTATTTATATCTGTATCATCTTCTACTACTAATATGTTTATGTTTTCGTTCATATCAAGCACCACCATTTTATTTATACATTTTAAAAGTATCGGAAATATATAATAACTATATTATATCTAATATTTTATCATTATTGTATTTGAATATTAAATAAGGCTCTTTAGCTTCCTAAGTACATCAAAAGAAAATGCTTTCATTCCAATCTAGCTGTAGATTTTTTATGTACTAAAAGAGCAAAATATTGTAGTCTATTAATAGGATTTTCTTTTACTTTGATTATACTTTTAGAAGTCGGTGATAAAAATGGATAGGTATTATATGGATGCAGTAAAAGGATTGAATCAGTGGAAGAGAAAAATGATAAAAAAGCCCTCCATGATAAATAGGGCTTCAAAGGGAGTACAAAATAAGATTAATAGTGTGCTACCTGATAAATATCATGAAATTATCACTTCTGCTATAAAAAACATGGTTAAAATTGTATTGTCAGGCTCCCAATTTATAACTAAAAAGTCTTATCCTTTTACAATGTCTCTTGAGGAAAGAGAAAAACTGGTTAGAGAAAAAATAGATTTTTATAAAAAAACTGCTATGTTGGAAGGTGCTGGTACTGGAGCTGGTGGCTTTTTAATGGCTCTTGCCGATTTCCCACTGCTTCTTAGCATCAAGATAAAGTTTTTATATGATATTGCAGCTATTTATGGTTTTAATGTTACAGACTATAAAGAAAGATTGTATATTCTTAAGATATTTCAGCTTGCTTTCTCTAGCCAAGCTATAGTAAACAAGGTATTTTATGAAATAGAAAATTGGGAAGAATATTCTAAAACTCTTCCTAGAGATATAAACCTTTTTGACTGGAGAGAATTTCAGCAGGAATACAGGGATTATATAGATATAGCTAAGCTTTTGCAAATAATCCCTGGAATAGGTGCAGTGGTAGGTGCTTATACTAACTCAAAGCTTTTAGATAAGCTTGGAGTTACTGCTATGAATGCATATAGAATGAGAACCATGAAATAATAATAGAGAGCCTTTTAGCTCTCTATTATTATTTACTCAAATGTCACTATTGAATCTGGCCGCTTTATTCTTAATAGGATTGTTTCTAATATTCTTAGTACATGGCTAAGCTTTTCAAGACCAATATGTGAGGGCTTCATTAGATATCTAAACACTCTTTTTTGTTTTTCTAGAAATAGCTATTTCTTTCCCTTCTTTTATCCACTGACTAAATTCAGAAACAGCAGTTAAAAGTACGTCCGTTGATGAATTAAGTGCAGTTTCGCAAGAGTCTTGAATAACTCCTATAACAAAGCCTACACCAACTACTTGCATTGCTACATCATTTGGAATACCAAACATGCTACATGCAAGAGGAATCAGTAGCAATGAACCCCCAGCTACTCCAGAAGCTCCACAAGCACTTACAGTTGAAAGCAAGCTAAGGATTAATGCAGTACCTATATCTACTTTAATGCCTAGTGTATTAACTGCTGCAAGTGTTAGTACAGATATTGTAATGGCTGCACCAGCCATATTTATAGTAGCACCAAGTGGTATAGATACTGAGTAAGTGTCCTTATCCAAGCCTAGTTCTTCGCACAAATTCATATTCACTGGAATATTGGCAGCTGAACTACGTGTAAAAAATGCTGTGATACCGCTATCCTTTAAACACTTAAATACAAGTGGATATGGATTCTGACGAATTTTAATAAATACGATAATGGGATTTACAACAAGCGCCACAAAAATCATACTGCCGATTAATAAAAGAAGTAGTTGTCCGTAATTCAACAAAGACCCAATACCATTCGTAGCTATTGTGTCAAATACTAGACCCATAATACCAAGGGGTGCAAGACTGATTACCCATTTTACGACTTGAGATAATGCATCTGAAAAATTACTTATCATTGTTTTTGTAGTTTCATGTGCATTTTTTAATGCAAGGCCAAGAAGTACTGCCCAAACTAAAATACCAATGTAGTTTGCATTAAAAAGTGCTTTTATTGGGTTATCAACTATATTCATCAATAATGCTTTTAGTACCTCAGAAATTCCTCCTGGTGGTGTTACATTCTCAACACCTGATCCAAGTACTAATGATACTGGAAACATAAAACTTGCTATAACAGCAGTAAGACCTGCTAAAAATGTTCCTAGAAGATAAAGAACAATTATTGATTTCATATTAGTTTTTTGACCACTCTTGTGTTGGGAAATAGCAGACATTACTAAGAAAAATACTAATATAGGTGCAACAGCCTTTAAACCGCCTACAAATAATGAACCGAAAATGCCTATTGGCTTTGCTGCATTAGGAACTGTAACAGCTAAAACAATACCTACAATCAATCCGACAATAATTCGCTTGACTAAACTCAATTTATTCCATTGCTTTAATAGCTTTGTCATTTTCTTAGTTCACCCCTAACTTTTTATTTTACCTAAATCCAAATATACTCAACCTATAGAAATTGATTTGCAAACAGCTTGTACCATTTACCTCTACCAGCTAATGCTTTTGAATTTAGATAGTAATAAGATTGTACTATAGTTTATAGTGGTTTTGGCGTTCCAATTTTTTACTATTACAAGCTTTTATCAAATCTCTCATTAAGCAGCCGTGAATGTAAGTCAATAACTATATTTGAAAAAATGGATCTAGAAAATCATGGTTAGCAATAGTACCGTTAATTTTATCATAAGTAACCATTTAACGACATAATAACTAGTGTGTTCCAATGCTACTTCCTTCTATTGGATTATTCATCTTAGTCATACTGATATCTGGCCACCATAAGCATTTAATCATCTATTGAAATATTCCCTTATAAATCAAAAGAACAGGTTTACCGATTTAAATAATTGGTACCTGTCCCTGTAATTGTATTATGGTTGATTGCATGGCTTATGGAATTAAAATCCACAAATTTCTATTTTAACAGGCTTATCTATAATAATACTATTATCCAATATAACAGAATCATAAGCCAATATCTCCACTCCATTTTTACTTGCTAACTTAACTGCTTCTGAAAAAACTCTATCCATTTGCCAATTTAACCTGAACACTCTGGGACCTTTCATTTGTATCAAAAAGAACAGTATTCCCCTATACCCCTGCTTAACTGCTTCTATCATTTCTAGCACATGCTTAGCACCTCTTTCAGTTGGTGCATCGGGAAACATGGAGATGTCATTGCTTTCTAATGTAACACCTTTTATTTCAATGAAGCCTTTTTGATTTTTAGATTCAAAGTATATATCATACCTTGATTTTCCAAAGGTAACTTCTCTCTTTAAATATGATATGTCTTCAAAGCCTCTAATCTTTCCTTCTTTCAATGCCTCAAATACTGCAGCATTAGGCACTTGAGAATCCATGTTGACTAGCATATCTCCCTTCCAAACAGCAATAAGTGAATATCTTGTCTTTCTACCTGGATTATAGGAGCAATCCTCTAAAATGACCTTGACCCCTGGTGCCAATAATTCTTTACATCTTCCAGTGTTTTTTACATGTACTGTTTCTTCTTTTCCATCTATTAATACCTGTGCAATAAATCTATTGGGCCTTTTCAAAAAAATTCCCTCTAATGTTTTATTATATTTCATTTATCTTCTCCTATAGTTACTAGACACCAAATTTTTTTCTATAACCACACTTTCTGCATAATTCCTCAACTGCTTCTCTCCTTGAAAAGCCATTGATTATATTTTTAGCCCTGTCACTTTCTATTATTTCAGAAAAATGAGTCTTATTTATATTTCCAAGATTAATTATTCCTTCTCCATCAAGACAACAAGGTACTACTGTTCCGTCTACTAATATGGCTGCCTGATTTCTAAGACCATAACAAAAACCCCTGCCTTCATCTTCTGGTTCTTTTAAGTCAGGCCACTTGAATTCAATATCTTGGTTTAAATATACTCTATCAGCTATTTTAATTCCCCTGCTTGGAATTACTTTTTCTTCAATTTTATAATCTAGGTTAAATGTTTTTTCAATTATTTCGAGCAGTTGTCTGTTTCTTTTTCTTTGTAGATTGGTCTCATTATCTTTATCTAAATTCCACAATCTTAAAGAAATTAAAACATTAGTTTTATCAATTACTTCCTTTACGAATGAAAGGATGCTGTTAATATATTCGTTCTTGTTATGAAGCCCCTCATTTCCATCAAAACTGTGTAATGAAAAGTTAATCTGCCTCAGAGCTGGCTTCATTAGTATTTTATCCTTAGCTTCATTTATTAGGGTTCCATTTGTAGTTACGTTAACTTTAAAGCCCTTTTCATAACATAAATCCAAAAACTTATCTATTTCTGGATGAAGGAGCGGCTCTCCTTTTACGTGAAAATATATATAATCGGTATATGGTTTTATTTGTTCTAATATTTTGCTAAAGGTTTCTAGTTTCATGAATTCAGGCTGCCTTATTGTTTGCGGACAAAATCTACAGGCAAGATTGCATACATTTGTAATTTCAATATAAAACTTTTTATATTTTTTCATGGGTTTTACTCCTTCTTGAGCTTAAATATTAATAGCATATTGCCACAAATCTTTTTATTGGTATATTCCCCACTTCAATATATCTAGGTATTCATCAAATATATTCATTAATTCCTTAGCATTCGCCATGAGTTTATCTTCTTTTCCCTTATATTCTTTAATATATTTATTTGACAATCCATCTAGAGTAAACATAATCACTTCCAGAGCCTTGTTTTTATCTATTCCTTCTCTATATCTATTCATATCAAGCTTACTAGTTATCTTCCCAAAGCTTTTATTAAATAGCTCAAGATATCTTTTTCTAATGTCTTCCTCTAATTCTTCTGGATAAGAGACAAAAGCTTTCGCAATGAACTCATACATAATAGGCGAATCTGAGAATAGCTCCAATTTTTTTATGCTAATTTCTTTAATTATATCAAAAATATCACTTTTATCTAGATTTTCAAAATACTCATCAAAAAATTTACTATAATAATCTATTGAATAATCTAGCATATATAGATAAAGATTTTTTTTATTCTTAAAGTAATGAA